>NZ_CP108002.1:1210389-1512986 GCF_041435055.1 Streptomyces sp. NBC_00341 | reverse complement strand
CCGACGGGGAACGGGACGGCGGACGATCGCCCCGGTCGAACGGTTACGACGACATCACCTGACCTTGTAGGGTCCCCCGGGTGACCAGCGAGATCACTCTCTTCGTCAATCCCACCGCGGGACGCGGCCGGGGCGCGCACGCCGCGCAGCCGGCCGCTTCCGCGTTGCGGGACGCCGGGTTCTCCGTCCGTACGGTCCTCGGTGAGGACGCCGAAGACGCGCTGCGGCGGGCCCGGGACGCCGTGGCCGGGGGGACCGGCGCGCTCGTGGCCGTCGGCGGGGACGGGATGATGTCGCTCGCCCTGCAGGCCGTGGCCGGCACCCGGACGCCGCTCGGCGTCGTGGCCGTCGGCACCGGCAACGACTTCGCCCGCGCGCTCGGCCTGCCGATACGGGATCCGGCCGCGGCCGGCCGGCTGGCCGCACAGGCGCTCAAGGGAAGCCTCGTCCGCGAGATCGACCTCGGCCGGGCCGGGGACCGGTGGTTCGGGTCCGTGCTCGCCTCCGGCTTCGACTCCCGGGTCAACGACCGGGGGAACCGGATGCGCTGGGTCGGCGGCCGGTTCAAGTACGACCTGGCGATCCTCGCCGAGCTCGCCGCGTTCCGGCCCATCGCCTACCGGATGAGCCTCGACGGCGGCCCGGTCCAGGAGGTCGCGGCGACCCTCATAGCCGTCGGCAACGGATCGACGTACGGCGGCGGCATGCGGATCTGCGCGGACGCCGTCATGGACGACGGGCTGTTCGACGTGACCGTGGTGGGCGAGTGCAGCCGCACCACCCTGCTCAAGGTGTTCCCCAAGGTCTACAAGGGCACCCATCTCGGCCACCCGGTCGTCACCGTGCACCGGGTCTCCTCGATCGCGCTCGAAGCGGTCGGCGTCACCGCGTACGCGGACGGCGAACCGCTCGGGGCGCTACCGCTGACCGCGACCTGCGTAAGGGGCGCCGTCGGAGTGCTCGGGGCGGGTTCTGCCACGGTGAATTAAAGATCGCGTCACTGTCGGACCCGGCGGGTAGGCTCGTGGACAAGATGACAGAGGACCTCTCACCAGCTGAGCGCTACCAGGCTTCCCGGATCCGAGCCGCCGAGCAGGCGACCGCGCTCGGGCCGTTCCGCGAGATGTACGAATTCGATCTGGACCCCTATCAGATCGAGGCCTGTACGGCGCTGGAGGCCGGCAAGGGCGTCCTCGTCGCGGCGCCGACCGGCTCGGGCAAGACGATCGTCGGCGAGTTCGCCGTGCACCTCGCCCTGGAGCAGGGCCGTAAGTGCTTCTACACCACACCGATCAAGGCCCTCTCCAACCAGAAGTTCGCCGACCTCGTCAAGCGCTACGGCGCGGACAAGGTGGGCCTGCTCACCGGCGACAACAGCGTCAACGCCGACGCCCCGGTGGTCGTCATGACCACCGAGGTCCTGCGGAACATGCTGTACGCGGGCTCCCAGGCGCTGAACGGGCTCGGCTATGTGGTGATGGACGAGGTGCACTACCTCTCCGACCGCTTCCGGGGCGCGGTGTGGGAGGAAGTGATCATCCACCTCCCCGAATCCGTGACGCTGGTGTCACTGTCGGCGACCGTGTCCAACGCCGAGGAGTTCGGTGACTGGCTGGACACCGTCCGCGGCGACACCGCCGTGATCGTCTCCGAGCACCGTCCCGTACCGCTCTGGCAGCACGTGCTGGCCGGACGCCGGATGTACGACCTCTTCGAGGAGGAGAGCGACCACGGCGGCCGTGGCGTCGGCCGCCGTGAGGTCAACCCCGACCTCGTCCGGCTCGCCCGGATGGAGAACCAGCGCGGATACAACCCGCGCGAGCGCCGGCGCGGAAAGATGGTGCGCGAGGCGGACCGCGAGCGCGAGCGGCGCCAGCGCAGCCGGATCTGGACCCCGTCGAGGCCCGAGGTCATCGACCGGCTGGACGCCGAGGGGCTGCTTCCCGCCATCACGTTCATCTTCAGCAGGGCCGGCTGCGAGGCCTCCGTGCAGCAGTGCCTGCAGGCCGGGCTCCGGCTCAACAACGAGGACAAGCGCCGGCTCGTACGGGAGATCGTCGAGGCACGCACGGCGTCCATCCCCACCGAGGACCTCCACGTCCTCGGTTACTACGAATGGCTCGAAGGCCTGGAGCGGGGCATCGCCGCGCACCATGCGGGGATGCTGCCGACCTTCAAGGAGGTCGTCGAGGAGCTCTTCGTGCGCGGGCTCGTCAAGGCGGTCTTCGCGACCGAGACGCTGGCCCTCGGCATCAACATGCCCGCACGCTCCGTGGTCCTGGAGAAGCTCGTCAAGTGGAACGGCGAGCAGCACGCCGACATCACCCCCGGCGAGTACACCCAGCTGACCGGCCGGGCCGGGCGGCGCGGGATCGACGTCGAGGGTCATGCGGTGGTGCTCTGGCAGCGCGGCATGGACCCCGGAGCGCTCGCCGGACTCGCGGGTACGCGCACGTATCCGCTGCGCTCCAGCTTCCGGCCGTCGTACAACATGGCCGTCAATCTGGTGCAGCAGTTCGGCAGGCACCGCTCGCGCGAACTGCTGGAGACCTCGTTCGCACAGTTCCAGGCGGACCGCTCGGTGGTCGGGATCTCCCGCCAGGTCCAGAAGAACGAGGAGGGCCTGGAGGGCTACAAGGAGGGAATGACCTGCCACCTCGGTGACTTCGAGGAGTACGCGCGGCTCCGCCGCGACCTCAAGGACCGGGAGACCGAGCTCGCCAAGCACGGCGCGTCGCAGCGGCGGGCCGCGGCGGCGGCCTCCCTGGAGAAGCTCAAGCCCGGCGATGTCATCCATGTGCCGACCGGGAAGTTCGCCGGACTGGCACTCGTCCTGGACCCCGGACTGCCCGCAGGGCGGACCAACGGGCACGGACACCGGGGCATGGAGTACCACGACGGGCCGCGCCCCCTGGTGCTGACGGCCGAACGGCAGGTCAAGCGGCTGGCCTCGATCGACTTCCCGGTGCCGGTGGAGGCGCTGGAGCGGATGCGCGTCCCCAAGTCGTTCAACGCGCGCTCACCGCAGTCGCGCCGCGATCTGGCCTCCGCGCTGCGCACCAAGGCCGGGCACATCGTGCCGGAGCGGCACCGCAAGGAGCGCTCCGGCGCCGCCGACGACCGCGAGATCGCCCGCTACCGGGCCGAGCTGCGCGCGCACCCCTGCCACGGCTGCGACGAGCGCGAGGACCACGCGCGGTGGGCCGAGCGCTACCACCGGCTGCAGCGGGACACCCAGCAGCTGGAGCGCCGCATCGAGGGGCGCACCAACACGATCGCCCGCACCTTCGACCGGATCGTCGCGCTGCTCACCGAGCTCGACTACCTGCGCGGCAGCGAGGTCACCGAGCACGGCAAGCGGCTCGCCCGCCTCTACGGCGAGCTGGACCTGCTGGCGAGCGAGTGTCTGCGCGCAGGTGTGTGGGAGGGGCTCAACCCCGCCGAACTCGCCGCGTGCGTCTCGGCGCTGGTGTACGAGGCCCGGCAGTCCGACGACGCGGTGGCGCCCAAGCTGCCGTCCGGTCCGGCGAAGACGGCGATGGGCGAGATGGTCCGGATCTGGGGGCGGCTCGATGCCCTGGAGGAGGACTTCAAGATCAACCAGGCGGAGGGGGTCGGACAGCGCGAACCCGATCTCGGCTTCGCCTGGGCGGTGTACATGTGGGCGTCCGGCCGGACGCTGGACGAGGTGCTGCGCGAGGCGGAGATGCCCGCGGGCGACTTCGTGCGCTGGTGCAAGCAGGTGATCGATGTGCTGGGGCAGGTGGCCGCCGCGGCGCCGCGCGAGGGCAGTTCGGTGGGACGCAACGCACGGAAGGCCGTCGACGAGGTGCTGCGGGGAGTGGTGGCCTACAGCTCCGTGGGGTGAGCCGTATGGGTGCGGGGAGGGCGATGCCCTCCCCGCACCCATACGTATCGTCGTCAGCCGGTGGTCCTCAGCGCGCGGTCCGCGCGCTGACGGCTGAGCCGAATCGGGCCTTCGCGGTCGGGTGGCCCAGCGACTCCGGGGTGAAGAGGATCGAGCCCGTCCCGGTCGGTCCCGTCTTCGAACCGGGGATGACGCTTATCGCGCCCGTCGCCAGGTACTTCCCCGGCGCGCCGACCGCCAGGTCCGCGCGCCCGTCCGCGTCGAAGTCCCCGGCCGTCACGGACCAGCCGAACTGGTCGTTGCCCTCCATCACGCCCATCACCCCCGGCGAGTCCAGGGTCAGCTTCCGGGCGCGGGCCGCGTCCAGCCCGGTCGTCGCCCCCGGTACGACGGTCAGGGCGCCCGCGTTCTGGATGCCGTCGGAGTCCGGCTCATCGATCACGGTGGTCACCAGGTCGGCATGCCCGTCGCCATCGGTGTCCGCGAGGACGCCCACGCTGCCCGGTTCCACCGCGCCGCCGTAGGGCACCCCCGCGCCCAGCCCGGCGGCGGTGCCCGGGAACATGCGCAGCAGGAACTCGTCGGGGCCGTCGGAATAGTTGGTGTCCACGACCACGTCGTCCCGGCCGTCGCCCGTGATGTCACCGGTCACGACGCTGTAGCCGTTGAAGGGCAGCCCGACCCGGCCGATCGGCTGCGTCTTGAGGCCCTGCGCCGAGCCCGGCAGCACACCCAAGGTCCCCTCGTCGGCCCCGTCGTCGAAGTTGGCCTGTGTGACCAGGTCCGTGTAGCCGTCGCCGTTGATGTCGCCCGAGGAGATCGGCCCCATTCCGGCGCCGCCGCCCGGCGGGGCGTACGCGGTCATCGCCGGCTTGGCGACGTCCCGCAGGTTGCTCGCGCCGCGTACGACGTTCACCTTCGTGTCGGTGGCGACCGCGATGTCGTCCCGGCCGTCGTGGTCGAAGTCCCCGACCGTCAGGTTGTCGCCGAAGGCCTCACGCGAGGAGGGCTTCGGGTTGTGGAACGCGATGGCGTCGCTGCCCAGTCCGCCCTTGGCGCCGAAGACGACGGTGACGGCGCCCGCGCCCGCCACCGTCCCGATGGCCTCGCCGCCGGATCCGATCACCAGGTCGGTGTACCCGTCGCCGTCCACGTCGCCCATGGCCACCGAGGAACCGAACCGGTCACCTGCCTCTGGTTCGCCGGGGATTCCGGCCGTGTCCTGGGTGATGCCCTTGTGCCGGGTGACCCGTACGCCCTGGTCCGTGCCGTAGACGAGGGAGACGTAACCCGCCTTCGCGTAACCCTTGATGGTGCCCTCCGGAGAGCCCGCGGCGAGGTCGCCGAAGCCGTCGCCGTCCACGTCGCCCGGTGCGGGTGCGGCCGCCTTCCGCGGGGTCTTCGACGACGCCGCCGCCCCGTGAACCGGTGCGGCGAAGGCGGCTGGTGCCACCAGAGCCCCCGCCGCCACAGCTGTCGCCAGAGCCGTACACGCCATCAGATGCCGCGCCATGTGCCCACTCCCGTCCAGTACTTCCCGAATGCCGCTACCGGCTGCCCGAGGGGCCACAGGTAGCTGCCGTCAACCCACAAGACCCGTGAGGGGCATGAATAGTTGCGGTCGTCGCGAAGACCGGCGGGAGAGGGGGGTGCCCGCGCGTCCTGCTCCGGGCACGCCGACGCCCGCACCGTGGACGATCCGCGGTGCAGGCCGTCAGAGCCCAGGGGCGCGTTCTACGACCGGTCCCGGCTGCTCCTCAGCGACGCCCCCGCGCAGACCAGCCCGAGCAGGACCGTCAACCCGCCGATGATGACGTTGTTGAGTACGACGCCCATGTCCGGGCTGCTGCCCACCACCCAGGGCGAGACGATCATCCAGGCGCCCATGGCGCAGATGGCCCAGCTCAGGCCATACATCCTCTGCGGCATCACGGTGAACCCGAGACCCAGCACGGCGATCGCGATACCCATGATCAGGTTGTGGTTCACCAGGGTTGTCTGGCTTGTCGTGAAGTGCAGCACCCAGGGCGAGATGGCGCAGTACAGGCCGACCAGGAACACCGGTCCGTCCACGAGCGCCACATCGCGACCACCCATCACCCGGGCGTAACGATCGCGCATTTCGGAGGCGTCGGGGTGTCCGGCCAGGTCATGGCCGGCGTGCGAGACGTTTGACATGAGGTTCGTCTCCTTCGCTCCCGCAGGCCAGTAGCGCCTTGTGCGATGAGCGGCCTGCTATGCCATTCTGCTCTTATTTGTGCCTTATGTGTAGTTTCCAGGCAGCTGAATTTCGTCGGGAATCGCGACGACGCGCGCCCCCGGCATCCACCGGGGGCGCGCGTCGTTCAGCAGTGAGGCTACTTCGGGGGCATCAGGACGGAGTCGACGATGTAGACCGTCGCGTTGGCGGTCGGGACATTGCCGCAGACGACCTTCGAGGAGTCGTTCACGGTGTACTCCATGTTCGAACCCGACGTCATCAGCTTGCCCTTCTCCAGGGTCTCGAAGGAGCCCTTGTCCAGCTGCTTCGGCGCCAGCTTCTCGCCCACCACGTGGTACGTGAGCACCTTGGTCAGCTCGGCCTTGTCGGCCAGCAGCTTGTCCAGGTCGGCCTTCGGGATCTTGGCGAAGGCGTCATTGGTCGGGGCGAACACCGTGATGTTCTGGGCGTTGTTCAGGGTGTCGACCAGCCCGGCCTTCTTCACGGCGGTGACGAGGGTGGAGAGCGCCGGGTTGTTCGAGGCGGCCGTGGCGACCGGGTCCTTCGCCATGCCGTCGAAGGAGCCCGAGCCGCTCTTCGGCACGGACGCGCAGCCCGGTCCGAAGGGCTTGTCCATGTTCATCGAGTCGCCGGCGGAGGCGGAGGCCGATGCCTTCGCGGAGCTGGCGGTGGAGCCGGAGGCGCTGTCCTTGGAGTCGCTGGAACAGGCGGTGAGGGCGAGCGGGAGCACCACTGCCGCGGACACGGCGAGGGCGGCGCGGCGGATGTGGAGGGTGTTCATGATGTTCTCCTGGGTCGGTAAGGGTAACGGGGTGATTACGTGAAGTGAGCAAGGGGGAGTGTGCGAGCCCGTGGCCGTGCTCCGCACGGAAGCCGGGCGATGTGGCGGGGGGGTGTCCGGTCAGGACACGTCGACCACCACCGAGTGCCAGCCGGTCGCCCCGTTGGGCACCGTGCCGACCCGCTTGTCGGTCTGGGTGACGCCGGTACGGTCCGTCGCGCGGACCTCGAGGGTGTGGTTGCCGGAGGTGGCCGGCCACTCCCACACCCACTGGCGCCAGGTGTCCCGGCTGTCCTCCGCGGCCAGCCGCGCGGTGTGCCACGGTCCGCCGTCCACCCGGACCTCGACCCGCGAGATCCCGCGGTGCTGGGCCCAGGCGACCCCGGCGACCGGGATCGTGCCGGGCTTCGGTGAGGCGAACGGGCGGGGGGTGTCGATCCGGGACTCGGTCTTGATGGGGGCCTGCTGGGACCAGGTCCGCTTGACCCAGTAGGCGTCGTAGTCGGCGAAGGTGGTGAGCTCGATGTCCTTCATCCACTTGCACGCCGACACATATCCGTACAGGCCGGGAACGACCATCCGGACCGGGAAGCCGTGCTCGAAGGGCAGCGGCTCACCGTTCATGCCGAGGGCGAGGATCGCGTCGCGGCCGTCCATCACCGTCTCGACCGGGGTGCCGATGGTCATGCCGTCCACCGAGCGCGTGATGATCTGGTCGGCGGGTCCGCCGCGGGACGGCGGCTTCACCCCCGCCTCGCGCAGCAGATCGGCCAGCCGCACCCCGATCCAGCGGGCGTTGCCGACATACGGTCCGCCGACCTCGTTGGACACACACGTCATGGTGATGTCGCGCTCGATGATCTCGCGGCGCAGCAGGTCCTTGAAGGTGAGCTCCACCGGGCGCTTCACGCCCTTGCCGTGGATCCTCAGCTTCCAGTCGTTCGCGTCGATGCGCGGGACGACCAGGGCCGTGTCCACCCGGTAGAAGTCCTTGTTCGGCGTGATGAACGAGCCCAGCCCCCGGATCCGCAGATCGGCGCCGGCCGGTACCGCCGGCGCCGCGGAGGCGGGTACGGGCAGCACCAGGTCGTGACGTGAGGCGGTCGCCCCGGCCTGGACGGCGGAGGTGAGCCGACGGCCCAGCACCCCGGCGCCCGCGGAGGCCGCCGCCGCGGCGCTCGCCGCGATGACGAAGCCCCGCCGGTCGAAGGTGCGAGGCGCCGGCCCCCCGCCCCTCCCGCCAGCCGCGGGGGAGGGACCGGGAACCAGGGCGAGCCGTCCGACCAGGAGATACAGCACTCCTGCGGCCAGTACGGCACCCACCACAGAGGGCAGCGCGTCGGCCGGCTGCCCCTCCGGCCGGCC
The DNA here is from genome assembly GCF_041435055.1 of Streptomyces sp. NBC_00341. Lineage (NCBI taxonomy): Bacteria > Bacillati > Actinomycetota > Actinomycetes > Kitasatosporales > Streptomycetaceae > Streptomyces > Streptomyces sp. NBC_00341. The sequence goes on along the minus strand of NZ_CP108002.1, from coordinate 1,504,751 downwards.
CACCGCCGCGACTGCCCCGACCACACCGAAGACCAGGACCGCGGCCGAGCCGATGAGCCGGTGCCGCAGCGCCAGCACTCCGACCACCACGGCGAATCCGGCCAGCAGAACCAGGATCCCCAGTTCCAGGACCAGCTTGTCGTTGGTGCCGAAGTGCCGGACGGCGAAGTCCTTCAGCGCCGGGGGAGTGCGGTCGATGACCGCACCGCCCACCGCCGTGACCGGACCCGCCTCCGGACGGACCGCCGCCGCTGCCAACTCGGCGACGGCCAGGGCGCTGAACCCGGCGATCAGACCGCTGAGCGCGGCGAGAGCGGCTCGCGCCCAGCGGGATCGCCGGGACCCATGGGCCCCGTCCTGCGCATCGTTCTGATCTTCGCTCACACCGGGGATTCGGAGCCGGTCGCCCGGCGGATTGGTCCCTCACCCGAATGGATGAGAGCGGATCACCGCCAATCCACGGTGCGACCTGCAACGAATCACACGCGAGAGGCATCCGCCGCTGCCCCGGAAACAGAAGGACGGGTGATGGCGCCGGTGCTCGAAGGGAGCGGTATGACAGGGATGCGGCGACGGACAGCCGTGGTGGGCAGCGGGGTGGCCGGACTGACGGCCGCCCACATCCTGCGGACGGCCCACGACGTGACGCTGTTCGAGGCGGACAGCCGGGTGGGCGGCCACGCGCACACCCACGAACTGCCCGCGTCGGACGGCCGCGTCCACCGGGTGGACTCCGGGTTCATCGTGCACAACCGGCGCACCTACCCGCACCTCCTGCGGCTCTTCGCGGAACTCGGCGTCGCCACGCAGGAGTCGGAGATGAGCATGTCCGTGCGGTGCGAGGGCTGCGCACTTCAGTACGCGGGCGCCCGCGGCGCGGCGGGCCTCATCGCCCGGCCGGGGGCGGTCCGCAATCCGGCCTACCTGCGGATGCTGGCGGCGGTGCCCCGCTTCCACCGGTCCGCCCGGCGCCTGCTGGCGGACGGCGGACCCGGCGCGGACACCATGACGCTGGGCGAGTTCGCCGCCCGGGGCCGCTTCTCGCCTTACTTCACGGCCCACTTCCTGACCCCGCTCGTCTCCGCGGTCTGGTCCTGCGACCCGGTGACGGCGATGCGTTACCCGGCCCGCTACCTCTTCCGCTTCCTCGACCACCACGGGCTGCTCTCGGTCAGCGGCTCCCCGGTGTGGCGGACCGTCACCGGCGGATCGGGCGCCTACGTGGAACGGGTCACCAAGGAGCTCGGAGCCGTCCGCACCTCGACCCCGGTCCGTTCGGTGCGCCGGCACCCCGACGGCGTGGAGATCACCACCGCCGACGACACCACGGAGCAGTTCGACTCCGTCGTCGTCGCCACCCACCCCGACCAGGCGCTGCGCCTGCTCGCAGACCCCACGGACGAGGAGCGCGACACCCTCGGCGCGTTCCGCTACTCCCGCAACCCCACCCTCCTGCACACCGACACCCGGCTGCTGCCGAGTGCCCCAGGGGCCCGCGCCTCCTGGAACTACCTGATGCCGTCCTGCACCGCGAGCCCCGACCATGTCACCGTCAGCTACGACATGAACCGGCTCCAGCGGCTCGACGCCCCGGAGACCTTCGTCGTCACGCTGAACGGCGCGGACCGCGTCGCCCCCGGACTGGTCCGCGCCCGCATGGTGTACGAACACCCCGTCTACACCCCGGAGTCGGTCGCGGCGCAGGGCAGGCTGCCCGCCCTGTCAGGACCGCGCACCGCCTACGCGGGGGCGTACCACGGCTGGGGATTCCACGAGGACGGCTGCCGCTCGGGGGCGGACGCGGCCAGGAGCCTGGGGGTGGACTGGTGAACGCCCTCTACCCGTGCACCATCGCCCACGTACGGTCCGCGCCCGTCACGTACGCCTTCCGGCACCGCACCTACCTGTGGCTGATCGACCCGGACGGACCGCCGCCGCTGCCCGCGGCCCTGCGCGTCCTGGCCCGCTTCGACCCGCGCGACCACTTCGGCGGCACGGCCCCCACCATCCGGGCCGGTCTGAGCCGCTTCCTGGCCGCGAACGGCGTCGACCTCGCCGACGGAACGGTGCGGATGCTCACCCAGGCCCGGGTGTTCGGCCACGTCTTCAACCCGCTGACCGTCTACTGGTGCCGCCGCGCCGACGGCACCCCGCTCTGCACGGTCGCGGAGGTGCACAACACCTACGGCGAACGGCACTGCTACTTGCTGCGCCCCGACACCGCCGGACGGGCCTCCACCGAGAAGGAGTTCTACGTCTCGCCGTTCTTCGGCGTCGACGGCGCCTACCGGATGCGGCTCCCGGAGCCCGGACCCCGGCTCGAACTGGCGGTGCATCTGGAACGGTCCGGCATGCGGCCCTTCACCGCCACCGTGCGCGGAGTGCGACGCCCGGTGACCCCGCGCGTACTGCTCCGCCTGGCGCTGCGCCACCCCTGGTCCACGGCGGTCGTCTCGATCGCCATCCGGCTGCACGGAATCCGCCTCCTGCTGCGCGGACTGCCCGTGCGGCCCCGTCCCCGCCACACCGTTCAGGAAGGAATGCAGTGAGCGTGTCCACGTCCCACTCCCCGTCGTCCCCGGCCACCTCGCCCCCGGCGGCCGCCCCGTCATCGGTATTCCCCGCCCCGTCCCCGGCGCACGTCCCGGACGCCGACCCCGAGCGCTGGCCGGACATCGCCCGGCCGCCGCACGCGTCCCGGCTGCGGACCGCCGTCGCGCGCCGGCTCGTACGCCACGCACTGGCCCGGCTCCCGCTGCGCGCCCGGCTCGCCGGACAGGAGGACATCGGCCTCGGCGGCCCCCTGATGGACATCCGCGACCCCGACGCCTTCTTCCGCAGGATCGGCGTGAACGGCCTGATCGGCTTCGGGGAGTCGTACATGGCGGGCGAATGGGACTCGCCCGACCCGGTGGGCGTCCTCACGGTCCTCGCCGGGCACGTCGCCACCCTGATCCCGCAGCCCCTCCAGAAGCTGCGCGGACTCTGGGCAGGACGCCGGCCCGCCGAACAGCTCGGCACCCCGGAAGGCGCCCGGGACAACATCAGCCACCACTACGACCTGTCCAACGAACTCTTCGCGCTCTTCCTCGACGAGACCCTCAGCTACTCGTCCGCCGTCTTCCGCAGCTTCCCCGCGGACGCCGAGGCGCTGCCCGCCGCACAGCACCGCAAGATCGACCGGCTGCTCGACCTGGCCGGGGTCGGACCCGGCACCGAACTCCTCGAAATCGGCACCGGCTGGGGAGAACTGGCGATCAGGGCCGCCGCCCGAGGGGCTCGCGTCCTCTCCGTCACCCTCTCCGCCGAACAGCGGGACCTGGCCCGCCGCAGGATCAGCGAGGCCGGGTACGCGGACCGGGCCGAGGTCAGGCTCTGCGACTACCGCAGCGTCGAGGGGAGTTACGACGCGGTGGTCAGCGTCGAGATGATCGAGGCGGTCGGCGCGGAGTACTGGCCGGTCTACTTCCGGACGCTGGAGGAGCGGCTGGCCCCCGGCGGCCGCATCGCCCTCCAGGCCATCACCATGCCGGACGACCGGATGCGCGCCTCCCGGACCACCTTCACCTGGATCCACAAGTACATCTTCCCCGGCGGACTCCTGCCGTCCGTCGAGGCCATGGCGGAGGTCACGGCCGAACACACCGGCCTGCGCATCGACCGGTGCGACGACTTCGGCACCCACTACGCCGAGACGCTGCGGCTGTGGCGCGAACGGTTCACCGAACGGACGGCGGAAGTCGACGCACTCGGCTTCGACGCGGTCTTCCGCCGCATGTGGACCTTCTATCTGGCCTACTCCGAGGCGGGATTCCGCTCCGGCTACCTCCATGTGCGGCAACTGCTGCTGACCCGTCAGGAAACGGCGTGATGACTCTTACCGGCAACCAGCAGACGACCGGCGCCGCCCAGCGCCTCGAACCCCTCGTCGAACAGCTGCTCGGCGGACCCCTCCCGGTCAGGGTGCGGATGTGGGACGGCAGCGAGACCGGCGCCGCCGACGGCCCCCTGGTCCACGTCCGGTCCCGGCGGGCGCTGCGCCGGCTGCTCTGGGCACCGGGCGAACTGGGCCTCGCCGAGGCGTACATCACCGGTGACGTCGAGGTCGAGGGCGACCTGGCCGAGGCCCTGCGGGCGATCCGCCACGCGGTACGCGAGCGCGGACTGCGCGCGCCGCGGCCCGGTGTCGGGGACCGGCTCCGGGCCGCCGGCACCGCACTGCGCCTGGGCGCGGTGGGCCCCCGGCCGCCGGTCCCCGCCGCCCGCGCGGGACTCCACGGCGCCCTGCACAGCAAGTCCCGAGACCGGGCGGCGATCAGCCACCACTACGACCTCTCCAACGACTTCTACGCCCTGCTCCTCGACGAGACGATGGCCTACTCCTGCGGTTACTGGACCAGTGACGCACCCGGCTACGCGGCCGTCGACGCCCAGCACGACAAGCTCGAACTCATCTGCCGGAAGCTGGACCTGCGCCCCGGGGCGCGGCTGCTCGACATCGGCTGCGGCTGGGGATCGCTGACCCTGTACGCCGCCCAGCGGCACGGCGTCCGCGTCACCGCCGTCACCCTCGCCCGGGAGCAGGCCGCCCACGTCCGCGCGCAGGTGGCGGCACGGGGCCTGGAGCACCTGGTGGAGGTCCGCTGCTGCGACTACCGGGACATCGGCCGAACCCCGGGCCACGAGGGCGGATACGACGCGGTGTCCACCATCGAGATGGGCGAACACGTCGGTGACGCCGAGTACCCCGCCTTCACCGCGACGCTGCACGCCATGGTCCGCCCGCACGGCCGGGTGCTGGTCCAGCAGATGTCCCGGGGCCGCGACGCCCCGGGCGGCGGCGCGTTCATCGAGTCGTACATCGCACCCGACATGCACATGCGCCCGCTCGGTGAGACAGTCGCGCTGCTGGAGGGCGCCGGACTCGAAGTACGTGACGTCGAGGGGCTGCGTGAGCACTACGTACGGACCATCGACGCGTGGCGGGAGACCCTGGAGCTGAAGCAGCAGGAGTTCGTCGACCTGGTCGGCGAGGAGACCGTACGGGTGTGGCGGCTCTACCTGGCCGGTGGCGCCCTCGTCTTCGAGGAACGGCGGATGGGCGTCGACCAGATCCTCTCCGTACGGCCGGAGGAGACCGGCACCGCCGGGATGCCCGCCACCCGGCGGGGCTGGTACGCCGATCCGGCGGCGGTACCGCCCGCCCGCGACGGCATGACGGCCGGGGCCACCGGATGAACGGCTTCGGATGGGCGGCGTTCGCACAGGGCCTCGCGCCCGCCGCGGGCGCCGCCCTCGCCGTCATGCTCGCCACCTTCGCCGTCGCGCTGCGCAAGGGCGTGCACCGCGTCGTGGACATCGCGTGGGGCCTGGGCTTCACCGCCGTCGCGCTGGTCTCGTACGCCATGTCGGCGGGCGGCGGCGGGGACGGTACCCGGCGGCTGCTGGTCACGGTGGCGACGGCGGTCTGGGGGCTGCGGCTGGCCTGGCACATCGCCCGCCGGGGGAGGGGGCACGGGGAGGACCCGCGCTACGAGGCGATGCTTGCCAGAGCACCGGGCAGCCCCGCGCTGTACGCCCTGCGGAAGGTGTACCTGCTTCAGGGGGCGCTGGTCTGGCTCATCTCGCTGCCGGTGCAGGCGGCCGGGTACGTGCGGGGGCCGGCCGGGGTCCTGGTGTGGGCGGGGACCGCGCTCTGGGCGGTCGGGCTCGGCTTCGAGGCGGTGGGGGACCACCAGCTGGCCCGGTTCAAGGCGGATCCGGCCAACCGCGGGCGGATCATGGACCGGGGGCTGTGGTCCTGGACCCGGCATCCGAACTACTTCGGTGACTTCTGCGTGTGGTGGGGCCTGTTCCTGATGGTCTGCGAGGCACCGGCGGCGGCCGCGGCCACCGTCGTGGCGCCCGTGCTGATGAGCTTCCTGCTCATCGGCGGCAGCGGAAAGGCCCTGCTGGAGCGGCATATGGCCGAGCGCCCCGGGTTCGCCGAGTACACCGCCAGGACGAGCGGATTCTTCCCCCGGCCGCCACGGAGGCCCTAGGGATCGTGGCGCGGTGCAGTGGGCCCCGTACCTCCATCGCCTCCCAACGGCGGAGGTACGGGGTGAGCACCGCGAAGTGGCCCCGGCCCGCCGGGACGACCCTGCCCTGGGCGAGTACGGAGACCACCGCGTCCGGGGGCGGGACCCGCGCCGCGTGGCGGCCGGCGGTCCCGCTCACGACATGTTCCCGTAGTGGCCCGGCTCATGCGGCCCGGATCCGGCCGGAACGCTCTGTTCCGGCCGGATCCGGGCCACCGTCTCAGGCCGGCAGCTTCATCAGTGCCAGCGGTGTGGAGGTCGGCTGTTCGGAGCCGCCCGCCGGCTCGACGGTGACGCCCATCCCGGTCGCGCCGTCCACCGGCCCGTCGAGCAGGGTCGCGTACGTCGTCGAGGAGGGGCCGGTCGCCTGCATCAGCCCTGCCGAGCGCATCGTGCCGCTGTCCTCGAACCACAGCTGGTAGACCTTGCCGCCGGGAGCCTCCGCCAGCCCCGAGGCCAGGAACACGGCCCGGTTCTGGCTCTTGGAGACCACCACGGTGCCCTTCGCGCCGTCGCTCAGCGTGGCCGAATCCGTACGGGCGTCGGGCGCCGAGATGACCTCGGCCACCTGGGCGCTCCGCTGCTCGCCGGCACGGGCTTCGGACCGGGCGTCCTGCGCCTCCTGGTTCTGCCAGACGGCGACGCCGCCGAATCCGGCCGCCGCCGCCAGGCACGCGGCCAGCGCGAACTTCGACCACCGCCCGGCCCTGGCCGCGCTGTTCCGCCCCGCCGTACCGCCGGAGCGGGCGCGGTGACCGCTGGACGGCGGCTCCTGGCGTACGGTCGTGATCTCCCGCAGCACCCGCTCGCGCAGATCCCGCGAGGGCGTGGCCGATACGGCGAGGCCGAGCCGGGTGGCGGTCTCCGACAGCTCCCGCACCTCCACGGAGCAGGCCTCGCAGTCGCCCAGGTGGCGTTCGAACTCCCGGCGCTCGGTCTCCGGGAGCGCGTGCAGGGCGTAGGCCCCGGTCAGTGTGTGAAGTCCGGCGTTGCTCATGCGCTCACCCCGAGGCAGTCGCGCAGCCGGATCAGCCCGTCGCGCAGTCGAGTCTTGATCGTTCCGAGCGGTACCGCCAGCAGCTCGCCCACCTCGCGATAGGTCAGTCCGCGGTAGTACGCCAGTGTGACGGATTCCCGTTGCAGTTCCGAGAGCGTCCGCATACAGCGGCGGACCTGCTCCCGCTCCAGCCGGCTCTCGACCTGTTCGGTGACGTCGTCGAAGGCGGGGGTGCGGTCGAGCAGCGCCGCCTTGTGCTCACGTGCCGTCGTCGCCTCCACCGAGCGCACCCGGTCCACGGCGCGGTGATGGGCCAGCGTCAGCACCCAGTTCATGGCGCTGCCGCGGGCCGCCTGAAAGCGGGGCGCGGTGCGCCACACCTCCACCAGCACCTCCTGTGCGACCTCCTCCGACTGGGCGGGATCGCGCAGGACACTTCTCACCAGCCCGAGCACCGGGCCGCAGACAGCTTCGTACACCTGGGCGAAAGCGTCCTGATCACCTCTGGCCACCATCCCCAGGAGTTCCTGGAGGTCGGGTCCGGCCGAGGCCAGTCCGCTGATGTGCACGGCTTCTTTCACGCGGGCTTCCTCCCGGGACGGTCATCGGTCTCCACTGGTGATTCGGAGCCGATGGCGGTGCGGATTGGTCGGCGGACGGGAAAGTGTGCGAATACTTCCACGCCCCGCCTCCGCACCCTGTGGATTTCGCGATACATCGCGGTTGACGGGTTCTGAGAACTCGCGATATGTGCGTTGACGAGTATTCGGTGGCGAGCGAAGGGTGGTGGGGGCGGTGGCCAAAGCGGCGCAAGCTCAGTAATCCTCTGGCACTCACGGTGATGGTGCTGCTCGCCGAGCGGTCGATGCACCCGTACGAGATCGCCCAGACCCTGCGCCGTCGGGGCAAGCAGCACAGCGTCAAGATCAATTTCGGCTCGCTCTACACCGTGGTCCAGAACCTGGAGAAGCACGGTTACGTGGAGGTCGCGGGCGTACAGCGGGAGGGCAACCGCCCCGAGCGCACGCTCTACGGCATCACGGAGTCCGGGCGGATCGAGATGCTGGACTGGCTGTCCGATCTCATCGCGGTCCCGGCCGCGGAGTTCCCCGCCTTCGACACCGCCCTGTCGCTGCTTCCCGTCCTGCCGCCGGACGAGGTGACCGAGCTGCTGGCCGACAGGGAGCAGGCCCTGGCCGTGCAGGCGGCGGCGCTCCGGGGGGTGCTCGGCCAGTTGGGCGGCGCCCTTCCCCGGATCTTCGTCGTGGAGACCGAGTACCAGGTCCACATGATCGAGGCACAGCTCGAATGGATCAGGAATTTCCGCAGGGAACTCGGTGACGCCACCATCAGCGGCATCGAGGAATGGAAGTCGTTCCACGAGACGGGCGAGGTGCCCCAGGACTGGCAGGACATGGACCAGCAGGACATCGTCCTCGATCCCGCGCGCGAGGTGTGACGGGAGGAGGACGGGCAGCACAGAGAAGAAAAGACCCCGGCAGGCGCTGTTGGAGCAGCGCCCACCAGGGTCTCGAACCCCGGACCGGACAAGCCGTGAAGCGGGCCAGGCCATCGAGGTGCGGCACACCCAGGATAGCCCGGCACTCCTCACGCGGAACGGACCGGCGTACCGGGCACCCGGAGAACCGGGTGCCCCGCCGACCACAGGAGAGCTCTGTCATGAGCACCCGTGCGCCTGCCGTAGCGGCGCGACAGCTGATCAAGACCTACCCGGGTGACGTCACCGCGCTGAACGGCATGGACCTCACCGTCCCGGCCGGCACCGTCTTCGGGCTCCTCGGGCCCAACGGCGCGGGGAAGTCCACCACCGTCAAGATCCTCACCACACTCGCCCGCCCCGACTCCGGCCACGCGTCGGTCGCCGGGCACGACGTCCTGCGCCACCCCGACCGGGTCCGCCGGGCCATCGGCGTGGTCGCCCAGAAGTCCGGCGCCGACCCGGTCGCCACCGGCCGCGAGAACCTGCTGCTCCAGGGCCGGCTGTACGGGATGCGGGGCGCCGCCGTCCAGCGGCGGGCCGACGAACTGCTGGACCGCTTCGGCCTCGCGGACGCCGCGAGCCGCCAGGTCAAGGGGTACTCGGGCGGGATGCAGCGCCGCCTGGATGTGGCACTCGGCCTGGTCCACCGTCCCGAGGTGCTCTTCCTCGACGAGCCGACGACCGGCCTCGACCCCGAGGCCCGCACGGCGATGTGGGAGGAGATCTCCCGGCTGGCCGGCGAGGAGGGCCTGACCATCGTGCTCACCACGCACTACCTGGAGGAGGCGGACCGGCTCGCGGAACGCGTCGCGATCGTCGACCGCGGCCGGATCGTCGTCGAGGGCACCCCCGACGAACTCAAGGGCGAACTGCGCGGCGACGCCGTCCACCTGGAGCTGCGCGCCGAGGCGGACCGCGACGCCGTCGGCGCCGCACTCGCCGGCCTGCCCGGCGTGTACGAGGCACTGGTCGAGGGGCGCCGGGTCAGCGTCCGCGCCGAGGACGGAGCAGCGGCCGTGCCGTTGCTGCTCGGCGCCCTGGAGCGGGCCGGTTCGGCCGTCGCCTCTGCCACCGTCGCCCGCCCCTCCCTGGACGACGTCTATCTGCGCTACGCCGGGCGCCGCTTCGCCGAGGCGGAGTCCCCCGATTCACACGGAGCCCACGCCCCGGTCGCCGCGGGAGGTACCCGATGAGCGGTCAGACCCTCTCCCAGACCTGGTACATGACCCGGCGCCAGCTGATGGCGATCCTGCGGCAGCCGGTCTTCCTGGTGATCTCGCTGATCCAGCCGGTGATCTGGCTGTTCCTGTTCGGCAACCTCTTCAAGAAGGTCGTCGAGCTGGGCGGGTTCGGCACCACGTCGTACCTGGACTACCTGATCCCCGGCATCGTCGTGATGAGCGCCCTGGGGTCGAGCATGTGGGCCGGCATGGGCACCCTGGAGGAGATCGAGCGCGGCACGCTCAACCGCTTCCTGACGACACCGGTCAGCCGCAACGCCCTGATGAACGCCAACGTCGTGCAGAACGGCATCAGTACAGCCGCGCAGTCCGTGGTCATCGTGCTGCTCGGCCGGGCGGCGGGCGCCGACTACCCGGGCGGGGCGGGCGGACTGCTGGTCCTGGTCGTCGCCTCGATCCTGCTCGGCACGGTCTTCGGCGCGCTCTCCAACGCCCTGGGCATGCTGGTGCGCCAACGGGAGTCGATCATCGGCATCAACACGTTCCTGCTGCTGCCGCTGACCTTCCTGTCCTCGTCCTTCATGGCCCCGAGCCAGATGCCGTCGTGGATGCGCCACATCGCCGACTTCAACCCGGTCAACTGGGCGATGGTGGCGGGCCGCTCGGCGCTGAGCGCGGACCCGGACCGGTGGCTGGTGCTCAGCCGCGGGGGAGCGCTGCTGGTGCTGGCCGCGGTCGCCGTGTGGCTGTCGACCCGGACCTTCCGCTTGTACCAGAAGTCGGTCTGACCGGCCGGATCTCTCCCGCACGCATGGCTGTGCCCCGGTCCACGGACCGGGGCACAGCCATGCGCGTTACGCGGACGCCGCCTAGACGGCGCTCTCCTCGCGCTCCACCTGTGCGTTCCACTCGCGCTTGACCGAGCGCCAGGCGTCGTCGTTCTGGCCGAGGCGCCAGTAGCCGGAGATCGACAGCTGGGGCAGCGGGATGCCTCGGTCCAGCCGCAGGTGGCGGCGGATGTCCTTGACGAAGCCGGCCTCGCCGTGGACGAACGCCTGCACCTCGCCCGCCGGGAACTCCAGGGACTTCACGGCGGCGGTGAGCGCCTCACCGACCGGGCGGTCGCCCCGGTGCAGCCAGGTCACCTCCGCGCCGTCCGGCGTGGTGATCTTCTGTTCCTCCGCGGCGTCCGCGACCTCGATGAAGGCGCGCACCACCGCGTCCGCGGGCATCTGCTCCAGCGCCGCGGCGATCGCCGGCAGCGCGCTCTCGTCGCCCACCAGGAGGTGCCAGCCGGCCGAGGCGTCCGGGCCGTAGCCGCCGCCGGGCCCCAGGAACGTCACCTGGTCACCGGCCTTGGCGTGGGCCGCCCACGGGCCCGCCAGTCCCTCGTCGCCGTGCACCACGAAGTCGATGGCCAGTTCCCGGGCGGCCGGGTCCCAGGAGCGCACCGTGTACGTACGGGTGGTGGGCCACAGCTCGCGCGGGAACTCCTCGCGGATGCGGGCCATGTCGAAGGGGTGCGCGTAGTCGGCGCCCTCGGGGGCGAAGCAGAGCTTGACGTAGTGATCGCTGTAACCGGAGAGCGCGAAGTCCGCGAGACCGTCGCCGCCGAGCACCACCCGGATCATGTGCGGAGTGATCTGCTCGGTGCGCAGGACCTGCGCACCCTGCGCCGTGGGGGCCTGCCGCGCCGGTCGTTCTGCCACAGAAATTCTCCCTGTTAGGTCTACCCGGACCATCGATTTAGGGTTACCTAACTTAACCTAACACCTCAGTTCCGGAGCGAGAAGAGCAGCCGTTGCAGGGCGCCGCCCAGCCCCCACTGCTCCGCGAGGGCTTCGAGGGCCGCCGGGTCGAGCGGCTCCGCGGGCAGCGCGGGGTCGAATTCCGGAAGCGGCACATCACCGGCGACCCGTACCACCGTCGGCGCGACGGCCAGGTAGTCGCGGGCCTCGTCGAGCCGTTTGCGCTGCGAGGGCGTCAGCTTCGCGGCCGGGTCGTCGACCGCCGCCATGATTCCGGCGAGGTCGCCGAAGGCGTCCAGCAGCTTGGCCGCCGTCTTCTCGCCGATGCCGGGCACGCCGGGCAGCCCGTCGCTCGGGTCGCCGCGCAGCAGCGCCAGGTCCACGTAGCCGGAGCCGTCCACCCCGTACCTCTCGCGCAGCCAGGTCTCGTCCGTCACCTGGAGTGAGCCGACGCCCTTCAGCGGGTAGAGCACCCGCACCCCGCGGGCGTCGTCCACCAGCTGGTAGAGGTCCCGGTCGCCCGTGACGATGTCCACCGGACCGGTCGCCAGGCCGGTCAGGGTGCCGATCACATCGTCCGCCTCGTACCCCGCGGCGCCGACCCGGGCGATCCCCAGGGCGTCGAGCACGTCCTCGATGACCGGCACCTGCGGGGCCAGCGTGTCGGGCGTCTCCTCCTCGTCGGGCAGGCCCGTGCCGGTCTCCACCGCGACGCGGTGCGCCTTGTACGAGGGGATGAGGTCGACCCGCCACTGTGGCCGCCAGTCCGCGTCCCAGCAGGCGACCAGCTCGTCCGGCCGGTGGTCCTGCACGAGCCGGCCGATGAAATCGAGCAGTCCGCGCACGGCGTTCACCGGGGTGCCGTCCGGTGCGCGCACCGAGTCGGGGACTCCGAAGTAGGCGCGGTAGTAGAGGGAAGCGGTGTCGAGGAGCATCAGGCGTCGCGTCACCCCCCTGATGATGCCGCACCCCACCGACAGTGGCCGCAGAGGACGCGGTTCCCGATCCCGGGCCACTTCTGTGTGAGCTGGGTCACTCTCGTGTTTGGGTTGTGTAAGCGGGGGCAGGCGCGGCATTGGAGCGGACTACGTCGCATTTTCAACTAGTGCACGTGCCATGCGGACCGAATCCGCGCGCTCCACGGTCTGCCGGAGGGGGTGGCAGACCGTTTCCGGTTCAACGCGTGAGGTGTATGTGTCAAGGCTGCAAGCCGAACACTTGTACAAGGTCTTCGGCAGACGACCCGATCAAGCCGTGCAGAAACTCGAAGGCGGCTCCAGCCGCGACGAGCTGCGCGCCGAGGGAACGACCGCAGCGGTGATCGACGCATCGTTCACCGTGGAACCGGGACAGATCTTCGTGGTGATGGGTCTGTCCGGGTCCGGCAAGTCCACTTTGCTGCGGATGCTCAACGGGCTGCTGGAGCCCACCGCGGGGAAGGTGCTGTTCGACGACCAGGACCTGACCGCCCTGACTCCCGCCGAACTCCGCCACGTCCGGTCCACGAAGATCAGCATGGTGTTCCAGCACTTCGCCCTCTTCCCCCACCGCAGCGTGCTGGAGAACGCCGGCTACGGCCTGGAGGTACAGGGCGTCTCGCGTGACGAGCGCAACCGGCGTGCCACCGAGGCCCTGGAGATGACCGGCCTGGCGGGCTGGGAGAACTCCTGGCCCGACGAGCTGTCCGGCGGTATGCAGCAGCGTGTCGGTCTGGCCCGCGCGCTGGCCACCGACGCCGACCTGCTCCTCATGGACGAGTCCTTCAGCGCACTCGACCCGCTGATCCGCCGCGATATGCAGGACCAGCTCCTGGAACTGCAGAAGCGGCTGAAGAAGACCATCGTCTTCATCACCCACGACCTCAACGAGGCCATGCGCCTCGGTGACCGTATCGCCGTGATGCGCGACGGGGAGATAGTCCAGCTCGGCACCGCCGAGGACATCCTCGTCACCCCGGCCAACGACTACGTCGCCTCCTTCACCCAGGACGTGGACCGCTCCCGGGTGCTGACCGCGGGCGCGATCATGGCGGAGCCGGACACCGCGATCGGTACCAAGACCGACGCGGGCAAGGAACTGCGCACCCCCGAGGACGTCCTGCGGGAGGCCCCGGCCACCGTCACGGAGGACACCCCGATCATCGAGCTGTTCACGCCCTGTTCGCAGAGCGGTGTCGCGGTCGCGGTGACCGACGACAAGGGCAAGCTCGTGGGCGTCGTGCCCAGGTCACGGCTGCTCGCCGTGCTCGGTGAGCCGATGACCCCCGCCGAGGCTCCCCAGGACGCCGCGGCCTCGCTGAAGAAGGTGGCCAGTGTTTAGGCTCCACCTCGGCGACTGGGTCGACTCCGCCGTCGACTGGCTCCAGACCCATCTGGCCTGGCTCTTCGACGCCATCAGCTCCATAGTCAGCGGCATGTTCGACGGCATAGCCGCCGTGCTCTCCGCCCCCGCACCCCTGCTCTTCGCGGGCATCGTCGCCGTCATCGCCTGGTGGCTGCGCGGTCTGCTCGCCGGTGTGCTCGCGTTCGTAGGCTTCGCCCTCATCGACTCGGTCGAGTTGTGGGACGAAGCGATGGACACGCTCACCCTGGTACTCGTCGCGACCATCGTGACGCTGGTGCTGGCCGTTCCGCTCGGCATCTGGGCGTCCCGCTCCAAGACCGTGAGCGCGGTGACCCGGCCGGTCCTCGACTTCATGCAGACCATGCCCGCCATGGTCTACCTGATCCCCGGCGTCATCTTCTTCGGCGTCGGTGTCGTCCCCGGCATCATCGCCACCATCATCTTCGCGCTGCCCCCGGGCGTCCGGATGACCGAGCTCGGCATCCGCCAGGTCGACGCCGAGCTCGTCGAGGCGGCAGAGGCCTTCGGCACCACCTCGCGCAACACCCTGCTGCGGGTGCAGCTGCCGCTCGCGCTGCCCACGATCATGGCGGGCATCAACCAGGTCATCATGCTGGGCCTGTCCATGGTGGTCATCGCCGGCATGGTCGGCGGCGGCGGCCTCGGTGGCTCCGTCTACCGCGCCATCGGCAACGTCGACGTCGGCCTCGGCTTCGAGGCCGGTATCTCCATCGTCATCCTGGCGATGTACCTGGACCGGATGACCAGCGCCCTGGGCCGCGAGGTCTCCCCGCTGGCCCGCCGCGCGCTCGCCAAGGCGCAGGCCGTGGCCGGCGGACTGAAGGTGTGGAACTACCGCCCGCAGCCCGTCGTCGCCGTGGCCGGCATCGTTGTCCTGGCGCTCGTCGCCGGAAGCATGAGCCTGTTCGGCGGCTCCTCGGACTCGGACAACACCGCGAAGTCCGACCCGAAGAACATCGGCGCCGGCAAGACGGTCAGCATGGGTTACATCCCGTGGGACGAGGGCATCGCCTCCACCTTCCTCTGGAAGGAGCTGCTGGAGCAGCGCGGCTTCAAGGTCGACGCCAAGCAGTACGAGGCAGGCGCGCTGTACACCGGTATGGCCAACGGCCAGATCGACTTCGAGACCGACTCCTGGCTGCCGGTCACCCACGCCGCGTACTGGAAGAAGTACAAGGACCGCCTGGACGACATGGGCTCCTGGTTCGGACCCACCACTCTGGAACTGGCCGTCCCCTCGTACGTCAAGGACGTCAAGACCCTGGACGACCTCAAGGGCAAGGGCTCCAAGTTCAAGGGCCGCGTCGTGGGCATCGAGCCGAGCGCCGGTGAGACGGGCCTGCTCAAGGACAAGATCCTGCCGGGCTACGGCCTGGACAAGGAGTACAAGGTCGTCGACGGCTCCACGCCGTCCATGCTGGCCGAGCTGAAGCGCGCGTACGCCAAGAAGGAGCCCATCGTGGTTCCGCTCTGGTCGCCGCACTGGGCGTACAACCAGTACGACCTGACCAAGCTCAAGGACACCAAGAACCTCTGGGGCAAGGGCGACGGCATCCACACGCTGAGCCGCAAGGGCTTCTCCGACGAGAACCCCGAGGTCGGCAAGTGGCTGAAGAACTTCAAGATGACCGAGGACCAGCTCACCAGTCTTGAGGCGCAGATCCAGAAGAGCGGATCCGGCAAGGAGCAGGAGGCCGTCCGCACCTGGCTCAAGGCCAACCCGGGCTTTGCCGACAAGGCGGCTCCGGTCGCCAAGGCCAAGACCTCCAAGGGCGCCAACGGCAAGGACGAGCGCGAGCGCGCCGTCGAGATGGCCTGGTTCCCGTGGGAGGAGGACATCGCCGCCACGTACCTGTGGAAGGCCGTCCTGGAGGACCGCGGTTACAAGATCAACCTCAAGCAGTTCGAGGTCGGCCCGATGTACACCGCGATGTCCCGCGGCCAGCTCGACGTGCAGTTCGACGGCTGGCTTCCGTACACCCAGAAGAACTACTGGGACAAGTACGGCTCCAAGCTGACGGACGTCGGCTCGTGGTACGGCCCCACCTCGATCGAGGTCGCGGTGCCCAGCTACGTCAAGGACGTCAAGACCCTGGCCGACCTCAAGGGCAAGAGCTCGGAGTTCAAGGGCCGGATCATCGGCATCGAGCCGGGCACGGCCACGATGGAGAACCTCAAGAAGAACGTGCTGCCGAAGTACGGCCTGGACAAGGAGTACGAGGTCGTCGACTCCTCGACGCCCGGCATGCTCGCCGAGCTGAAGCGCGCGTACGCCAAGAAGGAGCCCATCGCCGTACTCCTGTGGACCCCGCACTGGGCCTACAACGAGTACAAGATGACCAAGCTCCAGGACCCGAAGAAGGCCTTCGGTGAGGGCGACCGGTTGCACACCATCGCCTCCAAGGACTTCCCGAAGAACTACCCGCAGCTCACCAAGTGGTTCAAGAACTTCAAGCTGAGCGAGGACCAGCTCGGCGGCCTGGAGAACGAGATCCAGAAGCGCGGTACGGGACACGAGGAAGAAGCCGTGAAGGCCTGGATGGACAAGAATCCGGGCATCGCGGACAAGATGGCTCCGCAGCAGTAACCCTGTCGTGCCCCACCAGGGGCGCGGCACAGGAAGGGGTGGTCACCGCCAGTGGCGGTGACCACCCCTTTCGGGCTGTCCGGACGTCTCATTACCGGCCGTCCTCGCGTAACCATGTGCGTAAGGTGCTGGCAGCCGGAAGGATGGGGAGTCGGGAGGGAGCCGGACATGGACGACAAGGAAACACTCCGGGTGGGCGCGGCGGTCCGACGGCAGCGCAGGTCGCTGGGGCTCACGCTGGCCGCGGTCGCGACGCGCAGTGGCCTGTCCGTACCGTTCCTCAGCCAGATCGAGAACGAACGGGCCAGACCCAGCGCCCGGTCCCTGGACCGGGTCGCGGACGCGCTGGAGACCACCACCGCGCGGCTGCGGGCCGCCGCCGACTCGGCGCGCGCCGTCGACGTCGTGCGCGGCACGCCGCAGGACGGGGACGGGGTACGCCGGGTGGTGCGCGGACGCCATCAGCTCAGCGCCCTCGAATTCACCGGTGAGCTCGACCTCGGGCGCGAGTTCCAGCACCGCAACGACGAGGTGCTGTACGTGGCGGAGGGCGCCGCGGAGGTGGAGGCGGAGGGCCAGGCGTACCGGCTGGAGCGCGGGGACACGCTGTTCCTCTCCGGCGGGGTGCGCCACCGCTGGCGGGCCACGGCCCCCGGCACCCGGCTGCTGTTCGTCGCGGTGGCCGAGCACATCGACGCGACGTTCGACCCGCGCCGCTGAGGCATAGGGCCGGCCGTCAGGGTGTACAGGAGGTAACAGCCGTGCGGGTCGTCTCCCTCGTCCCCTCGCTCACCGAGGCCGTCGCCGAGAGCGGCCCCGGGCTGCTCGTCGGCGCCACCGACTGGTGCACCCACCCCGCCGGGCTGCGAGCCGCCCGCGTCGGTGGCACCAAGAACCCCGACGTGCCCGCGATCCTCGCCCTGCGCCCCGATCTCGTCGTGGCCAACGAGGAGGAGAACCGGGAACCCGACCTGGCCGCGCTGCGGGAGGCCGGGACCGAGGTGCTCGTCACCACCGTCCGCACCCTGGACGACGCGTTCGCGGAGCTGGACCGGCTGCTGACCGGGGCCTGCGGGCTGCCGAGGCCCCGCTGGCTGGACGAGGCCGAGGCCGCCTGGGCGGCACTGGAGCGGCCGTCCGTCCCACGCCGAGCGGTCGTCCCCGTCTGGCGGAAGCCCTGGATGGTCCTGGGCCGCGACACCTTCGCCGGAGACCTGCTGAGCCGGCTCGGCGTGCGCAACGCCTACGCGGACCACGCCGAGCGCTACCCCCGCATCCCGCTCGACGAGCTGAACGCGGCCGGCGCGGACCTGGTGGTGCTGCCCGACGAGCCGTACCGGTTCACCGCCGCCGACGGGCCCGAGGCCTTCCCCGCGCTGCCCGCCGTCCTCGTCGACGGGCGCTACCTCACCTGGTACGGGCCGTCACTGGTACGGGCGCCCGAGGCGCTGCGGGCGGCGCTGGGCTGAACGGCGCCCACCACCGCACCGCCGGCACCACCACGGTGGCCGCGCCCGCGTCCGAGTCCGCGCAAAACCGCTGGCCCGTGCCCCGGGCGGCCGGGAAGGATACGCGGATGACCGTCATCGCACCGCCCGCCTCCGGTGTCCGCCACGACTGGGCCGCTTTGCCGGCCGCCGTGCGCCGCGCCGTCGAGGACATCCTCGGCTCGCCCGTCGTCGAAGCCGGCAGCCAGAGCGGCGGCTTCTCGCCCGGCGTCGCCGCCCGGGTCAGGCTCGCGGACGGCGGCCGGGCGTTCGTCAAGGCGGTGAGCGCCGAGGTGAACGCCGGAGCCCCGGACCTGCACCGCGCCGAGGCCCGCCACACCGCCGCCCTGCCGCCGCACGCCCCGGTGCCCCGGCTGCTCGGCTCGTACGACGACGGCACCCACGTCGCGCTCGTCCTGGAGGACATCGAGGGCCGTCAGCCCGCCGTCCCCTGGGACCCGGCCGAACTGGACCGGGTCCTGGCCGCCGTCACCGCGCTCACCCGCTCCCTCACCCCGGCGCCGATCGACGCGCCCTCCGTCGCCCGCCGCGAGGCCTCGATGTTCACCGGCTGGCGGACCCTGCACGCGGCAGGGGGCGACGCCCGCCTCGACCCCTGGGCCGCGTCGCGTCTGGGCGCACTGGCGGAACTGGAGGCCGGCTGGGCGGAGGCGGCAGAGGGCGACAGCCTCGCCCACGCCGACCTGCGGGCGGACAACATCCTGCTCACCGAGGACCGGGTCGTCTTCGTCGACTGGCCGCACGCGGTGCGCGCCGCGCCCTGGTTCGACCTGCTGGCGATGCTGCCGTGCGTCGCGGCGCAGGGCGGCCCGGACCCGGAGGCCGTCTTCACGGCCCACCCGCTCGGCCGCGACGCCGAGCCCGCGGCGGTCACCGCCGTGCTCGCCGCCCTGGCCGGCTACTTCGTCGCGCACTCACTGCGGCCCGGTCCGCCGGGCCTGCCCACGCTGCGGGCGTTCCAGGCGGCCCAGGGCGCGGCCGCCCTGGGCTGGCTACGGAACCGGCTCTAGGCGTTCCGTCCGCGGAGGCCGGGTCAGGCCGGGGCAGGGAGCGGGGTCCGCCGCGCCGCCGCCACCAGCGCCGCCATCACCCGCACGTCGTCGCCCATCTCCGGATGCCACTGCACCCCGAGCACCCAGCCGGGGCCCGGCCGTTCGACCGCCTCCACCGTGCCGTCCGCCGCGTGCGCGCAGGCCACCAGACCCGCGCCGAGCCGGTCCACCGCCTGGTGGTGGTAGGTGGGCACGGCGCAGTCGCCGGGCACCACGGAGGCGTACCCGGTCCCCGGCACCGGCGTCACCGTATGGGAGCCGAACACGCCGGTCGTCCCCTCGGGGCCCGTGTGCCCGTCCATGTGCTGCGTCAGCGTCCCGCCGAGGGCCACGTTGAGGAGCTGCATCCCCCGGCAGATGCCGAGCAGCGGGGTGCCGGACTCCAGCGCCGCCCCGATCAGCGCCGCCTCCCAGCCGTCCCGCTCCGTGGCGGGCGGCCCGGTCCGCGGATCACGCCCGGCCCCGTACCGCGCCGGATCCACATCCGGACCGCCCGCGACCACCACCGCGTCCAGCCGCGCCACCACCGACGCCGCCAGCTCCGGGGAGTCCGGCGGCAGCAGCACGGCCAGGCCGCCCGCCTCACGGACCAGCCGGCTGTAACCGGCGGGCAGCAGGGTGGCGGGCAGGTCCCAGAGGCCCCAACGCGCCGAATCCACCAGATACGTACTGATCCCGATCAGCGGGCTGTTCATCGGATCTCCCTCTCGCACGGCACGCGGAACGCATCGGCACCGTATCCAAATCCCTTGCTCTGCCCATAGATTTGGATCAGCTGTCCATAGATCCGGATCATCTGTCGGCCCGCGAGGAGAGGATCCATCCGTGTCCGACCGAACAGCCCCGCTCGCCGTCGAGGAACTCCGCGTCCTCGTCGACAGCGGCGAGATCGACACCGTGGTCCTGGCCTTTCCCGACATGCAGGGGCGGCTCCAGGGAAAGCGCTTCGCCGCCGGCTTCTTCCTCGACGAGGTCGTGCCGCACGGCACCGAGGGCTGCAACTACCTGCTCGCCGTCGACACCGACATGAACACCGTGGACGGCTACGCCATGTCGTCCTGGGAACGCGGCTACGGCGACTTCGCCATGCTCCCCGACCTCGCCACGCTGCGCCGGGTGCCCTGGAACGAGAGCACCGCGATGGTCACCGCCGACCTCGCGTGGAGCGACGGCTCACCCGTCGTCGCCGCGCCCCGCCAGATACTGCGCCGCCAGCTGGACCGGCTCGCCGGGCACGGCTACACCGCCCACGTGGGCACCGAACTCGAGTTCATCGTCTTCAAGGACACCTACGAACAGGCCTGGGACCGCGGCTACCGCGACCTGACCCCGGTCAACCAGTACAACGTCGACTACTCCGTCCTCGGCACCGGCCGCGTCGAACCCCTGCTGCGCCGCATCCGCAACGAGATGGCGGGCGCGGGCCTCACCGTCGAATCCGCCAAGGGCGAGTGCAACCCCGGCCAGCACGAGATCGTGTTCCGCTACGACGAGGCCCTGGTCACCTGCGACCAGCACGCCGTCTACAAGACCGGCGCCAAGGAGATCGCCGCCCAGGAAGGCGTCGCGCTCACCTTCATGGCCAAGTTCAACGAGCGCGAGGGCAACTCCTGCCACATTCACCTCTCGCTCCGCTCCACCGAGGAGCCCGGCCGCAGCGTCATGGCGGACGGGGAGGGCGCCATGTCCCCGGTGATGCGGCACTTCCTCGCCGGACAGCTCGCGGCCCTGCGCGACTTCTCACTGCTCTACGCGCCGAACATCAACTCCTACAAGCGGTTCCAGCCCGGCTCCTTCGCCCCGACCGCCGTCGCCTGGGGGGCCGACAACCGCACCTGTGCGCTCCGGGTCGTCGGGCACGGGCAGTCGCTGCGCTTCGAGAACCGGCTCCCCGGCGGCGACGTCAACCCGTACCTCGCCGTCGCCGGACTCGTCGCCGCAGGCCTGTACGGCATCGAGCACGGGCTCGAACTCCCCGAGCCCTGCGCCGGAAACGCCTACACCGCCGCATACGACCACGTCCCCACCAGCCTGCGCGAGGCCGCCGGGCGCTGGGAGCACAGTGAGATCGCCGAAGCCGCCTTCGGGGCCGAGGTCGTCGCGCACTACGCCAACATGGCCCGCGTCGAGCTCGAAGCCTTCGACGCGGCGGTGACCGACTGGGAGATCAAGCGCTCCTTCGAACGTCTGTGAGGACTTCCTTGACCCGTGAGCACCAGGTACTGAACCCGGCGACGGAGGAGATCGTCGCCACCGTGCCGGCCACCACCGCGGCCGGGGTGGACGCCGCCGTCACCCGGGCCGTGGCCGCCCAGCGGGCCTGGTCCGCGCTCGCCCCCGCCGACCGGGCCCGGCTGCTGCGCCGGTTCGCCGCCGCCGTGGACGGCCGGACCGAGGAGCTGGCCCGGCTGGAGGTCCGCGAGGCTGGCCACACCATCGGCAACGCCCGCTGGGAGGCCGGCAACGTCCGCGATCTGCTCGACTACGCCGCCGGGGGAGTGGAACGGCTGAACGGCCGGCAGATCCCCGTACCCGGCGGCATCGACATCACCCTGCTCGAACCCCTCGGCGTCATCGGCGTGATCGCACCCTGGAACTTCCCCATGCCGATCGCCGCCTGGGGCCTGGCCCCCGCCCTCGCGGCGGGCAACGCCGTCGTCCTCAAACCCGCGGAGACCACCCCGCTGACCGCGCTCCGGCTCGCCGCCCTCGCCCTGGAGGCCGGACTGCCGGAACACCTCTTCCAGGTGCTGCCCGGCGCGGGCGACGAAGCGGGCAACGCCCTGGTCGAGCACCCGGACGTCGCAAAGATCGTCTTCACCGGCTCCACCCGGGTCGGCAAGCGGATCATGGCCAAGTGTGCCGAGCACGTGAAACGGATCACCCTCGAACTCGGCGGCAAGAGCCCCAACATCGTCTTCGCCGACGCCGACCTCGAAGCCGCCGCTGCCGCCGCCCCGATGTCCTTCCTGGACAACGCGGGCCAGGACTGCTGCGCCCGCACCCGGATCCTGGTCCAGCGCTCCGCGTACGACCGCTTCCTGGAGCTGCTCGCCCCGGCCGTCGCCGCCGTCGTCGTGGGCGACCCGTCCGACGAGAAGACGCAGATGGGCCCGCTCATCTCACGTACCCAGCTGGACCGGGTGCGCGGATACGTCCCCGAGGGCGCGGCCGCGATCCGGGGCAGCGCGCCCGGGGGCGCCGGCTTCTGGTTCCCGCCGACCGTCCTCACCGACGCCGCCGCGGACTCGCCCGTCGCCACCGAGGAGGTGTTCGGGCCGGTCGCGGTCGTGCTGCCCTTCGACGACGAGGCGGACGCCGTGCGGCTCGCCAACGCGACGCGCTACGGCCTCGCGGGCTCCCTCTGGACGCGGGACATGGGGCGCGCGCTGCGCGTCTCGCAGGCCGTCCGGGCGGGAAACCTCTCCGTCAACTCGCACTCCGCGGTCCGCTACTGGACCCCGTTCGGCGGGTTCAAGCAGTCCGGCCTCGGCCGCGAACTCGGGCCCGACGCCCTCACCGCCTTCACCGAAACCAAGAACGTCTTCCTCAGTACGGAGGCCTGAACCGGTATGACCACGGACAACGGGAACATCTGCCGCCGCCTCGTCGGCCGCACCGCCGTCATCACCGGCGCCGGCAGCGGCATCGGCCTCGCCACCGCCCACCGGCTCGCCTCCGAGGGCGCGCACGTGGTCTGCGGCGACATCGACGAGAGCGCGGGCAAGGCGGCCGCAGAAGCGGTCGGCGGCACCTTCGTACAGGTCGACGTCACAGACCCCGGACAGGTCGAGGCGCTGTTCGCGGCGGCGCACGACACCTACGGCTCCGTCGACGTCGCCTTCAACAACGCCGGCATCTCACCGCCCGACGACGACTCCATCCTCACCACGGGCCTGGAGGCCTGGAAACGCGTCCAGGACGTCAACCTCACCTCCGTCTACCTCTGCTGCAAGGCGGCCCTGCCCTACATGCGGCGCCAGGGACGCGGCTCGATCATCAACACCGCCTCGTTCGTCGCCAGGATGGGCGCCGCCACCTCGCAGATCTCCTACACCGCGTCCAAGGGCGGGGTGCTCGCGATGTCCCGTGAACTGGGCGTCCAGTTCGCGCGCGAGGGCATCCGGGTCAACGCGCTGTGCCCGGGACCGGTCAACACCCCGCTGCTCCGGGAGCTGTTCGCCAAGGACCCGGAGCGCGCGGCCCGCAGGCTGGTGCACATCCCGCTCGGCCGGTTCGCGGAGGCGACCGAGATCGCGGCCGCCGTCGCCTTCCTGGCGAGCGACGACTCCTCCTTCGTCAACGCGACGGACTTCCTCGTCGACGGCGGCATCTCAGGCGCCTACGTCACGCCTCTCTAGGGTCTGTCGCAAGGTCCGGAACCTACAGTGGGGCGATGAGCAACGCGACACCGCCCGGCTGGTATCCGGACACGGCCGCACCGGGCCACGAGCGGTGGTGGGACGGTACGGCGTGGACCGCCCACACCCGCCCGTACGCCGCCCCGGCGCAGCCGTACGCCCCCGCGCAGCCGTACGCCCCCGCGCCGTCGGCTTCCCCCGCCGCGCCCGGCCGGGGGAGCGGCGGCGGCAGCGGCCGGATCGTCGCCATGGTGGTGGCCGGCGCGGTCGTCGTCGGCGCGGCGGTGACCGGAGCGCTGCTGCTCGGCAGGGACGACGACGGCACGCCGCCGGTGGCCCGGTCGAGCAGCAGCCCGCCACCGGACACCGCCACCCACGGCGGCCCCGGCGACAGCCCCTCGCCGGACGCCCCCGCCGACGGCGGCGACCCGGCCGTGCTGGTGGACCAGCTCAACGGCATCACCCTGCCGGTCCCCGACGGCTGGGAGAAGCCGGAGAACACCGTCGAGGAGGTGCTCACGATGCGCACCGCCCGCTCCTACAGCTGCCCCGGCAGCTCCGCGGACTTCTGCTACCACGGCACGGTGACCACGCGGACACCCAGCGCCGGCGACGCCGACACCGCCGAGAAGCTCGCCAGGGACGACATAGCCGACGCGGCGGACGCCGCCTATGAGGAGAACGCCGTCGGCACCCGTATCCACGGCGGCATCACGTCCCACAAGCAGCTCGCCGCCACCTCGGTGAGCGTGGCGGGACGCACCGGCTACGAGGTGCGCTGGAGGGTCGTCACCGGCAAGGGGCCCGGTGGCTACGTGCAGTCGCTCGCCTTCCCGTCGAGCGTCGGCAGCGAGTCGCTCGTCGTCGTGCGCTACGCCTTCGACGCCGGCCCCGACGGGCCCCCGCTCTCCCTCATGGACACCCTCACCAAGGGCATCCGGCCGATCGGCGACAGCGCGACGAACGGCGGCGTCGGCAGCTCCGTGGCCCCCTGACGCCGCCCCGGACTCAGAGGAAGGTGCGGCCCTCGCCCCGGTACGTCGGCACGGTCGCCGTGATCCGGTCCCCCTCGATCAGCTGCAACTCGTCGAACCGCTCGCACAGTTCACCGGCCTTGGCGTGCCGGAACCACACCTTGTCACCGATCAGCAGATCGTCGGCAGGGGCGCCGAGCAACGGGGTCTGCACCTCGCCCGGACCCTCCTGCGGGTCGTAGCGCAGCCCCTCCGGGAGGTACGGGACCGGCAGCCGGTCGGGACCGGCCGCACCGGACGCCGGGTAGCCGCCACCGAGCACCGTCACCACGCCCACCCCGGGCCTGCGCACCACCGGCTGGGCGAACAGGGCCGCCGGACGGGCCGTGAACGACGTGTAGTTGTCGAACAGCCGCGGCACGTACAGCCCGGAACCGGCCGCGATCTCCGTCACCGCGTGCTCCGCGGCGGTGTGCTGCACACTGCCGGTGCCGCCGCCGTTCACGAACTCCAGGTCCGGCGCCACGGCCCGTACCGCCCGCACCACCTCGGCCCGCCGGACCGCCAGTTCCCGGCGGGCGGAGGCCTGCATCAGCCGGATCGCCCGGGACCGCAGCGGCCGCCCCGCGACCGAGTCACCGACCCCGGCGATATGGCCCTCGTACGCCATCAGCCCCACCAGCCGGAAACCGGGCCTGCGGGCCACGGACCGTGCCAGTTCGGCCAGTTGGGCGGGAGAGCGCAGCGGTGAGCGGAGCGCCCCGATCCTGACCCGGCCGCCGAGCATCCGCAGCGAGGTGTCCAGCTCCAGGCAGACCCGGATCTCCTCGCTGCCCCCGGCACGCGCCGCGTCGATCAGCTCCAGCTGCGCGTGGTCGTCCACCATCACCGTCACGGCGGCGGCCAGCTTCGGGTCCGCGGCGAGCTCCGCGAACGCCGGCCGGTCGGCCGACGGATAGGCCAGCAGCACGTCCTCGAACCCGGCACGGGCCAGCCACAGCGACTCGGCCAGCGTGAACGACATGATCCCGGCGAAGCCGGGCCGCGCGAGCACCCTTTCCAGCAGGGCGCGGCAGCGCACCGACTTGCTCGCCACCCGGACCGGCTTCCCGGCCGCACGGCGTACCAGGTCGTCGGCGTTGGCGTCGAAGGCCTCCAGATCGACGACGGCGATCGGGGCATCGAGATGGGCGGTGGCCCGGTTGTAGCGGGTCCGGTCAGCGGCGCGGGCAGTCATGGCCGCAGCTTGCCAGACACCTGTACCGCTGGGTAGGGGGATGATCTGCGCAGATCGGTCCGGCGCCCGGCGGCCCGCTCCCATCAAGGGCACCGCAGCCCGTAGAGTGACGGGCACGCGGCGCGCAACGAGCCTGCCTGTGGCGGCGATCCGCGTGCGGTACGGAACGGACCAGGGGGGCTGATGAGTACCGAGGCGCAGCGCGCTCCCGTCCCGCCACGCCCGGCCACCCCGCCGGACGGCAGGGTGCCCACGCCTCCAGGACCCGCCGCACCCGCACCATCTGCCGCGCCTGCATCGGCCGCCGTGCCTGCACCATCTGCCGCGCCTGCATCGGCCGCCGTGCCTGCACCATCTGCCGCGTCCGCATCGGCCGCCGCACCCGCACCGCCTGCACCCGAGACAACCGCAGCCCCTGCCCCAGCGAAGCCGCCCGCCGCCGCACCGCCCGCCGTGGAGTCGACCGCCCGGCTCCGGCCCGTGCCACCGGCCCCGCAGCGCCCCGCCGGGCCCCCTGCCGCTCCGGCCTTCCCGCCCCGCCCCGCGACGCCGCCCGCGGCGACCCGGCGCCGCCCGGTGGGCGCCGTGGATCTCGGCGCACCGCCCCGGCGGCCCGACGGCGACGGTCCCGCCGCTCCGCCCGCCCACCGGCCGCCGCACCTCTTCCCGCCGCACGTCTTCCCGGCCGAGACGCCCGCCGAGACCACCACCAGGCTCCGCCCCGTGCGGACCCGGAGCGCCTTCAGGACCGCGGCCGCAGCCGTCTGCGTCGTGCTCGGGCTCGGCCTGATCGGCGGCGCGGCCACCGGCAGCTGGCTGATCAGCGACTCCTCGGCGGATCCGGCGGCCCACAGCGCCTACACCGTGGGCCGTGCCGCCTGGCACAGCGTGCCCGTGGACACCCTCTTCCCGCGCACCCTCAAGGGGGACGGCGCGGGGCCCGGCGGCGCCGACCGGGTCTGGACCAGACTCGCCGTCGCCCCGGACAGCGGCTGCACGGCGGCCCTGGACCCGCTGCTGCTCAAGACGGTGCGCCCGGCCGGCTGCGCCCGGCTGCTGCGCGCCACGTACACGGACGCGACGTCCAGCAGCGTCACCACCGTCGGGCTGCTCTTCACCGAGGGCGACACCGATGCCATGCGCGCGCTCAGCACCAGGTTCACCGACCAGCACCTGGACGGGCGTACCGACCTGATGCCCCGCGCCTATCCCGTGAAGGGGACCCCGGCCGCCGGATTCGGCGACAAGCAGCGCGCCAGCTGGAGCGTGCACGTCCTGACCGAGGTCCCCGTCGTGGTGTTCGCGGTCTCCGGATTCGCCGACGGGCGGGCGGTCACCACACCGCAGCCGGCCGCCGCGGCCATGGCCGCGAACGCCACGACCCCCGCCGCCCAGGCCGGGCTCGGCCACGAGGCCAAGGGGCTGGCGGACCTGGTCGAACGCGGTCTGCGCAGGACCGTCACGGACCGCACGGAGAAGCCGGAGTGACCCGAGTGCCCGGAACGATCCGCCGTGCCCGCCGCCACCGCGCCCTCGGCGCGGTCTGCGCCGCGACCGCGCTCGCGCTGCTGCCCGCGTCACCGGCGCGGGCGGACACCATCCGGGCCCAGCAGTGGGGCCTGGACGCGCTCCACACCGACGAGGCCTGGCAGACCACCCGGGGCAAGGGCATCACCGTCGCCGTCGTCGACACCGGGGTGGACGACAGCCTGCCCGACCTCGCCGGCCAGGTACTCCCCGGCAAGGACATGATCGGCTTCGGCGCCGGACGGGGTGACCACTCCTGGGCACGGCACGGCACCGCGATGGCCGCGATCATCGCGGGCCGGGGCCACGGGGTCTCGGACGACGACGGGGTGCTCGGCATCGCGCCCCGGGCGAAGGTCCTCCCCGTCCGGGTCATCCTGGAGGCGAGCGACCCGGACCGGGCCAAGGCCCGCAAGTCCCGCGGCACGGCCCTCGCGGACGGCATCCGCTGGGCCGCAGACCACGGCGCCGACGTCATCAACCTCTCGCTGGGCGACGACAGCGAGTCCGCCCACCCGGAGCCGGGCGAGGACGCGGCCGTCCAGTACGCGCTGAAGAAGGGCGCGGTCGTCGTCGCGTCGGCCGGCAACAGTGGCGAGAAGGGCGATCACATCTCGTACCCCGCCGCCTACCCCGGCGTGATCGCGGTCGCCGCCGTCGACCGCTACGGCACGCACGCCTCGTTCTCCACCCGCCGCTGGTACGCCGCCGTGAGCGCCCCCGGCGACGACATCGTCGTCCCCGCACCGGACCGGCAGTACTACGTGGAGTGGGGCACCTCGGCCGCGTCCGCCTTCGTCTCCGGCGCGGTCGCCCTGGTCCGTGCCGCCCACCCCGGCCTCACGCCCGCCCAGATCAAGAAGCTCCTCACGGACACCGCGCGCAGTTCCCCGGAGGGCGGCCGGGACGACTCCCGGGGCTACGGCATGGTCGACCCGGCCGCGGCCATCAAGGCGGGCGGCAAGCTCCGTCCGGCCGGTCTGCGCCCGGACTCCGCCGCGGCGGGCTACCGCGAGAAGTACTTCGGATCCGGCCCCACCCCGCCCCGTGAGGACCGCGGGCCCGCGGGCTGGCTGGCCCCGGTCGCGGGCGGCCTCGGCGCACTCCTGCTCGCACTGGCCGTGGTCCTGTGGCGCGGCCGCAACGGCCGGCCGGTGTTCCCGCGCCGCTGACCGGCGCACCGCACGGGCGGCCGGCGGCCGGGTCCGACCTGTCGGCGGGACGACTGCGGCCAGGCACTACGCTCGCCCTGTGGCGCAGAAGAACATTCCGGACCCCGGATACTCCGACGACGACGGCACGGCCGACCCCGCCCTGACCTCGGCACTGTCCGCCTGGGCCGAGAACCGCGAGGCCGTCGGCCCGGTGCTCGAAGCCCTCAGGGGGGCCCGGCTGCTGGTCCCCGTGGTCGCCGTCCTCGGCGAGGTCGAGGAGGACGAGAAGGGGCTCCGCCGGGAGAAGACCAGCGATATGGCCGTCCCCACCCTCCAGGCCGGTGACCGCCGCGCCCTGCCCGCCTTCACCTCCACCGCCTCGCTGGCCCGCTGGGACCCGCAGGCCCGCCCCGTCGCCGTCCCCCTCCACCAGGCGCTCCAGGCGGCCGTGCACGAGAAGGCGGACACCCTGGTGCTCGACCTCGCGGGCCCGGTGGCCTTCGAGGTGACCGGCTCCGCGCTGCTGGCCCTCGCGGAGGGCCGCACCAGCGCCGACCCGCTGGACGACCCCGCGGTCACCTCCGCGGTACGCGACGCCGTCGCCGCCGAACCCGCGGTGCTCCGCGCCCACCTCGGTCCGGGCCGCGCCGACGGCACTCTCGCCCTGGTGCTGGCGGCGGACGCCGATCCCGCGGAGGCCGCGGGCCGGGTCGCGCGGTCGCTGGCCGCCAGCGAGGTGCTGCGGGCCCGGCTGGTGCGGGGTCTGGACCTCGCGCTGCTCCCGGCCGACGCGAACGCACCGGGTGACGTCCTGTTCACTCGCTGATCACCCCCTCGGCTCAACGCGCGCAATAGAGTGCGGAGTCGGAGAATTGCGAAGAAAGCGGACGATCTTCGCGAGGTGGTTGTATGCAGACGCGAATGGCGGCATCGGAGTTCCTGGGCACCCTCCTGCTGGTCTTCTTCGCCGTCGGATCAGCGGTCCTCGGTGTCCAGTACATCGGGACCGTCGGTATCGCGCTGGCCTTCGGCTTCGTACTTCTGGCCCTGGCCTACGCACTCGGCCCGATCTCCGGCTGCCATCTCAATCCGGCGGTCACCCTGGGGATGCTGACGGCCCGGCGGATCGACGTACGCACCGCGGTGACGTACTGGATCGCGCAGTTCCTCGGCGGAATCGCCGGTGCCGCTCTGCTGTTCCTGCTGGCCAAGCAGGTGCCCGGACTGAAGACGAGCGGCAAGTTCGGCAGCAACGGCTACGGGGACCGGTCGGACGTGCACATCAACATGGGCGGCGCGTTCCTGGCAGAGGTGGTACTCACCTTCCTGCTGGTGTTCGTCGTGCTCGCGGTGACCCACAAGCTCGCCGTCGTCGGTTTCGACGGGCTGCCCATCGGTCTCTCCCTCGCGGTGATCCACCTGGTCGGCATCCCGCTCACCGGCACGTCGGTCAACCCGGCGCGGAGCCTGGGCCCGGCGATCTTCGCCGGAGGTGCGGCGCTCTCCCAGCTCTGGCTGTTCCTGGTGGCGCCCCTGATCGGCGGTGTCATCGCGGCGCTCGCCCACCGGGTGACCCACCCCGTCCCCGGACGGGACGAGCAGACCGCGGAGACCGCGGAGGCCTGATCCCGGCCCCGGCACGTCGTGAGCCCCCGCCCACAAAAGGGCGGGGGCTCACGTTCGTCAGAGAGGGGGAAGGGGTGTACCGGCTCAGCCGAAGACCGGTCCGGTGTACTTCTCGCCGGGGCCCTTGCCCGGCTCGTCCGGTACGAGCGAGGCCTCGCGGAACGCCAGCTGGAGCGACTTCAGGCCGTCGCGCAGCGGAGCCGCGTGGAAGGAGCTGATCTCGGTGGTGCTCGCGTCCAGCAGGCCGGCCAGCGCGTGGACCAGCTTGCGGGCCTCGTCGAGGTCCTTGTGCTCGTCGCCGTCCTCGGTCAGTCCGAGTTTCACGGCGGCGGCGCTCATCAGGTTGACCGCGACCGTCACGATGACCTCGACCGCCGGCACCTCCGCGATGTCGCGGGCCATCTCGTCGAAGCCGGGGGAATCAGTGGTGGGGGTCGCGTCGCTCATGCCTCATACGATAGGCCCACGGACCGGTGGCCTCCGCCCCGGCCTCGGGGGCCCGTCGCGCGAGGTTCGCACTACCCCGGGCGAGCTGCTAACCTTGTGTAACGACCGGCTGGGCATCTATGTGCCCGGCCCACAAGTGGAGGCTCCGATCTCCCACCTGACCGTCCCCAGGACGGCGGGTCACCGGTCAGGTGGCGCCCATCGTTCCGTACGGACGATGGAGCCGCCCGATGCGCCCCGCGGTTGACCGCGACGGTGCTCCGGTTTTCCAGGAGCCCCGCCTGTGTCCCGTCCGGGGCATTTTTCTTGCCTCCGCAACGGTTGGTCTGTCGAAACAGACGTTACGTGGCTGTCCGCCAGGCGGCCGCGTGGTGCTACCGAGGAGGATCCATCAGCGCCGAGCCCCGCATCAACGACCGGATTCGCGTACCCGAGGTGCGACTTGTCGGTCCCAGCGGCGAGCAGGTCGGGATTGTCCCGCTTGCCAAGGCCCTGGAACTTGCACAGGAG
Source organism: Streptomyces sp. NBC_00341 (assembly GCF_041435055.1). Taxonomy (NCBI): domain Bacteria; kingdom Bacillati; phylum Actinomycetota; class Actinomycetes; order Kitasatosporales; family Streptomycetaceae; genus Streptomyces; species Streptomyces sp. NBC_00341. Next base: position 1,473,897 of record NZ_CP108002.1, on the reverse strand, counting down.
TACGACCTCGACCTGGTCGAGGTGGCGGCTACCGCCCGTCCGCCCGTGTGCAAGCTCATGGACTACGGGAAGTTCAAGTACGAGTCGGCCATGAAGGCCCGTGAGGCGCGCAAGAACCAGGCGCACACGGTCATCAAGGAGATGAAGCTCCGGCCGAAGATCGACCCGCACGACTATGACACCAAGAAGGGTCACGTCGTCCGGTTCCTCAAGCAGGGTGACAAGGTCAAGATCACGATCATGTTCCGTGGTCGTGAGCAGTCCCGCCCCGAGCTGGGCTTCCGACTGCTCCAGCGTCTCGCTTCGGACGTGGAGGAACTCGGCTTCATCGAGTCCAACCCGAAGCAGGACGGCCGGAACATGATCATGGTTCTTGGCCCGCACAAGAAGAAGACCGAAGCCATGGCCGAGGCCCGCGAGGCCCAGGCCGCCCGCAAGGCGGAGCGCCAGGGGTACAGCCCCGACGACGCCGAGTCCGCGGACGAGGCTGCCGAGGCTCCGGCCGAGGCGTCCTCAGAGGCTCCGGCCGAGACACCTTCCGAGGCGTGACCTTCGGGGGCCGCCATCCAGGCGCCCCCGGGTCCCCCCGGAATCCCATCAAGATCTGACGCCCCTGCAGCCCGGTGCCCGCACCGGGAGGGGCGCCACTGACGAGGAGAGAACGGCGCGATGCCGAAGAACAAGACGCACAGCGGTGCCAGCAAGCGCTTCAAGATCACCGGCTCCGGCAAGGTGCTCCGCGAGAGGGCCGGCAAGCGCCACCTTCTCGAGCACAAGTCGTCCAAGAAGACCCGCTCGCTGACCGGCACGGTCGTCGTGGCTCCGGCCGACGCCAAGAAGATCAAGAAGCTTCTCGGCAAGTGAGGCCGTCGCCCCCGGTGAATCCGGGGGCGCGCCCTCGATCCGACCGGGACCAATTCGTTTCCGGGCCGTGTGAGTACGACCACGGCCCCGCTACAAGGAGTTAACAAGTGGCACGCGTCAAGCGGGCAGTCAACGCCCACAAGAAGCGCCGGGCAATTCTCGAGGCCGCCAGCGGTTACCGCGGTCAGCGCTCGCGCCTGTACCGCAAGGCCAAGGAGCAGGTCACCCACTCCCTGGTCTACAACTACAACGACCGCAAGAAGCGCAAGGGCGACTTCCGTCAGCTGTGGATCCAGCGCATCAACGCCGCTGCCCGCCAGAACGGCATGACGTACAACCGCCTCATCCAGGGTCTGAAGGCCGCCAACATCGAGGTGGACCGCAAGATCCTGGCCGAGCTCGCGGTGAACGACGCCAACGCGTTCGCGACCCTCGTCGAGGTGGCCCAGAAGGCCCTCCCGAGCGACGTCAACGCCCCGAAGGCCGCCTGATTCAGGGCCGCACTTCCTGGTATTGAGCCGGACCCGCAGGCGCTCGCCGTCTGCGGGTCCGGTGCGTTGCACCCCCGTCACCACCTGTCACGACCCGCACCTTCGTACGCAGAGAGGCTCGCCGCCGATCATGGGCATCCCTGAACTGATCTCCCCGCGATCGCCACGGGTCGCCGCCGCCCGGCGGCTGGCCAGGCGCAACTTCCGCGGCAAGGAGCGCAGGTTCATCGCCGAGGGACCGCAGGCCGTGCGCGAGGCCGCGGCCCACCGGGGCGACGACGGCGAGGCGACCCTGGTCGAGCTGTTCGCCACCGTGGAGGCCGCCGAGCGGTACGAGGCCATCATCGACGCGGCCCTCGCGGCGGGCGCACGGGTGCACCTGGCCGACAGCGAGGTGCTCGCCGATGTGTCGCAGACCGTGACCCCGCAGGGCCTGATCGGCGTCTGCCGCTTCCTCGACTCGCCGTTCGAGTCGGTCCTCGCCGGGCGGCCGAAGCTCGTCGCCGTCCTGGCGAACGTCCGGGACCCCGGGAACGCCGGTACGGTGCTGCGCTGCGCCGACGCGGCGGGCGCCGACGCCGTCGTCCTCACCGACGCCTCGGTCGACCTCTACAACCCCAAGTCGGTGCGCGCTTCCGTCGGTTCGCTCTTCCACCTGCCGGTCGCCGTCGGGGTGCCCGTCGAGCAGGCCGTACGGGGGCTGCGGGACGCGGGCTCTCGGATCCTGGCCGCCGACGGCGCGGGCGAGGACGACCTCGACGACGAACTCGACGCGGGCACCATGGGCGGCCCCACCGCCTGGGTCTTCGGCAACGAGGCCTGGGGCCTGCCGGAGGAGACCCGGGCGCTGGCCGACGCCGTGGTGCGGGTGCCGATCCACGGCAAGGCGGAGAGCCTCAACCTCGCCACCGCCGCCGCCGTCTGCCTGTACGCCTCCGCGCGCGCCCAGCGCCCGCCCCGCGGCACGGGCTGACCCGGCCGGTCGTCTCTCGGAGCGACGCAGGGTGTCGCTCCGTCACCGACGACTAGTAGGGTGACGAACTCGGGGGCCCACTGCACCGGTTCGAGAGGTGGGGTACGGGAATATGGCTGTCGGCATGAGCGGACCGCAGGCGACGGACGCGGCCGTCGTGCGCGTGGACGCGGACCCGGACGCCGGCCCCGCCGGCCCGGGTCTTGACCCCGACGACCTTCCCGACGGGCTCGTCGTCGCCGACGAGACCGGCCGGGTGATCTGCTTCAACGCCGCCGCCGCACGGATCACCGCCGTGCCCAGGGCCGCCGCCCTCGGCCGCCCGCTGGAGCACGCGCTGCCGCTGGAGGACCTCAAGGGCCGCCGCTGGTGGGAGCTGACCGACCCCTACGGCGGCCTCGCCACCCGGGTCGGCCAGCCCGAACGCAATCTGCTGCTGCCCGGCGGCCGCGAGGTCCTCGTCTCCGCACGCTACGTACGCGAGAGCCCCACCGGGCCCGTCCGCAAGCTGGTGATCAGCCTGCGCGGCACCGAGGCCCGCCGCCGCAGCGAGCGCAGCCACGCCGAGCTGATCGCCACCGTCGCACACGAACTGCGCTCGCCGCTGACCTCCGTCAAGGGCTTCACCGCCACGCTGCTGGCCAAATGGGAGCGGTTCACCGACGACCAGAAGCGGCTGATGCTGGAGACGGTCTACGCCGACGCCAACCGAGTCACCCGGCTCATCACGGAACTGCTCGACATCTCCCGGATCGACTCGGGCCGCCTGGAACTGCGCCGCCAGCCCGTGGACCTCTCGGCGGCCGTGGAGCGCCACATCCAGGCGCTCACCGCGAACGGCCAGGAGCCGGACCGTTTCCTCGTCCGCACCTGCCAGCCGCTGCCCGCCGTCTGGGCCGACCCGGACAAGGTCGACCAGGTGCTGGGCAACCTGCTGGAAAACGCGGTGCGCCACGGCGAGGGAACCGTCACCATCGAGGTGGCACCCGCACCGGCCAAGAGCGACGAGAAGGGAACGGCCGTCACCGTGAGCGACGAAGGTACCGGCATCCCCGAGGAGTCGATGGGCCGCGTCTTCACCCGCTTCTGGCGGGGCAGCAAGCGCGGTGGCACGGGCCTGGGCCTCTACATCGTCAAGGGCATCGTCGAGGCGCACGGCGGCACGATCACCGTCGGCCGCGGCCCCGGCGGCGGCGCCGAATTCCGATTTATCCTGCCCGTGAGCACGCCGGCCTACATGAAGTAGGGGCCGAGCGGCCCACGGGCGCCTCCCACACCTTGTGGCCCTTAGACTCGACCATTGGCACCTTTGCGTCCTCCAGTCGTCGAGCGGGGTCGCGCCACCAGCCAATCGGAAGTACGGGAAGAGATGTCGGCACCGAACAAGTCGTACGACCCAGTCGAGGTCGAGGCACTGAAACCGGAAGAGATCGAGCGCATCCGGGACGAGGCGCTCGCCGCCTTCGCCGCCGCGGGCGACCTCGACGCGCTCGCCCAGGCGAAGACCGCGCACACCGGTGGTACCTCGCCCCTGTCCCTCGCCAACCGCGAGATCGGCGCGCTGCCGCCGCAGGCCAAGGCCGAGGCGGGCAAGCGCGTGGGCCAGGCCCGCGCCGCCGTGGGCAGGGCGCTCGCCGCCCGCCAGGCGGAGCTGGAGGCCGAGCGGGACGCCCGGGTCCTGGTCGAGGAGGCGGTGGACGTCACGCTGCCCTACGACCGCACCCCGGCCGGCGCCCGCCACCCGCTGACGACGATCATGGAGCGCGTCGCCGACGTCTTCGTGGCCATGGGCTACGAGGTCGCGGAGGGCCCGGAGGCCGAGGCCGAGTGGTTCAACTTCGACGCCCTGAACTTCGTGCCCGACCACCCGGCCCGGCAGATGCAGGACACCTTCTTCGTCGAGGGCGCCGACGGCGCGAAGAACGACGAGTCCGGTGTCGTCCTGCGCACCCACACCTCACCGGTCCAGGCCCGCACGCTGCTCGACCGCGAGCCCCCCGTCTACGTGGTCTGCCCCGGCCGGGTCTACCGGACCGACGAGCTGGACGCGACGCACACCCCGGTCTTCCACCAGATCGAGCTGCTCGCCGTCGACGAGGGCCTCACCATGGCCGACCTGAAGGGCACCCTCGACCACATGGTCCAGGCGCTCTTCGGCCCGGACATGAAGACCCGGCTGCGGCCGAACTTCTTCCCGTTCACCGAGCCGTCCGCCGAGATGGACATGGTCTGCTACGTCTGCCGCGGCGAGTCCGTCGGCAACCCGGACCGCCCCTGCCGCACCTGCGGCAGCGAGGGCTGGATCGAGCTCGGCGGCTGCGGCATGGTCAACCCCAAGGTGCTCATCGCCTGCGGCGTCGACCCCCAGAAGTACAGCGGATTCGCCTTCGGGTTCGGCATCGAGCGGATGCTGATGTTCCGCCACAACGTAGAAGACATGCGAGACATGGTCGAAGGCGACGTCCGGTTCACCCGGCCCTTCGGGATGGAGATCTGATGCGCGTCCCGCTTTCCTGGCTGCGGGAGTACGTCGACCTGCCTGCCACCGAGACCGGCCGTGATGTACAGGCCAAGCTCGTCGCCGTCGGCCTCGAGGTCGAGACGGTCGAGCAGACCGGCGCCGGCCTCAAGGGCCCGCTGGTCGTCGGAAAGGTGCTCACCATCGAGGAGCTGGAGGGCTTCAAGAAGCCCATCCGCTTCTGCACGGTGGACGTCGGCGCCGCGAACGGCACCGGCGAACCGCAGGAGATCGTCTGCGGCGCCCGTAACTTCGCCGTCGGCGACAAGGTCGTCGTGGTCCTCCCCGGCGCGGTGCTGCCCGGCGACTTCGCGATCGCCTCGCGCAAGACGTACGGCAAGACCTCGCACGGCATGATCTGCTCCGGCGACGAGCTGGGCATGGGCGACGACGGCAGTGGCGGCATCATCGTGCTGCCGCCGGAGCACGAGGTCGGGACCGACGCCATCGAGCTGCTCCAGCTCGTCGACGAGGTCCTCGACATCGCCGTCACCCCCGACCGGGGCTACTGCCTGTCGATGCGCGGCGTCGCCCGTGAGACCGCCATCGCCTACGGTCTGCCGCTGCGCGACCCGGCCCTCCTGGACGTGCCCGCGCCGAACGCGTACGGCTACCCGGTCCAGGTCGCGGACCCGATCGGCTGCTCCCGCTTCACCGCGCGCACCGTGGTCGGCCTGCAGCCCGAGGCCCGTTCCCCGATCTGGCTGCGGCGCCGGCTCCAGAAGGCCGGGATGCGGCCGATCTCGCTCGCGGTCGACGTCACCAACTACGTGATGCTCGAACTCGGCCAGCCGCTGCACGCCTACGACCGGACCCGGATCGACGGCCCGATCGGGGTGCGCCGCGCCGAGCGCGGCGAGAAGCTCACCACCCTCGACGGCGCCGTCCGGGTCCTGGACCCGGCCGACCTCGTCATCACCGACAACCGCGGGCCGATCGGCCTGGCCGGTGTCATGGGCGGGGCCAACACGGAGATCGCGGACGCCGAGGAGGACACCCGCACCACCGAGGTCGTCATCGAGGCCGCGCACTTCGACGCGATCTCGATCGCCCGCACCGCGCGCCGCCACAAGCTGGCCTCCGAGGCGTCCAAGCGCTTCGAGCGCGGCGTCGACCCGCAGGCCGCCGCCGCTGCCGCGCAGCGCACCGTGGACCTGCTGGTGCTGCTCGCCGGCGGCACGGCGGAGGCGGGGGTCACCGAGGTGACCGCCCCGTCCGGCCCGCGCACCATCACGATGGCGGCCGACCACCCGGACAAGGTGGCCGGTGTCGCCTACGGCCGCGAGACCGTCGTACGCCGCCTCCAGGAGGTCGGCTGCGACGTCTACGGGCAGGACGAGCTCCTCGTCACGGCGCCGTCCTGGCGGCCCGACCTGAACGAGCCGAACGATCTGGCCGAAGAGGTCATCCGGCTGGAGGGTTACGAGAACCTCCCGTCCACGCTCCCGACGCCGCCCTCCGGCCGCGGGCTCACCGACCGCCAGCGGCTGCACCGCCGCGTCGGCCGGGCCCTCGCGGGGGCCGGCTACGTCGAGGCGCTGAACTACCCGTTCACCGGCGAAGCGGTCCTGGACCAGCTGGGCCTGGCGGCCGACGACGCCCGCCGCCGCACGGTCAGGCTCGTCAACCCGCTCTCCGACGAGGAGCCGTCGCTGCGCACCACGCTGCTGCCGGGCCTCCTCGGCGCACTGCGGCGCAATGACGGCCGGGGCAGCCACGACCTCGCGCTCTTCGAGACCGGTCTCGTCTTCAGGCCCACCGGCCAGGAGACCAAGCCCGTCCGGCTGCCCGTCGACCGGCGCCCCTCCGACGAGGAGATCGCCGCGCTCGACGCCGCGCTGCCGCGTCAGCCGCGCCGCGCCGCCGTCGTCCTCGCGGGCGCCCGCGAGCAGGCCGGCTGGTGGGGCAAGGGCCGCCCGGCCGACTGGGCGGACTCCGTCGAGGCCGCCCGCACCATCGCCCGTGAGGCCGGTGTCGACCTCACGGTCCGCGCCGGGCAGCACGCGCCGTGGCACCCGGGCCGCTGCGCCGCGCTGTACGTGAACGTCAACGGCGAGGAGACCCTGTTCGGGCACGCCGGTGAGCTGCACCCGCGCGTCATCAAGGAGCTCCACCTGCCCGAGCGCACCTGCGCCATGGAGGTCGAGCTCGACGTCCTGGAGCAGGCCGTGGACGGCGCGCTCCAGGCGCCCAGGATCTCCACCTTCCCGGTGGCGACCCAGGACGTCGCGCTGGTCGTGGCGCAGGACGTGCCCGCCGCGGAGGTGGAGCAGGCGCTGCGCGAGGGCGCGGGCGAACTCCTCGAATCGCTGCGGCTGTTCGACGTCTTCACGGGTGAGCAGATCGGCGGGGGCCACAAGTCCCTGGCGTACGCGCTGCGGTTCCGTGCCGCGGACCGCACGCTCACCGTCGACGAGGCCACCGCCGCCCGGGACGCCGCGGTGGCGCTGGCCGCCGAGCGCACGGGCGCGGTGCTGCGCGGCGCGTAACGGCTCAAACGCACAGCGAGGAGGGGCGTGTCCGGCCACCGGATGCTGTTGGCGAATGCCCCTTCGTCGTGACGTCGGCCTGATCCATCTCGTTGGTGGGTCAGGCCGACGTTGTGTTTGGGGTGGGCAGATGTCGTTGCGTCCTGGTGTGCCTGGCGAGGTGCCGGCGGAGACGGTCAGGGTGGCCCGCGCGGCCTTCCCGAAGGGGTGCTTGGCAGTCCGGGTGAGAGATGTGCTCGGGCCGGTCTTCACCGATGTGGAGTTCGCGGGTCTTTTCTCGGGTCGGGGGCGGCCTGCGGCGTCGCCGGGCCGGTTGGCGATGGTGCTGGTGTTGCAGTTCGCCGAAGGGATGTCGGACCGGCAGGCCGCTCACGCGGTGCGCTCCAGGATCGACTGGAAATACGCGCTCGGGCTGGAGCTGACCGATCCGGGCTTCGATTTCTCCGTGCTGAGCGAGTTCCGTGGACGGCTCATCGCCGGTGGCGTCGAGGCCGGGGTGCTGGATGCGGTCCTGGAGAGCGTTTCGGCGGCCGGGCTGCTCAAGGCCGGTGGACGTCAGCGCAGTGATGCCACGCATGTGCTGGCGGCGGTGCGGGAGGTGAACCGGCTGGAGTCCGTCGTCGAGGCGATGCGAGCGGCACTGAACGCACTGGCGGTCGCGGCTCCGCAGTGGCTGGCCGAGCGGACGCCGCCGGAGTGGTTCGACCGGTACTCCGCCCGGCCGGAGGACACGAAGTTCCCCAGCCGCTGGGCTGCCCGGCTCAGCCACGCCGAACAGGTCGGCCAGGACGGCATGACGCTCCTGCAAGCTGTGTGGTCCGTTGACGCGCCTGCCTGGCTGCGGGAGCTGCCGGCCGTGGAGTTCCTACGGCGGATGTGGGTGCAGGAATACCAGGTCAGCGGCGGTGAGGTGAGCTGGCGCAAGCCGAAGGACTGCCCGCCTGGGCAGTTACGGATCCGCTCGGCCTATGATCCGGACGCCCGCAACGGGGCCAAACGCGACCGGGCCTGGTGCGGCTACAAGGTTCATCTGACCGAAACCTGCGAACCCGATGCCCCACACCTGATCACCGAGGTCATCACCACCACCGCTGCCACTGCCGACGTCCAGGTCACCGACCAGATCCACGACGCTCTCGCCCGCCGGGACCTGTTGCCTGATGTCCATCTGGTCGACGCCGGCTACGTCGATGCCGCACACCTGGTCGCCGCCCGCCGTGACCATGGCATCGAACTGGTGGGACCGGTCGGGGCCAACACCGGCTGGCAGGCCGCCGCGAACAACGGCTACAGCATCGACGCCTTCGCCGTCGACTGGGACAACAAGCAGGTGACCTGCCCGAACGGCAGGACCAGCAGACAGTGGCAGCACGACGGGCGACGCTCGTCAGGCCCCGTGATCCGCGCCCGATTCTCACCCGCGGACTGCCGCCCCTGCCCCTCACGCGACCAGTGCACCCGCGGCGTCGCCTACATGGGACGCGAGATCACCCTGCGGCACCGCGACGAACACGAAGCCCTCCGCACAGCCCGGCTCGACCAGCAAACCGACCCATGGAAACAACGCTACAAGCACCGAGCCGGCATCGAAGGCACCATCTCCCAGGGCGTCCGCGCCTTCGGGCTGCGCAGGTCCCGCTACCGAGGCCATCCCAAAACCCACCTGCAACACCTGCTGACCGCAGCCGGAATGAACCTCACCCGCCTCGACGCCTGGCTCACAGGCACCCCACTCGCCCCAACACGCACCTCACACTTCGCAGCACTCCGTCCCACCGGATAAATCCGATGGGACGGAGTGAAGGGGCATTCGCCAACAGCGTCCGGCCACCGGACACGCCCCTCCCGCGTACTCGCACGGAGGCGGGGAACCGCACACGGGCCCTGGCCGGGTCCGGGGGAACCCGGCGCCGGCCGACCCGCGGCCACCCTCCGATCCGTGGGCAGTGGGTCGTGCGATCCGGCGCCGTCCGCGCTGCCGCGGAGTGTCGGGCAGGTCGGCAGAGCGGACGGCGCGGGTGCGGGTCGTCGTGCTGTACGAGGGGGAGCAGACGACCCGGCCGCCTCTTGCGAGGGACCCAGTCAAGCCATTCGCCGGCCCGCGCAACAGCGTGCGCAGCGGGACGGTTCGGGCATTCCGTTCACACCCCGTGTGAATCGTGCTCCACTGGGGCGACACGTCCTGGCGTGCCGACCCACCGGAGGGGGCAATGGGGGCAATGGAGCCCAACACTCTGCTAGAGGCTCTGATCGACGAGGCGGGTGTCTCCCGGGCCGGGCTCGCCGCGCACGTCAACTCGGCCGGCCGCGGCCGGGGCCTGTGCCTGCGGTACGAACACACCGCCGTCGCCCGCTGGCTGAAGGGCCAGCGCCCGCGCGGCCAGGTGCCCGACCTGATCTGCGAAGTCCTCGGTACCCGCCTGCGCAGGGCGCTCTCGCTCGACGACATCGGCATGGCGGCCCACGGCGGGCGCGCTCCAGGGCAGGGGTCCTCGCTCACCGGATTCGTCGAACGGGCCACCGCGCTGTGGCGCTCCGACGAACAGCAGCGCCCGCACGTCGTCGCCGCCCCGGCCGTCACCGGGACCACCGCGGTGATGCCGGTGTGGGAGTGGGAGAACCCGCCGGAGGACGCGGACGTGTCCCGTGCCGGTACGAGCCGGGTCAGCATGGCCGACATAGCGACACTGCGCGCTGCCCGCGCCCACTACGAACTGATGTACCGCAGGGCGGGCGGTATCGCGACGCGTTCGCGCATCGTCGGCTTCCTCAACACCGAGACCGCCCCGCTGCTGCGCGGCGGCTACAGCGACGCGATGGGGCGTCAGCTGCACCGGGCGACGGGCGGGCTGGTGGCCGTCGCGGGCATCTGCGCCTACGACTCCGACGCGCACGGGCTCGCCCAGCGCTACTTCCACCAGGCGCTGCGCCTCGCCAAGGCGAGCGGGGACCGGGGGCTGGGCGGCTATGTGATCGCGCTGCTGGTCAACCAGTCGCTGTTCCTGGCCGACTACCGGCAGTCCGTCGCGTTCGCGGAGGCGGCGCTGCGGGCCGCCGGGCGCGACATCACTCCCGCGCTCGCCGCCGATCTGCACGCGATGCAGGCCAAGGCATACGCCCATCTCGGCGACGGCGGGAGCGCCCTGAAGTCCATCCGGCGCGCCGAGTCGGAGGCCGAGCGCATCCGGCCGGGCAAGGAGCCGGACGAGACGGGGTACGTCCAGCCGGGACTGGTCAACGTCCAGGTGGCGGAGGCGCTGTTGAGCCTCGGAGACCTGCCCGCCGCCAGGGAGCACGCGGTGGCGGCGGTGCGCACGCCCGCGCACGACCGGGGCCGGGTGCACCGGCTGGCCATGCTGACCACCATCGAGCTGCGGCAGGGCGAGGCCGACCGGGCGGCGGTCACGGCCGCGGAGATGGCGGACCGTGCCAGGGGCATGGAGTCGCAGCGGCTGCGCGACCGGCTGCGCTCCGTGCGCGAGCACCTGGTCGTGAGCGGCAGCGCGGAGGCGGAACGGGCCGCGGAGCTGATCGACGGATCGCTGCGCGTACCACTGTGAGCGCCGGTCTGCTGCGATATGGCCACCTACTAGTCAGAAGGTGGCAGAACTGTGCAGTGGACGAACCTGAACGAACAGACTGTGTACGAGAATCGCTGGTTCCGGGTCAATCTGGCCGACGTCGTCCTCCCGGACGGCGACCACCTCGACCACTACGTCATCCGGCTCCGCCCCGTCGCCGCGGCCACCGTCGTCAACGAGGCGAACGAGGTGCTGCTCCTCTGGCGGCACCGGTTCATCACCGACAGCTGGGGCTGGGAACTCGCCGCGGGCGTCGTCGAGGACGGTGAGGGCCTCGCCGCGGCGGCCGCGCGGGAGATGGAGGAGGAGACCGGCTGGCGTCCCGGACCGCTGCGCCCGCTGCTGACCGTGGAGCCGTCGAACGGGCTCACCGACGCCCGGCACCACTTCTACTGGGGCGAGCAGGCCGAATGGACCGGCGAGCCCTGCGACGCCTTCGAGTCCTCGCGCCGCGAGTGGATACCGCTCAAGCTGGTGCCCGACATGATCGCCCGCGGTGAGGTGCCGGCCGCGGGCATGGCGGCCGGGCTGATGATGCTGCACCACTTACGGCTGGGCTGATCACGGCCGGGCCGAGCCGGCCTGCTCCGGTGCGAGGGACCCGTCGGTCCCTCGCGCCGGAGCAGTAGGGGAGCGGTGTACCGGCTTTCCCCTGTGCGTAATCGGCTGGGGTCAGGAGAAGGGCGCGTCCGTCTTTACCCGAAGCGCTACTGGCGTGGTTCCTATTGGCGCGTAACCGGCGAATGTGCCCGCTCGCGCATTGATAACAATGGGCGTGCCACGGGCCTTTAGGAGAGTCGCATCCAATGGATCTCCTTTGGTCCGGATGCCGTACGCCCTGGGGATTTCCAATGCCAGGAATGCCGACTTGGCAGCGCGTGAATGTTGGACATAACGCATCTTTCGGAAAGGAAGTCCGATATTGGATGCATGACGGCCGAGCCAAGGGGGAGTGAACCCTGCCTTAAATCGCCCCTTCGGTTCAGAAGGGTGTAATTTACATCACAGAAAATTTTACAAGTTCCGTACAACTATCCACAATCCGGGGTGCCGGCAGGTACGGCGAGCGCCTGCTCCGCCGCAACCCGTTCGGTATAATCCAGGCGAAACGCACTTAAAGCGTTCGGGGTTCGCAATGACGACAATGGGTTTGATCTCGACGGTACGGGGCTTTACGTCTTCCGGGCTGCGGATACCCTCGCCTCCGGGCCCGGCCGATGGCGCGCAACTCTGGCAAGCGCCTCTCATTGGGTGCGTACGATAAATCCGCATCAATCGCAGGCAGACTCGGTTAACGCGTGACGGCTCAAAGTCAACTGCCACATTGAAGAAGGGCGTTATTCATGGCGCAGTCTCTCGCCGATCTCGCATCGGCAAGAGTGCAGAGGATCTTGCGCTTCTTCCCCGAGAGCTCGCAGGCCGAGCGCGAAGAGCTGAGTGCCACGGCGCGGGAACTGCTCGACACCCACGGCGAGGGGGCGCTCACCGGCCTCCGTCCGGCCGCGCGTGTCATTTGGCACCTCGCTGCCGAGGGGCGTGCCGAGGACCTCGTCGAGGTGGTCCGGGGCCAGCGCAGGGACCCCGGCGCCTTTCTCGTGGCAGGCGTCCGGCGCCCCCGCCTGGTGCTGCCGGGGCTGCAGCGCCTTGCGCTGCCCGAGCGGATAACCGCGCTCAAGCCTCGCGATCTTCCGGTGACGGCGCAGCTCACCTCGGTCGACTGGCGCGGCGACGATCTGGTGTGGGGAGGGTACGCGTTTGTCGCGAACCTGCCGCGCCCATCGGGCCGCGTCATCGGCCGGTTCGCGGTGCTGGAGCACGGCGAGACCGGCCGCCGCATCAAACTGCGCATGCGCCGCACCACGAACGAGCAGGCCACCGCCGCCTCCGGACAGGCGCTGCACTGCTACGACCAGTCGGGCTTCGAAGTCGTCGTCCCCGCTCGCCGGCTGCGCGAGCTCGCCGGGCTCGGTGCCGGCCAGTGGTTCCTCCACATCGGGATACCGGGACCGGGCGGGACCTACGGCGCCAGGGTGCGCCAGCGCGACGCGGGCACGGCCGGGCACAACCAGGTCCGTCATCTGGCGGACGGCTCACGCCTCGTGGTCGGCTTCATCAAGGACGCCGTGAGCATCACGGTGCAGCAGCCCGCTGCCGAGGTCGAGTCCTGCACCGTCGCGGGCGGCGAACTGCGACTCGTCACCAGGGCGCGGAGCGGCGCCAAGGCCCCCACCGCCGTGAGCATCGTCGAAGGCGACAACAGACTCGACAGCCCGCTCACTCCCCTGCCGGGTTCCTCCGACGCTTTCCTGCGCCACCAAGCGGTCTTCAGCCTTGCCCGGCTGGCCGAGAACGACCTGCCGGGAACCAAGACCCGCCAATTCAAAGTGACCTTCCGCGGAGACGACGGGCGGGCCCAGGAGGCCCCCCTCGCCGAGGGCTTCACGACCGCGAGGCACGGGCTCGGCCCCGGCCGCGAGCTGGCCGTCCACCGCGACGGGCCAGGCAGGCTGATGCTCGCAACGCGAGCCGTACGACCCGTTGTCGACACGATGACCGTGACGGGGCCGGGGGAGCTGGTACTCGAGGGCACGTATCCCGGTGAGGCGGCGGCCGGCAAGAAGTTCATCCTGCGGCACGGCGTCCGCTTCGAGGAGAAGGAGCTGCCGGTCGAGCTCACCGACGGGCGGTTCACCCTTCGGATCAAGCCCGAGGCGGCCCCCCAGACGCACGGTCCCGAGCTTCCCCTGTGCCCCGGTCGCTGGTACCTGTTCTTCCGCGACGCGGACGCCTGGGACAAGTCCGGGGACGTCCCGGTGACCTTGCGTCCGGAGCAGGTGCAGGAGCTGCCCATGTCCTTGAGCGGCCCGCAGCGTGGCTACACCGTGGACCGCCGCTACTTCGACCGCATCTTCATCGAGCCGGAACGGCTGCTCGGCCCCGATGAACACGGCGCCTACCGGCAGCGCATCCTGCGCGAGACGTACTTCAACGAGCAGCGCGAGCTCCCCCTGCGCGACGCGGTCCTCTACATCAGCCTCGGGGGCAAGCAGTTCTCGGATTCCCCGCGCGCGGTCTACGAGGAGCTGGTGCGCCGAGGGGTCGACGTCGAGCACATCTGGACCCAGGACACGGGGCTGCCCGAGATGCCGCCGGAAGCGACTGTGGTGGGCTGGGGCAGCCGCGAGTGGTACGCGGCACTGGCGCGCAGCCGCTACGTCGTCGTCAACACGGCGGTCGGCGACTGGTTCGTCACCCGCCCCGGACAACGGGTCGTGCAGACCTGGCACGGCACGCCGCTGAAGAAGATCGGTAAGGACCTGCTCGGCTCTCCCCAGTCGAGTCCCGCCTATATCGCCGGCCTGCCGCACAGCTATCGGCAGTTCGACTTCGTGGTGTCGCCCAACGCGTACACCACGGAGATCATGCGCAGGGCGTACTCGATCGAAAGCGACATGCTCGAGAGCGGTTATCCGCGCAACGACGCCTTCCACGCCCCCGACCGTGACGCACGGGCCGCGCGGGTCAGGGAGCGGCTCGGCCTGCCCGAGGGCAAGAAGGTGGTGCTCTACGCTCCCACCTGGCGGGAGGACCAGAAGCACGCGAGCAAACTGTACAAACTCGATCTGCGGATCGACCTGGCCGCGGCCCAGGCCGAACTCGGTGACGACCACGTGCTGCTCTTCCGCAAGCACCCCAGGGTCCACGACAACGTACCGGGTGCCGGCCGGGGCTTCGTGTGGGATGTGACCCGCTACCCGGACATCGCCGATCTGTACCTCGTCGCCGATGTCCTGATCACCGACTACTCCTCGGCGCTCTTCGACTTCGCGCACTCGGGTAAGCCGATGCTGTTCTTCACCTATGACCTGGAGCACTACCGGGACTCGCTGCGTGGCCTGTACTTCGACTTCACCACCCGGGCCCCCGGCCCGCTGCTGAAGACCTCCGAAGAGCTGGTCAAGGCCCTGCGCGACGTCGATGCCGTCGAAGCGGACTACCGGGAGAAGTACACACAGTTCAAGAGGGACTTCTGCGAGCCGGGGGACGGTCTCGCGACAGCGCGGGTCGTGGACCGCATGCTCGTCGGCGGACCGCACGCCGCAGCCCCGGCCGACGCCTGAGCGCTGCCCTCGCCCGGCCATGTGCGGAAGTTGGCAGGAGGGCGGGCCCGGCGGTATCAGCGCCGGGCCCGCCGTCAGGACGATCAGCAGGCGTAGAAACCCGAACCGGTCTTCCGGCCGAGCCGGCCCGCGTCCACCATCAATGGACTCGCCTGCCTCCAACTGCGCTCGTTTCCGGCCTCGCCCACTGCCGTACCGCCGAGGCGCGATTGCGCGTCTCAGGTCCCGACGGCCACTCTGAGCGGTGTGAGCACGTGCCGCTCGGGTGGGGGAGTCGATGGCGTTCGCGGAGTTCGACACGTTGCTGTTGCCGGGCGACCAGCGTTTCGACTGGTGGCGGCAGCTCGTCGGGCAGGGGGTCGCCCCAACCCGCATCACCAGCGATTTCGCGTCCGACTTCGTGGGGAGCGTGGGCTCGCTCGGCCTGGGGCGGATTCAGCTGACGAAGATGTCGTTCCCCGGCCTCCGGTCGGAACGCACGGCGGAGCTCATCCGGCGGGCCGACCCCGAGACGTACGAACTGACCCTGATCCTCGGCGGGTCGATGGGGGTCGCGCAGGACCGTCACACGACCCGGCTCGCGGCCGGTGACCTCAGCATGTGGACGTCTTCCCGGCCGTACAGCGGTCAGGCGATGAGCGGGCCGGTGATCGGGGCGTCACGGGCGCTCATCCTGCATCTGCCACGTGCGCTGGTGCCGCTGCCCGAGGCCCGGATCGACTCCCTGCTCGCGCAGGGTCTGTCCGCCCGGACCGGGGTCGGGAAGGTACTCGCCGACTTCCTCGGCTCGCTGATGGGGCAGGCGGCGGTCCTGGACGAGCAAAGCCTGGCGCGGCTCGGCGAGACGGGGCTCGACCTGGCCACCGGGTTCCTCGCCCAACGGCTCGACGCGCAGGAATTCCTGTCCCCGGAGGCGCGGCACGGGCTGCTGCTGGCCCGCATAGACGTCTTCATACGGGACAACCTGGCCGACCCGGCACTCACGCCCGGCGCCATCGCTGCCCGGCACCACATCTCCGTACGGCTGCTGCACCAGCTCTTCCGCCAGCGGAAGGAGACGGTGGCCGCCTCCGTGCGGCGGCAGCGGCTGGCGCGCTGTTTCGCGGATCTGGCCGAGCCACGGCTACGCGGGCTGTCGATCCAGGACATCGGGGTGCGGTGGGGGTTGGGGAACGGGGCGGCGTTCAGCCGGATGTTCCGTGCCGCGTACGGGATCACGCCCGGGGAGCGGCGGAGTTCCATGCACTCCCTGCACAGGATCCCTGCGCTCAGCGCTAACGACCGGGACGGCGCCCGCACCCCACAGTTGGATTGATCCCCATGGGGGGAACGTCAAACGGAGGGGAAACCCAGTGACTCGGACCCGACAGCGGACCTACAGATCCACCGGAGTGGGGCGGGTGGTCGTAGCCCTGCTGATGGCGATGGCCGCGTGCGTGGCCACCGTGAGCTCGGCCGCCGCGGACGCCCGGCCTGGCTTCTCGGCTCAGGCCAGGGAGGCCGGGCTGAGCGGCGTGGAGGCCAGGGCCTTGCAAGCCGAGGTCGACGCCAACCTGGCCGAGTGGGGCGGGAAGCAGGTGTCCGCCAACAAGATCGAGCTGACCGGCGGGGACCTGACGCTCGCGCTACCGGGAGAGAAGTACGCCCGAGACCTCGGCGCCAGGGGCGGTGCACTGGCCGCCGGCAGCTGCCCCAGCACCTACGTGTGCGCGTACAAGGGGGAGAACTTCACCGGCACCCAACTGAACTTCTTCACCTGCGGCACACTCAACCGCATCACCTGGAACACGACCGGATCTTGGAGGAACGCCCAGAAGTCCACCTTGTACGCGAAGTTCTACAGTGAGGACAAGGTTCTGCGCTGGACCTCGCCGGGGGGCTACAGCGAGGACGCCTCCGCGGACTGGCGGTGGGTCTGGTACCTCAGCCCCTGCTAGTCCCGTATTTCGCGGCTGATTCGGCTGGAGAGCGGGGCCGGGCAGTGTCCGGCACGGGCCTGTCAACGTTCGATCGGGTGTGCCGATGACTTCCCGGTCCCCGCGGCCACGAACGGAACGCCCCCGTATGGAGTGCGTGATCGAGTCCGTGGTGACCAAGCGTTTGGGCGCTCTGCCCGTCGCTGCCGAGCTTCCGGGCCGGCTGGATGGCACGGGCCGGAAGTCCCCGCTTCCGCTGGACGCCCGCCCGGTGCGGGGTGCGCGGCCGCGCCGGGGGATGACCACGGGGAGTCGTCGCCCTGCGCGCGGCGGCGGGAGCTCGATGAGAACCGCACGATGCGGCGATGAGTTTTCCCGGCCCGTCCGGTCTACGGTTCGTCAGGTGATCAGAAAGCGCGAAGCAGGAGGAGCGACATGAGCCAGTTGCTGCGGGTCCAGAACTTCACCGTCTCGAGCGACGGGTTCGGCGCCGGCGAGGGCCAGAGCCTCGAGAAGCCGTTCGGCCATGCCGATCCGGGGAACTTGCTCGCCTGGGCCTTTGCCACCGACCACCCACCCATCAAGCGTTCCGCACCCGGTGGCCGAGGCCTGGACGACTACTTCACGCGGGACTACGCCCGCAACATCGGCGCCGAGATCATGGGCCGCAACAAGTTCGGGCCGCAGCGCGGGCCCTGGCAGGACCACGAGTGGCAGGGATGGTGGGGTGACGAGCCCCCGTTCCACACGCCGGTGTTCGTGATGACGCACCACAAGCGCCCGTCGTTCACGCTCTCCGACACCACGTTCCACTTCGTCGACGGCGACCCGGCCGCGGTGCTCGCCCAGGCGAAGGAGGCAGCGCAGGGCCAGGACGTCCGGCTTGGCGGTGGGGCCACGATCATCCGGCAGTTCCTCGAGGCGGACCTTCTCGACACCTTGCATGTGGCGGTCGCGCCGACGAAGCTCGGCTCGGGGGCCCGGCTGTGGGAGTCCCCCGATGAGCTGCTCGACCGGTTCCACCAGGACGTCGTGCCCAGCCCGAGCGGCGTGACGCACCACCTGTTCTGGCGGAAGTGAGACCGGACCGGCCGGCCGACGCGGGCTCCGTCACCGGGGCCCGCGGCATGGCCGCTGCCCAGCGACGTCCTACCCTCGCGTTTCGCGGGTCGCTGCGGGTGCTGTGCCGGTCTGCAGCCGGCGTGGGCGTCGCACGTCGAGTCCCAGCAGATCGAGAAGGTCGACCTGGACGACCTGGCTGAGGATGATGGTGGGCGGGTCGGTGGCTCCGCGGATGCGTAGCTGGAGCTCACCGAGGTGATGCAGGATCATCCGGCCCGTGGGCCGCACTCGGCGGCGGCCCCGGTAGATCCCTATCCCTGCCATCGTGCCGTCTCCATCGCGTTCCAGCGCCTGCCGTACCTGCCGCTCGATCATGGCGGTGGCCTTGCCGAGGATGCGCTGGAGCGTCTGTCAGTAGTGCTCTTCGCGGTAGACGCCGTCGGATTCGGCTCCGTGGCCCCAGTCAGCGAGGCTTGTGTTTGCGAGTTCCGTGTTGACGATGAGGGACCCGGCCGCTGCAAGGGTGATCCTGAACGGCTCGTTGTTATCGTCGGGCAGACTGTTCACGGCCAGGAGCGGGAGCTCTGTAGAGGCCAGTGCCCGCTCGTCGGCGATGAGGACGAGCCGACTGTCGGGCCGGCCTTCGTCGTGGCGTCCGATCCGTGCCTTGATCTGGTCCGCCGTGAACCCCGCGTAGGCCTGGTCGTCGATGACGGTGAGCGAGTCGTATGCGTCGCTGCCTCCTTCGAGGGCTTGGAGCAGACGTGCCCACTCATCTGAGTGCGCGAAGGATGTCCGCACCAGAAGCGGGCCGGTGGAATCCTCGATCGTGGTGCGGGGCGGCTCGAGTTCGGCCCCCGTACGCTCGCCGGGGATGACCTGGATGAGGAAGCGGGGCTTCCTGCCGTCTACCGACCGGTCACTGGCGTGGACGCGGACCAGGTAGGGGCCGGCACCTGCGGTGGCGAGATTCACCTTGCGCAGCGCCTCGTATCCGCTGTCGCACAGAGCGAGGAACCCGGTCGTGGAGGTCACGGTGATCTCTTCGACCGTGACCCAGCCGCTCTCCACCCCCGGGTCGTCTCCGGCATAGAGGGTGACGATGGCGTTCTCCAGGGCGTCGCCGGCGTCGATGCGCAGCCAGTCCCGCTCGGCAACCAGGAACCCGCGTCCGCGCGGCTCCTTGCCGGCGTCGGGGTCCATGACGGTCAGGTCGCCCCACTCCTTTGTCTTGAGAGGCCGCGTTCGGCCTTCAAGGAGCGGCCAGTCGGAACGCTGCATGGAGAACCCCCCATCGTGCTTGCTGCGCCTGCCGGGTTACCTCTTGGTCGAGGTCGCCGCCGATTATGTCCCAGTGGCCACCGAAGATCTCCTGCAGCAGGTCGTCCAGAGGACCGGCAAAGCCGCCCGCGGTCCCGGTCAGCATGGTTACTGAGATTGAACTCTGAAGTCATAGGGGCTGACGGTTGGTGCCTGCCCGCGGTATCGCCGGAGGATGAGCTACCCACAGGGTGGCGGGATGACCGCTGAACGGCAGTGCATGCGCGAGGAGTTACGGCTTCGGGCGGCTGAGCGGTTTGCCCCGATCAACAGGGCTTCGTCCCGTCTTGGGGCCCCTTTTGGCGCCCGGATGTGGGAGCCGTCGACGGCCGCCCGTGAGAAGTCCAGGGCGTCCGCGCTCCGGAGCTTGGCCAAGAGTGCTTCATGGAGCCGGGGCCACACACCGGCCTCGGTCCACTCGGCCAGGCCGCTTTCGACGCAGGCCCTACTTGTGACTGTCAGCCGTGACGAGAGGGTGCTGAAAGGCTCAAGACCAGTAACTGCCCCGCACGGCTCCGGCACGGCGCTGGGCCGGCAGCAGGAGACGAGGCGCTGCGGGGCTGTAACCAGGTCCGACCTGGTGCAACGTGCCCCCGACAGGCCCGGCGGTATCAGCGCCGGGCCCGCCGTCAGGACGATCAGTAGGCGTAGAAGCCCGAACCGGTCTTCCGGCCGAGCCGGCCCGCGTCCACCATGCGCTGGAGCAGCGGGGGAGCCGCGTACAGCGGCTCCTTGTACTCGTCGTACATCGAGTCCGCGACCGAGGCCACGGTGTCCAGGCCGATCAGATCGGCGAGCTTGAGCGGGCCCATCGGGTGGGCGCAGCCCATCTCCATGCCGTTGTCGATGTCCTCGCGGCTGGCGATGCCCGACTCGAACATCCGGATCGCGGAGAGCAGGTACGGGATCAGCAGCGCGTTGACGACGAAGCCGGACCGGTCCTGGGCGCGGATCGGGTGCTTGCCCAGTATGTCCTGCACCACGGCCTCGGCACGCTTGACCGTCTCGTCCGACGTGGTCAGCGCGGGGATCAGCTCGACGAGCTTCTGCACCGGGGCCGGGTTGAAGAAGTGGATGCCGATGACCCGGTCGGGGCGAGAGGTCGCGACGGCCAGCTTCACCAGCGGGATCGATGAGGTGTTGGAGGCGAGGATCGCGTCCTGCCGGGTCACCACCTGGTCCAGCACCTGGAAGATCTCGGTCTTCACCTGCTCGTTCTCCACCACGGCCTCGATGACGAGATCGCGGTCCGCGAACTCGCCGAGGTCGGTGGTGAAGCTGAGGCGGCCGAGGGTCTCGTCGCGCTCCTCCTCGGTGATCTTGCCGCGCTCGGCGGCCTTCGAGAGGGAGTTGTAGAGCCGGGTGCGGCCGATCTCCAGCGCCTCGCCGGTGGTCTCGGCCACGCGGACATCGAGGCCGCTGCGGGCGCACACCTCCGCGATGCCTGCGCCCATCTGGCCGCAGCCGACCACTCCGACGCGTGCGATGTCCGCCATAGAGTCCGTCACCTCGTGCCTTTCACTGTTCTCCGTGCGGCGGCTTCCGTTCGGTTCCGGGCTCCGCCTCGACCCCACGACGTTACTCCGCGTCCCGCACGGGTTCGCAGGCCGGGGCGTGCATGCGCGGCCCTGGCCTGCGAACCCGGGGGCCGGAAGAGGACAGAGAAACGGCAGGTGCGAGGAAATGCGGCAAATCGCCAGAAGGAGCTTTGTGGCCGGTGCGGCCGGGACGGTGGCGTCTGTGATGGTCCCGGGCGCCGTGGCGGCGGAGGCCGCCGCGGATCCGCCGGGCGAGGCGCGCGCGGAGCGGCCGGGCGCGCCCCGCGACGCGGTGCGGCGTGAGCTCAGAGGCATGTGGGTGGGAACGATCGACAACCTCGACTGGCCCTCGAAACCGGGGCTCTCCGCCGCGGCCCAGGAGGCGGAGCTGATCGCCTACCTCGACGAGGCCGTCGACCGGCGGCTGAACGCGGTGATCCTCCAGGTCCGCCCGTCCGCCGACGCGCTGTGGCCCTCCCCGTACGAGCCGTGGGCCAGGTGCCTCACCGGCGTACAGGGCAAGGACCCCGGCTGGGACCCGCTGGGGACCGCGGTGCGGGAGGCGCACAGCCGCGGACTGGAGCTCCACGCATGGTTCAACCCGTACCGGGTCGCGAACCACACCGACCGCTCCCGGCTGGCCGCCACCCACCCCGCCAGGGTGCACCCCGACTGGGCGCTGCCGTACGGCGGGAAGCTCTACTACAACCCGGGCCTGCCCGAGGTCCGGAGCTTCGTGCAGGACGCGATGCTGGACGCGGTGCGCCGCTACGAGATCGACGCGGTCCACTGGGACGACTACTTCTACCCCTACCCGGTGGCCGGGCAGTCCTTCGCGGACGGGGCCGCGTACGAGAAGTACGGTGCGGGCTTCGCGAGCAAGGCGGCCTGGCGGCGTTCCAACACCGACAAGCTGGTGCAGGAGACCGCTCGGCGGATCAAGGCGGTCCGGCCGGGCGTCCGGTTCGGCATCAGCCCGTTCGGGGTGTGGCGCAACGCCTCGACCGACCCGCTCGGCTCGAAGAGCGCGGCCGGGGTGCAGACCTACGACGATCTGTACGCCGATACCCGCGGCTGGATCAAGAAGGGCTGGATTGATTACGTTTGTCCCCAGATTTACTGGAACATCGGCCTCGCCGCCGCCGACTACGCCGTGCTGGTGCCCTGGTGGAACGAGGTGGTACGCGGCACGGGCGTCGACCTCTTCATCGGTGAGGCGCTCTACAAGGCCGGCGACCCGGCCCAGCCGGCGGCCTGGCGGGACCCGGCCGAACTGTCCCGGCACATCGACCTCGCCGCCCGGTACGACCAGGTCCGCGGCCACGCCTACTTCTCGGGGCGGGCCGTGGTCGCGGACCGGATCGGCGCCATGTCGCGGCTGGTGGACGAGCACTACCGCTCGCGGGTGCGCCCGCCCGGCTGACTCACGGCGCTCCGCCGTCCCGGAGCCCGACAGCGTCGTCGTGCCGGACGACGCTGTCGGGGCCGGGCGCCAGGAGATGTTCATGTCCGTCGTCGAAGCGGACGCGGTACGGGGGAGTGCCCCCGTCCCCGAGCACCTCGACGATCTCTGCGACCCGGTCCTGCTGCCCCACGGTCCTGCCGTGCGTCACCAGCCGGTCGCCCGTGTGTGCCTCCATCGGGACTGACCTCCTCACGGGTGGCGGTCCATGTCGACAAGTCTATGTCCGGACGGGTCGCGGCCGGCCGATTCGCCGGGGCGGTCACCGGCCGCGCCCGGCGCGGCCCGCGCGCTGGGTCGCCGCGATGCACAGGAGCACCGCGACCGCAGCCACCGGTGCGGCCGCCGAGACCTCCTCGCCGAGCAGGAAGTACGACCAGACCAGCGTCAGCAGCGGCTGCGCGAGCTGGAGCTGACTGGCCCGCGCGACTCCGATCTCCGCCATGCCCCGGTACCAGACGTACAGCCCGAAGAAGGTCGAGCACGCCGCGACCCAGACCACGCCGATCACCCCGTGCGCGGTCAGCCGCACCGGCTCGTACGGCAGCGCGAGCGCGGTGCCCGCCACGGCGAGCGGCAGCGTGAGGATCAGCGCCCAGCCGATCACCTGCCAGCCCGGCATGACCTTCGCCAGCCTGCCGCCCTCCGTGTACCCGGCCGCGCACACCAGCAGCGCGCCGAACAGGAAGAGGTCCCCGGCCGAGACCGTGCCGCCGCTCTGCAGCACGGTGAAGACGATCACCACACCGGCGCCGGTCACCGCCGCGGTCCAGAACGTACGGGAGGGCCGCGATCCGGTCCGCAGTGAGGAGAACACCGCCGTGGTCAGCGGCAGCAGCCCCACCACCACGGCCGCGTGCGAGGTCGTCGAGGTCTGCAGCGCGAGCGTGGTCAGCAGCGGGAACCCCACCACCACCCCGCCCGCGACGACGGCGAGCCCGGCCCAGTGCCGGCGCTCCGGCACCCGCACCCGCGTCGCGAGGAGCACGCCGCCCGCGATCGCGGCGGCCAGCAGACTGCGCAACGCCACCAGGGACCAGGGGCCGAAGCTCTCCAGGCCCCACGCGGTGGAGGGGAAGGTCAGGGAGAAGGCGAGCACCCCGAGCCCGGCGAGCACCGTGCCGTTCAGCCCCGCCCGCCGTGCCCCGGGGCCGCTGCCCGGTGCGACCGGTGTGTCCGGCGCGTTCGGAGCGTCCGGTGTGTCCGGTGCGTGGGCGCGGTCCGTGCCGTCCGCCGGGGATCCGACCGCTATCGTGCTGCTGGGAGTAGCGCTATCCTCTGCTTTCATGCGTGAGCGTAGCAGCGTGGCTGATCTGGCCGGTTCTCTGCGGAGCGAGCTGAACCGCTACTCACCCGGTGAGAAGCTGCCGTCCAGCCGTGCCCTGGTGGAGCGCTTCCGGGCGAGTCCCGTGACCGTCTCGCGAGCCATCGCGCAGCTCGCCGCTGAAGGGCTCGTCGTCACCCGTCCCGGCTCCGGCGCGTTCCGGGCGCAGCCCCGCGGCGCCGCGCCGCCGGCCGGCGACACCTCGTGGCAGGAGGTGTCACTCAGCGGCGACGGAGGCCCCGAGGCCGTACCCCGCAGCGTCGACGCCTCCGGCGTACTGGCCACCCTGGCGGCACCGGCCACCGGCGTCGTCGAGTTCAACGGCGGCTATCTGCACAGCTCGCTCCAGCCGGAACGCGCCCTCGCCGCCGCCCTCGCGCGGGCCGGCCGGCGTCCCGGTGCCTGGGGCCGCCCGCCCACCGACGGGCTGACCGAACTGCGCGCCTGGTTCGCCCACGAGATCGGGCCCGCACTCACCGCCGCCGACGTGCTGATCACCGCCGGGGGCCAGAGCGCGCTGGCCACCGCGCTGCGGGCGCTCGCCCCGCCAGGCGCCCCGGTGCTCGTCGAATCGCCCACCTACCCGGGCATGCTGGCGGTGGCGCGGGCCACCGGACTGCGGCCCGTACCCGTACCGGCCGACACCGACGGGGTGCGGCCCGATCTGCTCGCCGCCGCGTTCCGGGCCACCGGCGCGCGGGTCTTCGTCTGCCAGCCGCTGTTCCAGAACCCGACCGGCGCCGTCCTCGCCCGCGCCAGGCGCGCCGAGGCCGTCCGGATCGCCAGGGAGGCGGGAGCGTTCATCGTCGAGGACGACTTCGCCCGACGGCTCGTCCACGACGACGCCGGACCGCTGCCGCCGCCGCTGGCCGCGGACGACCCCGACGGAGTCGTCGTCCATGTCTGCTCCCTCACCAAGGTGACCTCACCCAGCCTCAGGGTGGGAGCCCTCGCCGCGCGCGGCCCGGTACTCGAACGGCTGCGCGCGATCCAGGTCGTCGACAGCTTCTTCGTCCCCCGGCCGATTCAGGAGGCCGCGCTCGAACTCGTCGGCACACCGACCTGGAGCCGTCATCTGCGGTCGCTGTCCACCGAGCTGCGGACCCGCCGCACCGCGCTGACGGCGGCGCTGCGCAGTGAGCTGCCCGCGCTCGCGGTCCCGCACATCCCGGCGGGCGGCGGCAGCCTCTGGGTGGGCCTGCCCGGCACGGGGGGCGGTGCCGACGAGTCCGCCATGGTCTCGGCGGCCCTGCGGGCGGGCGTCGCCATCGCGCCGGGACGGCCGTACTTCTGCGCCGAACCACCGGCGCCCCACGTCCGGTTGAGCTACGCGGCCGTCGCCGGGACGGCCGAGATCGCGGAGGGCGTGCGACGGCTGCGGACCGCCTGGGAGGACGCCCTCGACGCGCCGGAGGCTACGCTCGGAGGATGACGGAAACTCCCCAGCAGCGTTACGAGATATCGTCCGAACCGTCCCGGCTGGACGCCGCCAGGATTCACAACTGGCTGTCCAACGAGGCATATTGGGCACTCGGGCGGCCCCGTGAGCGCCAGGATCTGGCCATCGCCGGCTCACTCAACTTCGGCGCCTACGACCTCACGTCGGGCGAACAGGTCGGCTACGCCAGGGTGGTGACCGACCACGCCACCTTCGGCTGGGTCTGCGACGTGTACGTCGACCGCGCAGCCCGCGGCCACGGACTCGGCGCGAGCATGGTCAAGGCGGCGCGCGATCACCTCGCCGAGGCCGGCGTCCGGACGATCGTGCTCGCCACGGACGACGCCCACGGCGTGTACGAGAAGGTCGGTTTCAAGCCGCTGGACAGCCCGGAGAAGTGGATGTCCCTGAAGCTCGGCTGATCCGGAAGCGCTTCCGGCCGCGCTCTTGACCTGCCGGGCGAACGGCTCCACGATCGCGGCCATGAGTGTTCGAGTCTCACTCGTCGCCGCGGCGCGCAACTCCTCCCTGCTCGGTGAGCGCTTCGAAGACGACCGGCCGCTCGACGAGACCGGCTGGCACGAGGTGCAGTTCGCCGCCCCCACCCTGCTGCCCCTGGGGGCGGCCGAGCTGCGCTACTGCTCGCCGACCGCCCGCAGCCGTGCCACCGGACAGGCACTCGGCTTCGCGCCGATGGTCCAGCCCGCCCTGCGCGACTGCGACATGGGCCGGTGGCGCGGACTCACCCTCGCCGACGTCACCGCGCGCGAGCCCGCGGCCGTGGACGCCTGGCTCGCGGACCCGCGCTCCGCGCCGCACGGCGGGGAGACGCTGCTCGCGTTCATCTCCCGGATAGGCGGCTGGCTCGACACCCGGCCCGCCTGCGACGGGCTGATCGTCGCTGTCGCCGAACCCGCCGTCGTACGGGCCGCCCTGGTGTACGCGCTGCGGGCGCCGCCCTCGACGTACTGGAACGTCGACGTCCGCCCGCTCTCCACCGTCACGCTGACCGGCCTGCCCCGCCGCTGGAGCCTCTGCCTCGAAACCGGGGCCCGATGACGGCGTCGGGGCACCGGCCTCCCGGCCCGTCCGGGACGTGTCACCGTGACCTGTCGCCCGTGCCCCGTCGCCCGTCGCCCGTCGCCCGTCACGGTGCGGCCGGCGGTGGGGCCGGCTCGCCCTCGGTGTCGATGTGCGGAAGCACCCGGTCCAGCCATCCGGGAATCCACCAGGCGCCGCGGCCCAGCAGTGTCATCACGGCGGGCACCAGCAGCAGCCGGACGACCGTGGCGTCGATGAGCACGCTGACCGCCAGCCCGAGGCCCAGCATCTTGATGACGACGGTGTCGCTGAGGATGAAGGCGCCGAACACGCTGACCATGATGAGCGCGGCACAGGTGATCACCCGGGCGGTGATCTCCAGCCCGTGCGCCACCGAGTCCTTGCTGTCCCCCGTGCGCTGCCAGGCCTCGTGCACGCGGGTGATCAGGAACACCTCGTAGTCCATGCTCAGGCCGAAGACGATCGCGAACATCATCATCGGTACGTAGCTCTCGATGGGCACCGTCCCCGACACGCCCAGCGACGGCCCTCCCCACCCCCACTGGAAGACCGCCACCACCACCCCGTAGGAGGCCGCGATCGACAGCAGGTTGAGGACGGCGGCCTTCAGCGCGACCAGCACGCCGCGGAACACGATCAGGATGATGACGAAGGCCAGCGCGACCACGACGGCGATGATCAGCGGGAGCCGGCTGACGATGATGTCGAGGAAGTCCTCCTGGGCGGCGGTCGTACCGGTCACGTACGTGGAGGCGTTCGTGCCGGACACCCCCTTCGGCAGCACGTCGTCCTTGAGGTGGTTGAAGAGGCTGGTCGTGCCCGCGTCCTGCGGGGCCCGCGCCGGGACGGCGGTGCCGACGAGGAGGTCACCGTCCGGCGTCGCCGTGAGCGGGCTCACGTCGGCCGCGCCGGGGACGCCGGTGAGCGCCTTCTGGAGGTTGTCCGCCAGCGCCGCGCGGTCGTCGTCGGCCACCCCCCGCTGGTCGACGACCAGGGTGAAGGGGCCGTTGGCGCCCGGCCCGAAACCGGCGGAGATCAGGTCGAAGGCGCGCCGGTCGGTGAAGCTCGCCGGATCGGCCCCGTCGTCGATGTGCCCGAGGCGGATGGAGAACAGCGGGACCGCCAGGACTCCGACCACGACGAGCCCCGCGAGCAGGAACCACCAGGGCCGCCGTTCCACCCGCCGGGCGTAGCGGTGCCAGCCGCCCTGTGACGGGGTACCGGGCACGGCCCCGCCCTCCGCGACCGTCGGCCGGACCCGGTAGCGGTCGATCCGCCTGCCGATGAGGCCCAGCAGGGCGGGGACCAGGGTGATCGCACCGATGACCGCGGTGATGACGGTGACCGCGGCGGCCGCCCCCAGCTTGCCGATGAAGCTCACCCGGGACACGTACAGCCCGGCCAGCGCCACGATGACGGTGCAGCCGGAGACCAGCACGGCGCGCCCGCTGGTGGCCACGGCCCGGCCGGCGGCCCGGACCGGGTCGCGGCCGTCCATGACGAGCTGGCGGTGGCGGGTGATCAGGAACAGGGCGTAGTCGATGCCGACCCCCAGCCCGATCATGGTGGCGAGCGTGGGGGAGACGCCGGCGAACGTGGTGGCCGCGGCCACCAGCGACAGGACGCTCAGCCCGACGATCACGCCGATGAGCGCGGTCAACAGCGGGACTCCGGCGGCGATGACGCTGCCGAACCCGATGAGCAGCACGACCACCGCGACGGCGAAACCGATCGCCTCGCTCGTCAGGTCCTTGGTCTCGGGCCGGGCGAGCTCGCCCAGCGGCCCGCCGTACTCGACGTCGACCCCGGCGGTGCGCAGCGGTTTCACCGCCGTGTCGACCCGGTGGAGGTAGCTGTCGCCCAGCGAGGTCGGGTTCACGTCGAACCGCACGGTGATGTACCCGGTATTGCCGTCCTTGGACAGCGACGTCGACGTCGACGTCGACGAGGACGACGACGGCAACGGGTTCTGGGCGGACAGCACGTGCGGCAGCTTCTGCAGGCTGCCCACCACCTGGTCGACCTGGCTCCGGTCGTCGGTCAGGGGCTTGGCCGCATCGTGCAGGACCACCTGGGCACCGGTGCCGCCCGCGGCCGGATCGTGCGCCTTCAGCAGCTCGGCCCCGGTGTTCGACTGGGTGCCGGGCAGGTTGAAGTCGTCCGAGTACGTCCCCCCGAACGCGCTCTGGAGAGCGTGCAGCCCGCCGAGGGCGATCAGCCAGGCGATGATCACCACGACGAAGTGGCGGGCGCACCATTCGCCCAGCCTGAGCAGCCACCCTCCGCGCGGTTTCGCCGGTGCCGCGTACGTGCTGCTGCTGGGCGGGGCCATGCGTTCTCCCGGAGGAAGGGACGGGCCGTTCAGCCGGGGCGCGCCGCGTCCCCCGTGTCCAACGGCGCCGCGTCCCCTGTGTCCAATTCGAGAACGTAGAGGGAGCCGCGGGAGCCGGGGCCGCGACACGTGCGGCGGAGCTGCCCGTTCCGCCGCACGGCCGGTACGCGCCGCCCGGTACGCGCCGCCCGGTCCGGCCGGTCAGCCGTGGCCGGCCGGACCCCGCAGGTCAGTCCTTTTCCTGTGCGGCGACGATGAGTGTGAGCGCCTCGACGACGGCCGCCTCCGTGGTCGCCTTGTCGATACCGAGGCCGGTCAGCAGCCCGGCGCCGTCCTCGTACTCCAGCAGGGCGAGCAGGATGTGCTCGGTCCCGATGTAGTTGTGCCCCAGTCGCAGCGCCTCGCGGAAGGTGAGTTCGAGCGCCTTGCGGGCGTCGGCGTTGTAGGGGAGGAGTTCGGGCAGCTCCTCTTCCGAGGCCGCCGGGAGCGCGGCCGTGGCGGCCTGGCGGACGGTGTCCAGGGTCACCACCTGCGCCTTGATGAACGCCGCCGCGAGCGCTTCCGGCTCGCTGAGCAGCCCGAGTACGAGGTGCTCCGTGCCGATCTCGCTGTTGCCCGCGGCGCGCGCCTCGTTCTGGGAGGCCATCACGACGTTCTTGGCGCGCGGGGTGAAGCGGCCGAAGCCCTGGCTCGGGTCGAGTTCGCTCGGCTCGCCGGGATTCTTGGCGACGAACCGCTTCTGCGCCGCCTGCCGGGTGACCCCCATGCTCTTGCCGATCTCCGTCCAGGAGGCGCCGGAGCGCCGGGCCTGGTCCACGAAGTGGCCGATCAGGTGGTCTGCGACGTCGCCGAGGTGGTCGGCGGCGATGACGGCGTCCTGGAGCTGGTCCAGGGCGTCGGGGTGGACCTTCTTGATGGCTTCGATGAGGTCGTCGAGGCGGACCGGATGCGTGGGGCCGACTGGTTTCGTCATGTGTCAACCTTAGGTTGACAGTGGGGGAGGTGTCAACCTTCCGTTGACAGTGGGGTGCGGTGGGTCCCGGATACGACGAACGCGCCGGCCGACGGTGTTCGTCGGCCGGCGCGTCCGGTCAGCTGTTCAGCCAGCGGGTCGGGATCAGAGAACCCCGGAGTCCGCGATGGTGACCTTCGACTTGGTCCGGCCGCTCTGCGAGCCGAGCCCCTCGATCTTGGTGACCAGGTCCATGCTCTGCTGGTCGGCGACCTCGCCGAACACCACGTGCTTGCCGTCCAGCCACGAGGTCACGATGGTCGTGATGAAGAACTGCGAACCGTTCGAGTTCGGGCCGCTGTTCGCCATGGAGAGCAGACCGGGCTTGGTGTGCGCCAGCTTGAAGTTCTCGTCCGCGAACTTCGGGCCGTAGATGCTCTTGCCGCCGGTGCCGTCGCCCCGGGTGAAGTCGCCGCCCTGGAGCATGAACTCCGGGATGACCCGGTGGAAGGACGAACCCTTGTAGCCGAAGCCGTGCTCGCCGGTCGCCAGCTGGCGGAAGTTCTCCGCGGTCTTGGGAACGACCTCGTCGTACAGGTTGAAGACGATCCGCCCGGCGGGCTGGTCGTCAATGGTGATGTCGAAGTAAACCTTGCTCGTCATGGAACCATCCTGACATCCGGCCGCGCGGCCCCGACGGGCGGGCGCGGTCAAGGACCGCTCACGGGTGACGGGCCGGGTGCATGTGGTCCACGCGTACGGCCCACGCGGCGGCGGCCCCGGACCCGCCGCCGTGCCTCGCCGTCACACCCCGGTACTGCCGTCGATCCGCTCGCGCAGCAGGTCGGCGTGGCCGCTGTGGCGGGCGTACTCGCCGATCATGTGGGTGTAGATCCACCGCAGGCTCACCTCGCCGCCCATGAAGGGAACGGTGCCCTCCAGCGCCCGCGCCGCACAGTTGGCACGGGACAGGGCGACCTCGTCCCGCCACGCCGCGAGGGACTGTGCGAAGGAGGCGTCGGCGGAGACCTCGAAACCGCCGTCGTGCCCACCGGAACCGGCCGGTGCGGTGTGCGTGGGCGGGGCGTCCTCCGCGGCGAGCACCCGGCGGAACCAGTTCCGCTCGACCTCGGTCAGGTGCTGGACCAGCCCCAGCAGCGTCAGCGACGACGGCGCGACGGAGGTCTCCCGGACCTGCTCGTCGGCCAGGCCCTCGCATTTCATTGCCACGGTGGCCCGGTAGAAGTCGAGCCAGCTCTCCAGATTGGTGCGCTCGTCGGCGTTCAGGGGCGGCATCGCGCGTTCGGTGTGCGTCATGATCACCGATCGTGCCAGCCGGGTCTGACAACCGGGGCGTTACGGCCGCTTGCGGGGCTTTCCGCGCTTGGCGCCCGCAGCGCCCTTCGCGCCCCGGGTGCCGCCCCTGGCCCCCTTCGCGCCACCGGAACCGCCCCGGGCGCCCTTCCCCGCTCCCGCACCGGCCGCGGGCTTGCGCCGGGCGCCACCGGTCTCCGGGGCCTTGCGCTTCGGCTTCTCCGCGGGCGGCGTACCGCGGCCCCTGGTGCTGTTCACCGTCCGGCCCCGGACGATCCCGATGAAGTCCTCCACCAGATCGGTGGTCCGGTCCTCCGGCCACGACAGCGCGATGCGCGACTCGGGGGCGCCGGAGAGCGGCCGGTACGTCAGGTCCTTGCGGTGGTGCAGGCGGGCGAGCGACTGCGGGACGGCGAGAACGCCCACCCCGGCCGCCACCAGCTCGATCGCGTCCGCCGTCGTGGCGGGACGCTCGATCGCGGGCCGTCCGGGCAACTGCTCCCAGCCGAGGACGTCGTCCAGCGGGTGCAGCACGATCTCGTCGGCCAGATCCTCGACGGAGATCTCGTCCACCGCCGCCACCACGTGGTCCTTGGAGATCACGACCACGGTCGCCTCGGTGTAGAGGGGGATCGCGCTGAGGTCCGCCCGGTCCACCGGCAGCCGTACGAAACCCGCGTCGGCGCCGCCGTCGAGCAGCAGGCCAGAGGCCTCCGCGGCGGGCACCGCGACGAGGGAGAGGGGGACGTCGGGCAGGCGCTCGTTCCAGATCCGCACCCACTTGGTGGGGGTCACCCCGGGGACGTACGCGAGCCGGAACGAAGGGGTTGCTTCCGAGCCTGTCACCCCGCCAGGTTACCGGTCGTGGTCAGCGGTGGCGCACACGCTCGATACTCTTGACCCCATGACGTCGCACCAGACCACCCAGACAATGAAGCCCGCGACCGCGGCGAAGAAACTGGGTGTGTACCTCGAAGCCACACCCGCCGAGTTCCAGGAGGGTGTCGTCTCGCGCGCCGAGCTGGCGGCCCTCCAGTCCGATCCGCCCGAGTGGCTGCAGGAACTGCGACGCAATGGCCCGCACCCCCGGCCGGTGGTCGCCGCCAAGCTCGGCGTCTCCATCTCCGGTCTCGCGCGCGGTGGCGTCACGGACGCGCTCACCACGGAGCAGATCGAAGCCCTGAAGCAGGACGACCCCGAGTGGCTGCGCAAGGAGCGCGCCACCCAGGCCGACGTCCGCAAGGAGACGGTGCGCATCAAGGAGCGGAACGCCGAGCGCAGCGGCAAGGAGCAGGGCCGCTCCTGACACCGGGCGCCGTCACGTCCTGACGACGCGCGCCGTCACGAGGCGCTGACGGGGGCGGCCGAAACCGCCCCCGCCCCCCGTTCCCCGCCCCGGCTCAGCGAGTGGCGAGCAGCGTCAGCGTGTCGATCACGCGGTTCGAGAAGCCCCACTCGTTGTCGTACCAGGCGGACACCTTGATGTGGCGGCCTTCGACCCGGGTGAGGGCCGAGTCGAAGATCGACGAGGCCGGGTTGCCCGTGATGTCGGACGACACCAGCGCGTCCTCCGAGTATTCGAGCACCCCTGCCAGCGGTCCCTGCGCGGCGGCCCGGTACGCCTCCAGCACCTCGTCGCGCGTCACATCGCGGGCCACGGTGGTGTTCAGCTCGACGATCGAGCCCACCGGAACCGGTACGCGGATGGAGTCGCCCGACAGCTTGCCGTCCAGGTTGGGCAGCACCAGGCCGATCGCCTTGGCGGCGCCCGTCGTCGTCGGCACGATGTTGATCCCGGCGGCGCGGGCGCGACGGGCGTCGCGGTGCGGGCCGTCCTGGAGGTTCTGCTCCTGCGTGTAGGCGTGCACCGTCGTCATGAAGGCGTGCTCGATGCCGGCGAGCTCGTCGAGCACGGCAGCCAGCGGCGCGAGGGCGTTGGTGGTGCACGACGCGTTCGAGACGACGGTGTGCAGGGCCGGGTCGTACGCGTCGGTGTTGACGCCGTAGGCGAGCGTGACGTCCGCGCCGTCCGACGGCGCGGCGACGAGCACCCTCTTCGCACCCGCGTCGAGATGCGCGCGGGCGGCCTTGGCGGAGGTGAAGCGGCCCGTCGCCTCCAGCGCGATGTCGACGCCGAGCTCGGTCCACGGCAGCTGTCCCGGTTCGCGCTCGGCGAGCACCTTGATGCGGCGGCCGTCCACGACGAGGGTGTCCCCGTCCACGCTCACCGGACGTCCGAGCCGGCCAGCGGTGCTGTCGAACCTGAGCAGCCGTGCCAGCGCGGCGGGCTCCGCGAGGTCGTTGACGGCGACGATTTCGAGGTCGCTTTCGCGTTCCAGCAGCGCGCGCAGCACGTTGCGTCCGATGCGGCCGAATCCGTTGATGGCGATGCGAGTCATGTGAGAGTCCCTTTCTCCTCGCTTCCAGCATCGCGCTCGCCGGAACCCTCTGACAGCGGCGTGATCGCCATGGTCCGTAAGGATCCCGCCAGACCCCGCGCGGGCTATTCGCCCGGTGCGAAGGTGCGCCGGTACTCGCTCGGAGTGGTGCCGAGGATGCGCTGGAAGTGCAGCCGCAGATTCGCGCCGGTGCCGAGCCCGACATCGGCCGCGATCTGCTCGACGCCCCGCTCCGAACGCTCCAGCAGCTCGCGGGCCACATCGATCCGGGCACGCATGACCCACTGCATCGGGGTGTACCCGGTGTCCTCGGTGAACCGCCGCGAGAACGTCCGGGGCGACACCGCCGCGTGCCGGGCCAGCGCGTCCAGGGTGAGGGGTTCGCCCAGCCGGTGCAGCGCCCACTCACGGGTGGCGGCGAACCGTTCCCCGAGCGGCTCGGGCACGCTGCGCGGCACGTACTGGGCCTGTCCGCCGCTGCGGTAGGGCGCCGCGACCAGGCGCCGGGCCGCGTGGTTGGACGCGGCCACCCCGAGGTCGCCGCGCAGCACGTGCAGGCACAGGTCGATGCCGGAGGCGGCGCCCGCAGAGGTCAGCACCCCGCCCTCGTCGACGAACAGGACGTTCTCGTCGACCCGGACGAGCGGGTACTTCGCGGCGAGCGCCCGCGTGTAGTGCCAGTGCGTCGTGGCGCGCCGGCCGTCGAGGAGGCCGGTGGCGGCGAGCGCGAACGCCCCGGTGGAGATGGCGGCGAGGCGCGCGCCCCGGTCGTGGGCGGCGATCAGCGCGTCGATGACCGGCCGCGGCGGGTCGTCACGGTCGGGGAGCCGGTAGCCGGGCACGAAGACGATGTCGGCCCAGCCGAGCGCGTCGAGCCCGTGGGTGACGTAGTACGAGAGGCCGTCGCCGCCGGCCACGAGACCGGGCGCCGCACCGCACACCCGCACCTCGTACGGCATGCTCGCGCGGGTCGTGAACACCTGGGCGGGAATGCCGACGTCGAGCGGCTTCGCGCCGTCGAGGACGAGCACCGCGACGTGGTGCAGGCGGGGGGCTGGCATGGGAAACGAGGGTACGCGGCGGGACCCCACGGGTACGGGTCACAGCTCAGCGACGTGTCGTGTCCAGGGGTACCCCGGCCGACGCACCGGCCGATGCTCCGGCTGACATGAGGAACGGATCCAGAAGGCGCAGCAGCTCGTCCGGCCGGTGCAGCGGGATGATGTGCCCGCAGTCCTCGACGAGCCGGCCGACGAGGTGGTCGGTCACCGGTCGCAGCTGTTGTTCGAGCGCCCTGCCGACGGGCCGGGCGCCGATGGCCAGGGTGGGCACGGTCAGCCGGCCCCCGCGGGTGGCGTCCAGGATCTGCCCGGCGCTCGACGGCAGCGCGCGGTAGTACGAGAAGGCGCACCGCAGGGCCTCGCTCCCGCTGAAGGCGTCGAGGAAGGCCGCACGCAGGGCGGGCTCCACGCCCTGCCCGAGCGTGCCCTCGTCGAGGAACCAGTCGATGTACCGGTCCTCGTTCCCGCTGAGTACGGATTCCGCGAGACCGGGCTCGCGGTGGAAGCCGAACCACCACGGCGGCCCCTGGGCGAGGAATTCCTCGGCGCCCGCAAGCGTGCCCAGCAGCGACTCCATGACCACCAGCTGCCGGACGAGACCGGGGCGGCGCATGGCGAGCAGAAAGGCCGGCGGCGCGCCCGCGTCGATGGAGACGACGGCCGCCGAACTCTCCCCCAGCGCGTGGAGCAGGGCCTCGGCGTCAGCGGCGAGCGTGCCCGCGTCGTAGCCGTCCACGGCCCGGGTGCTCGCGCCGAACCCCCGCAGATCCGGTGCGATGACCCGGAACCGGTCCGCCAGGCCGTCCATGACGTGGGTCCACAGCCGCCAGGTGTGCGGGAACCCGTGCAGCAGCAGGACGGCCGGCCCCTTGCCCGCGATGGCCACGTTGATCTCGATGCCGTTGGCCGTGACCCGCCGGAGCTCGGTGCCGGGCCGGTGGGGGCGGGGGAGGGGATTCGGCGGGACGGGCACGGTGGACTCCGGATCGGCTCGGGCGGTGCGGCTCGTGGGCCACTGAGCGTGGTTACTATTGGTGACTACAAAACGATAGGTAACTACTACGGGGGTGCCAAGACGGCACTTCCGCCTCAGGTGGTGAGCTCCAGGTGACCTCTACGGCGCGACGGTCCCCGCAGGGCGGTCGCGGAGACCTGTTCGACCCGAAGTGCCCGACCCGCGGCCTGCTCGACCGGATCGGCACGAAGTGGATGTCGATGGCCGTCAAAGTGCTGGCGGAGGCGTCCCCGGGGGAGGTGCGCTTCGCGGAGCTGCGGCGCAGGATGCCCGGTATCTCGCAGAAGATGCTGTCCGCCACCCTCCAGGGGCTGACCCGCGACGGTCTGGCCGAGCGCCGGGTGGAGCCGACGGTGCCGCCACGCGTCCACTACCGGCTCACCCCGCTCGGCCTGTCCCTGGAGGAACCGCTGGCCATGGTGCGTGCCTGGGCGGAGGAGCACATGGCCGAGATCGACCGCGCCAACAGGGAGAGCGGCGAGGAGAGCGGGGGCACGCCCTAGTGTGACCGGGTGACAGAATTCAACGCCCTTGGCGACAGCGCGGATTGGCAGAAGGACTTCGAGCGGCGGCTGACCGCCACGCTCCTGGCGGCCGGGCTCGGTGACGCGGCGACGCAGCGGACCATCGAGGAGATGCGCGGCAAGCCCGGCGACCGGACCGTCGCCGGGATCACCCACGCCGGGACGCGGGTGGGATACGTCGCGGTGTCCGTGGAGGACGACGGCGGGGTGCCCACGGGGCGCATAGTCGACCTCCGCGTCGAGGCGGACCACGCGGGCCAGGGGTACGAGGAAGCCGCCAGGGACTGGGCGGAGGAATGGTGCGCGGAGCGCGGCGCGGGCCGGATGGGCATCCGGATCACCGAGCCCGTCGGCTCACTGTTCGACGGGTACGGCGTCCGGGGTCAGCTCAGGGCGCGGCGCATCGCCTCCCCGCCGGAACCGGTCGACGGCGTCAGCGCACGGCCGATGACGCCGGCCGAATACCCCGAGTGGCTGGCCGCCGAGAAGCTCGCCTACGTCGATGACATCGTCCGGTCGGGGGCCAAGAGCCCCGAGGACGCCGCGCGCAAGTCCGACGACGACTTCGCGAAGCTGATTCCCGAGGGCCTGGCGACGCCCGGGACCACGCTCCTGGTCATTGAGGTGGCGGGTGAGCCGATCGGCACCGGCTGGCTGAAGCACGGGCACCTCCCGGGAGTCACGTACGGCTACTCGCTCCACATCGACGAGCGGTACCGGGGCAACGGGTACGGCCGGGCCGCGATGGCGGCCGGCGAACAGGCGACGCTCGCGGCCGGTGACGCGGTGCTGATGTTCACCGTCTGGGGCGGCAACGAGGTGGCGATGAACCTGTACACGAGCGTCGGCTACCGGATCGTGGAGGAGTACCGGTCCACCGGCCTCCCCCGCTCCGCGGCCTGACGGGGCCCGGAGGCCGCCGGGGAGCGGCGCGTACCTCGGACGGGGTGCCGGATCAGCTGCTCCGGTACCGGGTGGCCAGCTGCGGGCTCTGGCCACCGAAGGCCGCCAGGTCCGCGGCGAAGACGTCCTGGAGGAGCCCGGGATCCTCGACGCCCGGGGCGCTGACGACCTCACCGAGCTCCAGGCCGCGCAGAGTGCCCGTGACGAGGTCTTCGGCGCTCATGCGGGGCACGGTGCTCATGTCCAGGCCCTGGGCGGAGTGGAATTCGGTGGCGACGACGCCGGGGCAGACCACATGGGCCCTGACACCCGTGCCCGCCAGCTCGGCGCTGAGCGCCTGGGTCATGGCCACGAGGTGGGCGAGGGTACCCGCGTACACGGCGCGGCGCGGCATCACCGAGGGGTCGGCGGGGCCGGAGAAGGCGATCATCCCGGCGACGTTGATGAGGGCGCCGGTGCCGCGCCGCTGCATCCCGCCGACGGCGGCGCGCATCAGCAGGGTGGGGGCGAGAACCTTGACGTTGATCAGTTCGCGGGCCTTGTCGGCGGGCAGCTCGGCCAGCGGCATGTAGTGGGAGACACCGGCGTTGTTGACCAGAACGTCCAGTGGCTCATTGGCGCAGTACTCCGCGACGGAGTCGATGCCCTCCTCCGTGGACAGGTCCGCGGCGACCGTGCGCACCGTCACCCCGGGATGACCGGAGGCGAACGCCGCGAGACGGTCCCGGCGGCGGCCGACGACGATCAGGTCGTAGCCGTCGGCGGCGAAGCGCTCGGCGAATGCCCGGCCGATGCCGGAGGTCGCGCCGGTGACAAGAGCGAGCTTGCTCATGGGGGTGTTCCTTTCGGTCTGCGGCTGCCGGCTCAGGGTTTCTCTCCGCCGCCGGCGTTTCCGCCGTGCCACCAGCCTGGGGCATTCTCCGGCTGTCAGATAGCGGACGCGTTTTCCTGGGACTCGCGGTACCAGGAAAGAGCCGGTCCGGGTTTGCCACAATGGCCGACATGGTTCATACAGAACTGGGCGGGGCCCTGCGCGCCTGGCGCGACCGTGTCACCCCGGAAACGGTCGGCCTGCCCGCCACGAGCCGCAGACGCGCCCCCGGCCTGCGCCGGGAAGAGCTCTCCCAGCTCGCCGGCATCTCCGCCGACTACATCGTCCGCCTCGAACAGGGACGGGCCACCCACCCCTCCTCCCAGGTGGTCGAGGCCCTCGCCCGCGCCCTCCGCCTCGCCCCGGGTGAGCGGGAGCACCTGTTCCGCCTGGCAGGACTGGCGCCGCCGGGCGCCGGCCTCATCCCCCGCCACCTCACACCCGGCATTCACCGCATCCTCGACCGGCTCGTCACCACCCCCGTCGCCGTCTACGACGCGGCCTGGACCCAGCTCCTCGCCAACCCCCTCTACACGGCCCTCATGGGCGAATGGCACGGCGAAGACCTGAATGCCGCCTGGCGGGCCTTCGTCAGTTCCAGAACCCGCGTGCGCCATACTCCGCAGTCGAACGGAGAACTCCGGGAACTCCTGGCCGCCGATCTGAAACGCACCAGCGGTCAATACCCCCACGACCCCGCGCTGAAATCGCTGATTGAGAAACTTCGCACGCACAGCGCCCAATTCGCCGGCCTCTGGGAAAGCGGCACGGCCGCAGAACACGAAGCAGGCCGCAAAATCATCGATCACCCCCACGTCGGCTCCCTCACCCTCGACTGCGACGTCCTGAACGTCGCGGGCAGCAGCCTGCGCGTCATGGTCTACACCGCACAGCCCGGGACCCGTGACGCGGAGCGCCTCGACTTCCTGTCCGTCGTGGGAACCCAGAGCCTCACCGAGTAGCGGCGTCTGCCGGCGGTCGCGTGTGAGCTGAGTACGCGCACTCATGTACGAGGGAGGGGCGCCTGCCAGGATCCGCGGCATGACGAGTGACAGACGCGTGCTGACGGCCCTTCATATCCTCCTGGTCTGGGCGGCGATGGCGGTTATGGTGCCGGCGCTCGGGTTCATGCTGCTGGCTTCGGCGTGGGGCGGCGGGTTCGCCGCGACGGTTCCGGTCCTCGTCCTCGGAGCGCCGCTCGCCGTGGGCCTGCTGACCGTGACGGGCATCCCGGTGCGGGCCGTGGTGCCGCTGTGCGACACCGCGTCGCGGCGGTTCGGCTGGGCGGTTGCGGTCTTCGTCCTCGGCACGCTCGGAGTCCTGGCAGGGCTGGCCGCCTACGGCCGTGATGTCGATTTCGGGAGCGCCGGCGCCCGCTTCGCGCTGACGGGCGTGCCCTACGCGGTGGCCGCGGCGTTCTTCGTGCCGCACCGGTGGGTGCGGCTGGGGGCGGTGGCCGTGCTGGCGGCCGCGGTGGCCTACGGGTGCTTCGTCGGTCCGGCACAGTCGCGGGAGCGGCAGCGCGAGGCGGAGGTCGCGCGCTACCGGGAACACGCTGAGCTGCTCTACCTGGCCGCCGCGCCGGCCGGCATGGAGCTGTCCCGCGCCGAGGCCGGTCCCGGCTACTTCAGGGTCGAGTACCGCCCCACCGGGCGGAACAGCACGGGGTACGCGGACATCAACCTGCGCCCGACACCCACTCCTGCGGCCCGGTGCCCAGAGCCGGTGAGGAAGGGCGATTCCTGCACGGTGGACGCGCACGGCGGGATGCGCACGGTCCACGCCTTCCCCGGCGGCAGCGCCATCAGCCTCACCCGCCGCCTCCGCGGCGCGGAGGCCGAGGTGAGCAGCCAGACCCTGGACGAACCCGGGCTGCGCCGCCTCCTGGACACGCTGCACCCGCTGTCCGAGCCGGAGCTGCGGGAGCTGATGCGGGAGAAGAAGATCGACCGCAGAAACTGAGACCGGCTCGCCCTTCCCGCGCGTGGCTGACGCTCATGGCCGGTCCGGTGTTACTTGCCCAGGCCCCACGCGCCCTTCAGGCGCCCGAGGGGTCAGTGGCACCCGGGTATCCGCCGTCACCGCTTCTGCCTCTCGCGGGCAAGGGCTGATGCGGCCGGGCGCGCCGGTGCGGACGGCTGCGGAGCGCGGGACCGACGGACCGGGCTGCCGCCGGGGCCGCCGGTGAGCCAGGAGCCGTCGCCCAGGAGAACCAGCTCGTACGGGTTGCTCACCCCGACGGTGAGTTCGCCGCTGAGCGTGCCCGTGCGTACGTCGACCAAGTGGTGGCGGAACCACTCATCCTCGTCCTGACCCTCACCGCCCAGGGTGACGACGGCCGTGTCCTCTGTCAGGTAGCCGCCGCTCCATTCCACGAAGGACTCCTCCGGGTCGTACCCGAAGGCTTCCACGGGGAGGACGAAGAGCACGTCCCCGCCGGGGTGGTCGTGGAAGGCGACGTCCGCCTGCCCGTGGTCCACGGTCATGAACTGCTGCCCGGACGGCGCGAGGTCGATCAGGCAGCGGTCCGGCCACGGATACGTCACGAACTCCGGCTCACTGTCCGCTCCGCCCGTACCCCGGAGAATGACGGAGCCGTCCTGGCCCTCACCGATGTCGAGGTAGACGCTGCCGTCCCCGGGATGCACATGGTGGAAGGCACCGTGCCCGACCGTCTCCAGCTCCCGGCGGGCGACAACCACACCACTGTCGGCATCGTGCACGACCCACTGGTCCCCGTCCCCGCGTCCCGCCATCGCGTCCGGCCGGTAGACCCACACCGTCCGGCCGTCCGGAGACAGCGCACAGCCGGGCTCGTGGCCATGGCGTACGTCGGAGTGCGGCTCGAAGTCAGAGGCCCACAGAGCCGGCGTCCTGAAGGTCGCCGTGGCGCAGTACCCAGCGCAGGGCGCAGCTGTGCGACCACACCGGCCGGGATTCGTTTTCCGGAGTACGGACCCCAACCTTCGTGCCCCGGAACAGCCCGCTCGCCCCGCCTCCCGTACGACTTCCCCGAAGGCTCAGCAGGTCAATGGAGCAGCCGCTGCCCTGCGGGCCGACTCGGACGCTCAGTCTCACCGGGAATCCGCCAACCGGTTCATTCTTTGCATAAAAGTGCGACGCTGCGTATAGTCATGCCATCGACGAGGAGGATTTCGATGGTGGTACGTGCAGCGGTGGCAGGGGCGAGCGGATACGCCGGCGGGGAACTGCTGCGTCTTCTCCTGGTCCACCCGGAGGTCGAGATCGGGGCCCTCACCGCGAACTCCAACGCGG
The DNA here is from genome assembly GCF_041435055.1 of Streptomyces sp. NBC_00341. Lineage (NCBI taxonomy): Bacteria > Bacillati > Actinomycetota > Actinomycetes > Kitasatosporales > Streptomycetaceae > Streptomyces > Streptomyces sp. NBC_00341. The sequence continues at coordinate 1,433,091 of NZ_CP108002.1, read as the reverse complement.
GACAGCCGCTCGGGGCGCTGCAGCCGCACCTGCGGCCGCTCGCCGGGCGGGTGCTTCAGCCGACCACGCCCGAGGTGCTCGCCGGGCACGACGTGGTCTTTCTCGCGCTGCCGCACGGGCAGTCCGCCGCCGTGGCGGAGCAGCTCGGTGACGACGTGCTCGTGGTGGACATGGGGGCCGACTTCCGGCTCAAGGACGCCGCGGACTGGGAGAAGTTCTACGCCTCGCCGCACGCCGGTACCTGGCCGTACGGACTGCCCGAACTGCCCGGCGGGCGGGCCGGGCTGGCGGGTACCAAGCGTATCGCGGTGCCCGGCTGCTACCCCACCGCCGTGTCCCTCGCGCTCTTCCCGGCGTACGCCGCCCAGCTCGCCGAGCCCGAGGCCGTGATCGTCGCCGCCTCCGGAACCTCCGGCGCGGGCAAGGCGGCCAAGCCGCATCTGCTCGGCTCCGAGGTGATGGGCAACATGTCGCCGTACGGCGTCGGCGGCGTCCACCGCCACACGCCCGAGATGATCCAGAACCTCAGCGCGGCGGCCGGTGAGCCGGTCACCGTGTCGTTCACGCCGACCCTCGCGCCGATGCCCCGCGGCATCCTCGCCACGTGCAGCGCGAAGGCGAAGCCGGGCGTGAGCGCCGAGTCCCTGCGCGCCGCGTACGAGAAGGCCTTCGCGGACGAGCCGTTCGTCGATCTGCTGCCCGAGGGGCAGTGGCCCGCGACCGCCGCCGTGTACGGCTCCAACGCCGTCCAGATCCAGGTCGCGTACGACGAGGCGGCGGGCCGCGTCATCGTGATCAGCGCCATCGACAACCTCGCCAAGGGCACCGCGGGCGGCGCCCTGCAGAGCATGAACATCGCCCTCGGACTCCCCGAGGACACAGGTCTTTCCACGATCGGAGTCGCACCGTGAGCGTCACGGCAGCACAGGGGTTCTCGGCGGCGGGCATCGCCGCCGGAATCAAGGACAGCGGTAACCCGGACCTGGCCCTCGTGGTCAACAACGGTCCGCGTCGCGCCGCCGCGGGCGTCTTCACCTCCAACCGTGTCAAGGCCGCTCCCGTCCGCTGGTCGGAGCAGGTCCTCAAGGGCGGCGCGGTGACCGCCGTCGTCCTCAACTCCGGTGGCGCCAACGCCTGTACGGGCCCTCAGGGCTTCCAGGACACCCACACCACCGCCGAGAAGGCCGCCGAGGTCCTGGGCGGCCACAGCGCCGGCGAGATCGCCGTCGCCTCGACCGGTCTCATCGGGCTGCTGCTCCCCATGGACAAGCTCCTGCCGGGCATCGAGAAGGCCGCGGCGGTCCTGAGCGAGCACGGCGGCGAGAAGGCCGCCATCGCCATCAAGACCACCGACACCGTGCACAAGACCGCCGTCGCGGGCGGCGAGGGCTGGACCGTCGGCGGAATGGCCAAGGGCGCCGGCATGCTGGCCCCCGGCCTCGCCACCATGCTCGTCGTGCTCACCACCGACGCCGACGTGGACACCGCCGGACTGGACGCCGCGCTGCGCGCCGCCACCCGCACCACCTTCGACCGGGTCGACTCCGACGGCTGCATGTCCACCAACGACACCGTGCTGCTGCTGGCCTCCGGCGCCTCCGGAATCACCCCGGAGCAGGCGGAGTTCGCCGAGGCCGTGCGGACCGTCTGCGACGACCTGGCCCGGCAGCTGATCGGGGACGCCGAAGGCGCGTCCAAGGACATCCGGATCGAGGTCGTCAACGCCGCGACCGAGGACGACGCCGTCGAGGTGGGCCGCTCCATCGCCCGTAACAACCTCCTCAAGTGCGCCATCCACGGCGAGGACCCCAACTGGGGCCGGGTGCTGTCCGCCATCGGCACGACGAAGGCCGCCTTCGAGCCGGACGAGCTGAACGTCGCCATCAACGACGTCTGGGTCTGCAAGAACGGTGGGGTGGGCGAGGACCGCGACCTCGTCGACATGCGCTACCGGGAGGTCAGGATCACCGCCGACCTCGCCGCGGGCACCGAGTCGGCCGTCATCTGGGCCAACGACCTCACCGCGGACTACGTCCACGAGAACAGCGCGTACAGCTCATGACCACCGCGCGGAAGCACACCGCACTCCCGAAGGCGCAGATCCTCATCGAGGCGCTGCCCTGGCTGACCCGGCACAACGGCAAGACCGTCGTCATCAAGTTCGGCGGCAACGCCATGATCGACGAGGAGCTGAAGGCCGCCTTCGCGCAGGACGTCGTCTTCCTGCGGCACGCGGGCCTCAAGCCCGTCGTCGTGCACGGCGGCGGCCCGCAGATCAGCGCCCAGCTCGACAAGCAGGGCCTGGTCAGCGAGTTCAAGGCCGGACTGCGCGTCACCACGCCGGAGGCGATGGACGTCGTACGGATGGTGCTCGCCGGACAGGTCCAGCGCGAGCTGGTGGGCCTGCTCAACCAGCACGGGCCGCTCGCCGTCGGCATGACCGGCGAGGACGCCCACACCATCACCGCCATCCAGCACCGGCCCGTCATCGACGGCGAGGCCGTCGACATCGGCCGGGTCGGGGAGATCACCGCCATCGACACCGGGGCCATCCAGGCACTCCTGGACGACGGCCGCATCCCGGTCATCTCCTCCATCGCCCGCTCGGCGGAGGACAACCACGTCTACAACGTCAACGCCGACACCGCGGCCGCCGCGCTCGCCGCCGCGCTCAACGCCGAGACGCTGATGGTCCTCACCGACGTCGAGGGCCTCTACGAGGACTGGCCCAACAGCGACGACGTGATCAGCCGCCTCACGGCCACCGAACTGGAGAAGCTCCTGCCGGAGCTCTCCAGCGGCATGGTGCCCAAGATGCAGGGCTGCCTGCACGCCGTGCGCAACGGCGTCGAGACCGCCCGGGTCATCGACGGCCGGGTCCAGCACTCGATCCTGCTGGAGATCTTCACCGACGAGGGAATCGGCACGATGGTCGTGCCCGACGCACAGGGGGAAGCATGACCAACGCCGAGCTCTCGCAGCGCTGGCAGACCGCGCTGATGGACAACTACGGCACCCCGAAGCTGTCCCTCGTCCGCGGCGAGGGCGCCCAGGTGTGGGACGCCGACGGCACCCGGTACCTCGACTTCGTCGGCGGCATCGCGGTGAACGCGCTGGGCCACGCCCACCCCGCGATCGTCGAGGCGGTCTCCGCCCAGATCGCCTCCCTCGGCCACGTCTCCAACCTCTTCATCGCCGAACCGCCCGTCGCGCTCGCCGAGCGGCTGCTCCAGCTCTTCGGCCGCACCGGGAAGGTCTACTTCTCCAACTCGGGCGCCGAGGCCAACGAGGCCGCGTTCAAGATCGGCCGGCTGACCGGGCGTACCCACATGGTCGCCACCGACGGCGGCTTCCACGGCCGGACGATGGGCGCCCTGGCGCTCACCGGACAGCCCAAGAAGCGCGAGCCGTTCGTCCCGCTGCCCGGCGACGTCACGCACGTCCCGTACGGGGACGCCGAGGCGCTGCGGGCCGCGGTGACCACCGAGACCGCGCTGCTGATCATCGAGCCGGTCCAGGGCGAGAACGGCGTCGTCGTCCCGCCCAAGGGCTACCTGGAGGCGGCCCGGGAGATCACCCGGGCCACCGGCACCCTGCTGGTCCTGGACGAGGTGCAGACGGGCATCGGCCGGTGCGGCACCTGGTTCGAGCACCAGCAGCACCAGGGCGTGGAGCCCGACCTCGTCACGCTCGCCAAGGGGCTCGGCGGCGGACTGCCGATCGGCGCCACCGTGGCGTTCGGCGCGGCCGCGGAGCTGCTGTCGCCCGGCCAGCACGGCACGACGTTCGGCGGCAACCCGGTCGCCTGCGCCGCCGGACTCGCGGTCCTGGACACCCTGGCCGCCGATGGCGCGCTGGACAACGTGAAGCGGCTCGGCGAGCGGATCCGCGAGGGCGTGGAGGGACTGGGACACCCCCTGGTCTCCCATGTCCGGGGCTCCGGGCTGCTGCTGGGTATCGTGCTCACCGAGCCCCTCGCACCCCAGGTGCAGCAGGCGGCTCAGGGAGCCGGACTCCTGGTGAACGCACCCGCACCCGATGTCGTACGGCTGATGCCGCCCCTGATCATCGGTGACGCGGAGGTGGACACGTTCCTCCGGGCACTTCCCGGCGTACTCGACGCGGCACACGGACGATCCGGAGAATGACGTTCCGGAGAATGAGGCGACGACGATGACCGAGGCGCAGGAATCCGAGCACGGCGGGCCGTCCGTGCCGCAGACCCGCACCGCACGCCACCGCCGGATCGTGGACATCCTGAACCGGCTGCCGGTGCGCTCGCAGAGCCAGCTGGCCAAGCTCCTCGGCGACGACGGACTGAGCGTCACCCAGGCGACGCTCTCCCGGGACCTGGACGAACTGGGCGCGGTGAAGATCCGCAACACCGGCGGCGAGCTGATCTACGCGGTGCCGAGCGAGGGCGGTTTCCGCACCCCGCACGCACCGCTCGGCGGCTCCGCGAAGGAGGAGCGGATGCGGCGCCTCTCCGCCGAACTGCTCATCTCGGCGGAGGCCTCGGCCAACCTCGTGGTGCTGCGCACGCCTCCGGGCGCCGCCCAGTTCCTCGCCTCCTCCATCGACCAGGCCGAATTGCACGACATCCTCGGCACCATCGCCGGGGACGACACGCTGATGCTGATCAGCCGCGACCCGGCGGGCGGACAGGCGCTGGCCGACCATCTGCTGCGGCTCGCGCAGAACGACCGCTGAGGCTCAGTAGCGGGTGATCGCGGTCGGGCCGGAACGGGTCCCGATCGCGAGGTGCGGATGACGGGCGGGATCGGCCCAGGCCAGGATCCGGTCCATCGCGGCCGCCGGTACGGAGACGCAACCGGCGGTCGCACCGCGCCCGTTGACGTGCAGAAAGATTCCGGCTCCGCGCCCGCGCACCGGACGTTCGTAGTTGAAGCCGACGAGCAGCGCACGGGCGTACTGCGCCGGATACGTGATCAGGTGCTCGGCCTCGGAGGCGCGGCAGTCGGCGGGCCGCGGCTCCACCCACCGGTTGTACGCCCGCGCCGCGTTGTCCTGGCACCACCAGGACCCGTTGTGGACCCGGCGGTAGGGGTAGCGGGTACCGGGCGGGGCCGCCGCCACCCCGAAGGCGTACGGCAGTCCGTAGAGCCCGGTGGGCGTGGTGTTCGTGCCCTGCTTGCGCGTGGCGCCCTCGGCCAGCCCGTTGGCCCCGAAGCGGGCGGGTGCGGAACCGGCCGCCACCCACTGCCCGGAGCGCCTGCTCCACCAGGTGACCGTGCCCGTGGTGGCCCCGGTGGCGGAGGCCTCCGCGGTGATCAGCTGGGAGCCGCCGCCCGTGTCGGCCAGCCGTCCGGGCAGCGGCGGGTCCGCCGGCGGCCGGGCCCCGACGAGGGCGGTGAGGGCGAGGAGTGCCGAAGCGGCGACCAGACATCTGCGCATGTCCCGGACCGTAGACCGGCCGGAGCGCCACCACCCGCGCGCCTGCTCCGTACGGCCCAACCGCTCACTGCGCGGGCGGCATGGCGGGCAGCGGGAGCGGCAGTCCCGGCAGCCCGTCGATGCTGGTGGCGATGTGGTCCTTCTTGGCGAAGTAGGCGCTGAGCGAGTCGTCGTCGTCACGCGAGAAGCGTTTGGCGTGCAGCGGCCGGTCCTCGTTGTACGACATGAAGGGGACCGCGTATCCGCAGCTGTCCCGGATCAGCTCGGCGGTCACCACGATGATCGCCCGCAGCCCGTGCCGGGAGGCGTCCACCCCGTCGAACCTCCCGAGCAGACCCGGGAAGCGGTCGTCGTCGCGGAAGACCGGCTCACCTCTGCCGTGCACCCGCACGATGGTCGGCGGCCCCTGGAAGGCGCACCACATCAGGGTGATCCGGCCGTTCTCGCGCAGATGGGCCACGGTCTCCGCATTGCTCCCGGCGAAGTCCAGGTACGCCACGCGCTGTTCGTCCAGCACCACGAAGGAGCCGCTGACGCCCTTGGGGGAGAGGTTGACCGTGCCGTCACCGTCCAGCGGCGCGGTCGCCGTGAAGAAGATGTGCTGCTCCTCGATGAAGGTCCGCAGCCGCCCGTCGATGCGTTCGTATGTCTTTCCCATGCGTTCGATTATCTTCCCCGGGCCCCGCGCGGGCAGGGAGATTTCAGCCGGTGGGACCTGAGTAGCCTGCCGCACGCAGCAGCCGAAGCGCCGCCACCCGCACCGGACGCGGCCGGCCCGCCGCCGCCCGGTCGTACAGCCACTCCCGGGAGAAGCCGGCCGCGTCCGGCAGCAGCGCCCGGGTGGCCGCGCGGACGACCGCGGATGACGGGTCGTCGAGCAGGGGAGTCAGCCGCTGGCGGGTCACGGCGTCGAGGGCCCGTAGACCGGCGACGGTGTGGAGGCGGACGGCGGGCAGCGGATGCTCCAGCAGCGGCCACAGCGTCTCGGCGTCGCCGGGCACCCCGCACTCGCCCAGCCCCGCGCAGGCCCCGGGGCGCTCGGCCGGAGCCGCGCACAGCGCGCGGTACAGGGGCAGCGGGTCCACCCCGCCCTGCCGCAGCACGTAGCGGGCACAGGCCCTGACGGGGCCCGACCGGTCCGCGAGGAAGTCGCGGGCCTCGCCGTGCCGCCCGGTGCGGCGCAGCGCGGTGACGCCCGCGGCGCGCACGCGCGGGGCCCTGGCCGCCAGGAGCGTGTTCACCACGGCGTCCTGGTCCTCCTCACCCATGGAGGCGACCGCCTCGTCCGCGCACAGGTCCTGGAGGGGCGTGTCGTCGGTGCTCGCCGCGATGCGGGCCAGCCTGTCCGGTGCGAGGAGCCCGCGGCCGAGCGCGATGCGGTGGGCGAACCGGCGGGTGGCGCGGTCGCCGCTGCCGAGCACCGCCTCCACCGACGCGGCGGGCCCCTCGCTCAGCGCCCGTCCGAGCAGGTCCAGCGCGAATCGGCCCTGGGTGCGCCCGGAGAGCAGCAGCACCAGCCCGGCCCACCGCACGAGGGCGGTCGCGGGCTCCCGTGACAGCAGGGTCCTGGCCCGTTCGCGTACCGGCTGCGCCCAGTCCGCGCACCGGACGATCACCAGGGGCAGCAGGGACCCGGACCCGGCCGCCCGGCCGAGGGCGGCCTCCCGGATCCTGCCGTCCGGGTGGCACAGCGCGAGGGCCAGCTCGCTCTCGGACGGGGGGTGGTCGCGCAGGCGGACGGACGGCAGGGGCGCGTCCCGGTCCCACCGCAGCCGCCGCCCGTCCGCCCAGGCGTGCGCCGGAAGCAGGTGCGGCAACTCCCACGCCAGGATGCGCACCCCGAGGTCGAGGGTCACCCACGACCGCGCGCAGGAGACGTCCAGGGCCTCCGGCAGCGGAAGTCCGCGGGCCAGTCGTTCCGCCGCCGCCCAGTCCGTTGCCATGGCTGCCCGCCCCCTGCTGTGTGCCGGGTGCCGATGCTAGGCGGGACGGCGGCAGCCGACCAGCGAATATCGATGCCAGGAGGGCTTTCGGGGCGCCCCTCACCTGCAACTTTGACAAACCATACGGAGGAACGCATAGTTATACCTGTCAGTGAGCGCACCGTGAGGAGAAACCCGTGACCGAGCGCGTCGTACTCGCCTACTCGGGCGGCCTGGACACCTCCGTCGCCATCGGCTGGATCGCGGAGGAGACGGGCGCGGAGGTCATCGCCGTCGCGGTGGACGTCGGCCAGGGCGGCGAGGACCTGGACGTCATTCGCAAGCGGGCGCTCGCCTGCGGTGCGGTCGAGGCCGAGGTCGCCGACGCGAAGGACGAGTTCGCCGAGGAGTACTGCCTCCCGGCGATCAAGGCCAACGCCCTCTACATGGACCGCTACCCGCTGGTCTCGGCGCTCTCCCGGCCTGCCATCGTCAAGCACCTGGTCGCCGCCGCCGAGAAGCACGGCGCCGGAGTCGTGGCGCACGGCTGCACCGGCAAGGGCAACGACCAGGTCCGCTTCGAGGCGGGCATCTCGGCGCTCGGCCCCGGCCTGAAGTGCATCGCCCCGGTCCGCGACTACGCGATGACCCGGGACAGGGCGATCGCCTTCTGCGAGGAGAAGAACCTCCCGATCGCGACCACCAGGAAGTCCCCGTACTCCATCGACCAGAACGTCTTCGGGCGCGCGGTCGAGACGGGCTTCCTGGAGGACATCTGGAACGCGCCGATCGAGGACATCTACGAGTACACCGCCGACCCCGCCACCCCGCGCGAGGCCGACGAGGTCGTCATCTCCTTCAAGGAGGGCGTGCCGGTCGCCCTCGACGGCACGCCGGTCACCGTGCTCCAGGCCATCCAGCAGCTCAACGAGCGGGCCGGCGGCCAGGGCGTCGGCCGGATCGACATGGTCGAGGACCGGCTCGTCGGCATCAAGTCCCGCGAGGTGTACGAGGCGCCGGGCGCGATCGCGCTGATCACCGCCCACCAGGAGCTGGAGAGCGTCACCGTCGAGCGCGAACTGGCCCGCTACAAGCGGCAGATCGAGCAGCGCTGGGGCGAGCTGGTCTACGACGGCCTGTGGTTCTCCCCGCTCAAGCGCGCCCTGGACGGCTTCATCGACGAGGCCAACCAGCACGTCACCGGCGACATCCGGATGACCCTGCACGCCGGCCGCGCCGTCGTCACCGGCCGCCGGTCCAGCGAGTCGCTGTACGACTTCAACCTCGCCACCTACGACTCGGGCGACACCTTCGACCAGTCCAAGGCGCAGGGCTTCATCGAGATCTTCGGCCTCTCGTCGAAGATCGCCGCCCAACGTGACCTGAACTGACCCCACCCCGTTACGTCACCGCCTCCCCGGCCGCCCGCGCGGGGAGGCGGTCGCACATCCACCCCCTTGTTCTTCCGAGGAGCACGCAGTGAGCAACGGCAACGGCAACAGCGACGTACGCCTCTGGGGCGCCCGGTTCGCGGACGGCCCGGCCGAGGCGCTGGCCAGGCTGTCCGCGTCCGTCCACTTCGACTGGCGCCTCGCGCCGTACGACATCGCCGGCTCCCGCGCCCACGCGCGGGTCCTCAACAAGGCGGGGCTGCTCACGGAGGACGAGCTGAAGCGGATGACCGCCGGCCTCGACCAGCTGGAGGCGGACGTCGCGGACGGCTCGTTCACCGGCACCATCGCGGACGAGGACGTGCACACCGCCCTGGAGCGCGGCCTGCTGGAGCGGCTCGGCCCGGACCTCGGCGGCAAGCTGCGGGCCGGACGCTCCCGCAACGACCAGATCGCCACGCTCTTCCGGATGTACCTGCGCGACCACGCCCGGATCATCGGCGGCCTCCTCGCCGAGCTCCAGGACGCCCTGGTCGGCCTCGCCGAGGCCCACCCGGATGTGGCCATGCCCGGCCGCACGCACCTCCAGCACGCCCAGCCGGTGCTCTTCGCCCACCACATCCTGGCCCATGTGCAACCCCTGTCCCGGGACTCCGAGCGGCTGCGCCAGTGGGACGAGCGGACCGCCGTCTCCCCGTACGGCTCGGGCGCACTCGCCGGCTCCTCGCTCGGCCTCGACCCGGAGTCGGTCGCGGCCGACCTCGGCTTCGAGCGCGGCTCTGTGGCCAACTCCATCGACGGCACGGCCTCGCGGGACTTCGTCGCCGAGTTCGCGTTCATCACCGCGATGATCGGCATCAATCTCTCCCGGATCGCGGAGGAGATCATCATCTGGAACACGAAGGAGTTCTCCTTCGTCACCCTCCACGACGCCTTCTCCACCGGCTCGTCGATCATGCCGCAGAAGAAGAACCCCGACATCGCGGAACTGGCACGGGGCAAGTCGGGACGGCTCATCGGCAACCTCACCGGACTGATGGCCACGCTGAAGGCCCTGCCGCTCGCGTACAACCGCGACCTCCAGGAGGACAAGGAGCCGGTCTTCGACTCCTGCGACCAGCTCGAAGTCCTGCTGCCCGCCTTCACCGGCATGATGGCCACGCTCACCGTCAACCGCGCGCGCATGGAGGAGCTGGCCCCGGCCGGCTTCTCGCTCGCCACCGACATCGCGGAGTGGCTGGTCAAGCAGGGAGTGCCGTTCCGGGTCGCGCACGAGGTCGCCGGCGGTTGCGTCAAGGAGTGCGAGCGGCACGGCATCGAGCTCGACGAGCTGACCGACGAGCAGTTCGCGAAGATCTCCGAGCACCTCACCCCCGAGGTCCGCACGGTCCTGGACGTGGCCGGCGCGCTGGCCTCCCGCGACGGCCGGGGCGGAACAGCGCCCTCCGCCGTCGCCGTCCAGCTGGCCGAGGTCAAGGAGGACCTCGCGACACAGCACGCCTGGGCCGCGGCCCGCAAGTAGCCGGACGGGCATCGCGGGCTACGTTGGTCGGGTGGGGCCTGTCCGGGCCGGGTCCGGGCAGGTGAACACCCATGACCTGTGCGGCAGGCCGGGGCAGGACGGCCCCGGCCGCGTTGCCCCACCGAACACGAGGAGCCCGCGATGCCCTTCGCCCGACTGGCCGGCACCACCACCCCGACCGCCCACATCGGACTCGGCCTGGCAGCGGTCGGCAGGCCCGGCTACATCAATCTCCACCGTGACCGCGACCTGCCGGACGAGCGCACCGCCGACGCGCTGCGCGCCCGCACCCACGAACTGCTCGACGCCGCCTACGCCCAGGGCGTCCGCTACTTCGACGCGGCCCGCTCCTACGGCCGCTCCGAGGAGTTCCTCGGCGAGTGGCTGACGGCCCGGCCCGAGGTGCGCGACGTCGTCATCGGGAGCAAGTGGGGCTACACCTACACAGCCGACTGGAATGTCGACGCCGAGGCGCACGAGGTCAAGGACCACAGCCTCGCCACGTACGAGCGTCAGCGCGCCGAGACCGCCGAACTGCTCGGTGACCGGCTCGACCTCTACCAGATCCACTCCGTCACCGCGGACAGCCCGGCCCTGACGGACAAGGAGCTGCACGCCCGCCTCGCCGCGCTCGCCGCGGAAGGCGTCAGCGTCGGCCTCTCCACCAGCGGGCCCGCGCAGGCCGAGGCCATCCGGGCCGCCCTCGCCGTCACGGTCGACGGCGAGCCCCTCTTCCGTACGGTCCAGGCCACCTACAACGCACTGGAGACCTCGGCCGGACCGGCGCTGGCCGACGCGCACGCCGCCGGACTCACCGTGATCGTCAAGGAGGCCATGGCCAACGGCCGGCTGGCGGGCACGGAGGCCCCGGCCGTGGTGCGGGAGATCGCCACGGAGGAGGGGCTGGGCAGCGACGCGGTGGCCCTGGCGCTGGTGCTGCACCAGCCGTGGGCCGGGGTCGTGCTCTCCGGCGCCGCGACCGTCACCCAGCTCGCCGGCAACCTCCACGCGGCCGTCCTCGACCTCGACGAGGAGCGGCGCGCCCGGCTGGACGCGCTGGTGGAGGAGCCGGAGGCGTACTGGCGCCACCGCGCGTCGCTGCCGTGGAGCTGAGCCGTCCGCCCCGCACGACAGCTTCCCGCACGACGGCTCCGGGCACGGTGGTCACATCCGGCGGGGCTGCCACGTCAACGTGGTGAGAACACCTGACACGGGGAGGACGGCTGTGGACGAGATCGAGTTCCTGGCGGCACGGTTCGAGGAGAACCGCACCCATCTGAAGGCCGTGGCCCATCGGATGCTCGGCTCGTCGAACGAAGCGGAGGACGCGGTCCAGGAGGCCTGGATCCGGCTCTCCCGGTCGGACAGCGCGGCGATCGAGAACCTGGGCGGCTGGCTGACGACCGTGGTCGGACGGGTCTGCCTGGACATGCTCCGTTCGCGCCGCGTCCGCCGCGAGGAGCCCCTGGAAGCGGGGGCGTCCGAGGCGCCCGAGCCCGGTCCGGCGCCCGTCCCCGAGCCCGGCGGGGACCCGGAGCAGCAGGCGCTGACCGCCGACTCGGTGGGTCTCGCGCTGCTGGTGGTCCTCGAAACGCTCGACCCGGCCGAGCGGCTCGCCTTCGTACTGCACGACATGTTCGCGGTGCCGTTCGACGAGATCGCCCGCATCGTGGACCGCACCCCGGCCGCCGCCCGGCAGCTCGCCAGCCGGGCCCGCCGCCGGGTGCGGGGCGTCGCGCCCGAGCCGGGCCCCGGGGCGGTCCGCCGCGAGGTCGTGGACGCCTTCCTGGCGGCCGCGCGCGGCGGGGACTTCGAGGCGCTCGTCGCCGTGCTCGACCCCGATGTCGTGTCCCGGTCCGGCGGCAGCGCCGTCGAGGCCCCCACGGTGGTGCGCGGGGCCGCGAACGTGGCGCGGCGGGCGATCATGTTCGCGCCGTACGCCAGGTCGGTGCGGTTCGCGCTGCTCGACGGCGCCCCCGCGGTCATCGCGGCGCGCGAGGGAGAGGGCTTCTCCGTCATGCGGTTCACGATCGAGCGCGGGAAGGTCGTCGAACTGTTCGTCATCACCGACCCGGCCGGGCTGGCCGGCCGCGATCTGGTCCTCCTGGACGAGTGAGGCGGCGCGGCCGGCCTGCCACCGGGAGCGGGCGCCCGCCCTCCGGTGTCAGGGGCTCGTGAGGATGACGAGCTGCCGGGTCGCCCGGGTCATCGCGACATAGCGGTCGACGGCTCCCTCGATGCCCTCGCCGAACGTCTGCGGGTCGATGAGGACGACCAGGTCGAATTCGAGCCCCTTGGTCAGCTCCGGGGCCAGCGACCGGACGCGGGCCGTCGGCCTGAACCCGGGATCGCCCACGACGCAGGCGATCCCGTCGGCGTTGGCGGCGAGCCAGGTGTCGAGGACCGGGCCCAGGTCCGCCGTGGAGCCGTGCGTGACGGGGAGCCCGCTGCTGCGGACGGAGGCCGGCACGTTGGCGTCCGGGAGCACGGCCCGGATGACCGGCTCGGCCTCCGCCATGATCTCCTCCGGCGTCCGGTAGTTGATGCTCAGGGAAGCCAGGTTGATCCGGTCCAGCCCGACCCGCCTCAGCCGCTCCTGCCACGACTCGGTGAAGCCGTGGCGGGCCTGGGCGCGGTCCCCGACGATGGTGAAGCTGCCGGACGGGCACCGGAGCAGCAGCATCTGCCACTCCGCGTCGGTCAGTTCCTGGGCCTCGTCCACGACGACGTGTGCGAACGGTCCGGCGAGCTCGTCCGGTTCGGTGCCGGGCGCGCCGCTGTCGTCGACCAGGGCCTCCTGGAGGTCCTTCCCGTGCAGCATCGTCACGGCGCCCTCACCGTCGTCGTCCGCCTGGAGCAGGGTGTCGATGACCTTGTCCATGTGCTCGCGGTCGGCGGCGAGCGCCGCTTGGTGCCGGCGGCTGCGGCGGGACGCCTCCGGGTCGCCCAGCCGCTGCCGGGCCGCGTCCAGGAACGGCAGGTCGGACACCGTCCAGGCCTGGGCGTCCTCCCGCTGGAGCCGGGACACCTCGTCGCGGCTGAGCCAGGGAGCACATCTGCGCAGGTAGGCGGGGACCGACCAGAGGTCCCCGACGACGTCGGCCGCCTCCAGCAGCGGCCAGGCGCGGTCGAAGGTGGTGAGCAGCTCCCGGTTCTTCAGCAGCGACTTGCGCAGTACGGCGTCCGTGACGTCGCCCTCGTGCTTCTCGACCAGGATGGTGAGCAGCTCGTCGCGGACCTGGTCGCGCGCCTCGTTGTGCGGGGTGCCGGGTTCCGCCGCGTCGAACGCCACGGCCCAGTCGGCGGCGGTCAGCTGGATGTCCGACCAGTGGGTGGTGACCGTCATCCCCTTGGCGGGCGGCTCCTCGTAGAACCTGGCGGCCGCGTCGACCGCCGCCACCAGCTTCCCGGAGGACTTCAGGCGGGCCACCTCCGGGTCGGCCTCCGGCCCCGCGGCGGCTCCCTCGGTCACCAGGTCGCGCAGGGTGCACGTCTGCACGCCCTCCTCACCGAGGCTGGGCAGCACGTCGGCGACGTAGCCCAGGTAGGGCTGGTGCGGGCCGACGAACAGCACGCCGCCCCGGCGGTGGCCGAGCCGGGGGTCGGAGTAGAGGAGGTAGGCGGAACGGTGCAGGGCGACGACCGTCTTACCGGTACCGGGGCCTCCGTCGACGACGAGCGCGCCGCGCGAGCCCGCGCGGATGATGGCGTCCTGGTCGGCCTGGATGGTGCCCAGCACGTCCCGCATCCGGGCCGAGCGGTTGCTGCCCAGGCTGGCGATGAACGCGGACTGGTCGTCGAGCGCGGCGTGCCCGGCGAACCCCTCCGCGGTGAACACCTCGTCCCAGTAGTCGCTGATCCGGCCGCGGGTCCAGCGGTACCTGCGGCGGCTCGCCAGTCCCATCGGGTTGGCGTGGGTGGCGCCGAAGAACGGCTCGGCCGCGGGGGAGCGCCAGTCGATGAGCAGCCGGCGGCCCGAGCTGTCGGTGAGGCCGAGCCGTCCGATGAACAGCGGCTCGCCGTCGTCCGCCGCGACCATGTGCCCCAGGCACAGGTCGAGGCCGAAGCGGCGCAGCGCGCGCAGGCGGGCGGTCAGCCGGTGGATCTCCACGTCCCGGTCCATCGCCTGCCGGCCCGCGCCGCCGGGCGTCCTGCGCTCCGCGGCGAGGCGCTCGGTGAGTTCGGAGATCGACTCGTCGAGGCACTCGGCGATGGCCGCGAAGTGCTCCTCGTCGCCGGCGATCAGGGCCGGATCGGCCTTGGGGGAGAGGCGGTCGGGAAGGTCGAACGCGCTGGTGGTCAGGGGGTTCACGTCATCAGCTCCGAACTGGGCCGCTCGCAGCCGGTGCGTGCGGCGGGGCGCCTGGACCGGCGCGGTGTACCTGGTGGCCATGACGGGACGAGTTCTGTCAGCGGTTCGGTATCACCGCGCGACCCGCAGGCCGACAACAGCACACGCACTTCGTGACTCACCCGTCTCCGCGAAATACTGGTCTTCGGCCGATGATTCTGCGCCATGACCGGGGCCTTGTGGCAAGCCCCCTCATGCGCTATAAGTTAAAAGTGGCAAGGAGTGGGTTCGTGCTCACGACCCTCCGGCCGGAGCCCGGCACTTCCGTGGCCGGTCACCACGATACGGGCCCGTTGCCCGCTCTTCCTCACCACCCGGCTCGATGGCCGGATGACGGACACCAGGATCACTCACCGCACCAGCCGCCTCGTGCGCCCGGGCCGCGCCCGGATGACGGCGCCGTGCGGCACCCGAATGAGACATCGTCGTCTCGCGTGGGCTAATCTCGTCTCATGACTCTCGATCGTGAGCAGGTGCTGCGCAGCGCCGCCGCCCTGCTGACCCGTAAATCGACCGCCACCATGGACGAGGTCGCCAAGGCCGCCGGCATCGGACGTGCCACCCTGCACCGGCACTTCGCCGGGCGGGACGCTCTGGTCAGGGCCCTGGAAGAGCTGGGGATCCAGGAGTTCGGGGCGGCGCTCGACCGGGCCGGGCTCGACGAAGGCACCTCGGAGGAGGCGCTGCGCCGGTTCGTCGCGGCCGTCGAGCCGAGCGCCGGACTGCTCTCCTTCCTCGTCACCGAGAACCAGCTCTTCGAGGGCGGCGAGGTGAACGAGGGCTGGGACCGGCTGGACGCACGGGTCTCCGCCTTCTTCCGGCGCGGCCAGGAGCGTGGCGAGATCCGCATCGACCTGACCCCCGCCTGGCTGACCGAGGCCCTCTACGGGCTCATCGGCACCGGCGCCTGGGCCGTCCAGGTGGGACGGGTGGCCGCGCAGGACTTCCAGTACATGATCGTCGAGTTGCTGCTCGGCGGCGCACGCCGGAGCGTGGAGCAATGAGCAGCATCGAACAGCACCCGGAGCCCCCGACCGAGCTGCGCCGCCCCGGGCGGTGGATCGCGCTGTCCGTGCTCGTGCTCGCCGTGCTGCTGGTCGCCGTCGACGCGACCGTGCTCGGCCTGGCGACCCCGTTCCTCAGCGAGGACCTGGAGCCCACCGGCACCCAGCTGCTCTGGATCGGTGACGTCTACTCCTTCGTCATCGCCGGACTCCTGGTCTCCATGGGCAGCCTCGGTGACCGCATCGGACGCAAGAAGCTGCTGCTCTGCGGAGCCACCGCCTTCGGCGCGGTCTCGGTGCTCAACGCCTACGCGATGACGCCGGAGATGATGATCCTGGCGCGTGCCCTGCTGGGGGTCGCCGGAGCCACCCTGATGCCGTCCACCCTCGCGCTGATCCGCAACATCTTCCACGACGCCCGCGAGCGGAGCCTCGCCATCGGCATCTGGGGGGCAGCGGCCTCGGCCGGTGCGGCGGTCGGCCCGGTCGTCGGCGGATTCCTCCTGGAGCACTTCTGGTGGGGCTCGGTCTTCCTCATCAACCTGCCGGTCATGGCGGTGCTCGTCGTCGTCGGGATCAAGCTCATCCCCGAGTCGAAGAACCCCGCGCCCGGACCGTGGGACGTGATCAGCGTCGGCCTCTCGCTGGTCGGCATGATCGGCGTCGTGTACGCCATCAAGGAGCTGGCGGCGCACGGCGGCAGCTGGCCGGTCGCCCTCGCGGGCGTCGGCGGCGCGGCCGCGCTCTTCTGGTTCGTACGCCGGCAGTTCCGCCTCCCCGCGCCGCTGCTGGACATGCGGCTCTTCCACCACCGGGGCTTCTCCGGCGCCGTCCTCGCGGATCTGCTGACCATCCTCGGCCTGTCCGGGCTGGTCTTCTTCCTCTCGCAGTTCCTGCAACTGGTCCAGGGCCGGGGACCGCTGGAGGCGGGGCTGGCCGAACTGCCCGCCGCCGTCGGCGCGGTCACCGCGGGCCTGCTGGCCGGGACCACCGCCCGCCGCTTCTCGGTGCGGTCCGTGGTGTCCGGGGGCCTCGGGGCCATCGGCCTGTCGCTGGCCGCGGTCGCCGCGATCCACAAGGAGACCGGGTACCCGCTGATCGGCGCCCTGCTGCTGGTCGTGGGCGTGGGCGCGGGCTTCGCCTTCACCGTGACCTCCGACGTGATCCTCTCCAGCGTCCCCAAGGAGCACGCGGGCTCCGCGTCCGCGGTCTCCGAGACGGCGTACGAACTGGGCGCGGCGCTCGGCATCGCCCTGCTCGGCTCCGTCGTCACCGGGGTCTACCAGGGCTTCGCCACTCCGGCGGGGGTACCGGCCGCCACCTCGTCCGCCGCCCACGAATCACTGGGCGGCGCCGTCGAGGCGGCCAAGACCCTCACGGGGCAGCAGGGGGCGGACCTGGTCTCCGCGGCCCAGGACGCGTTCGTCGACGGGCTGCGGCTCGCCTCCGCCGTGGGCGCTGTCGTCCTGCTGGCGACGGCGGTCGCGGCCTGGTTCCTGCTGCGCGGCCAGGAGCTGGAGGAAGGCATCGTGCACGACTGACGGCCGCCCGGTGATCCCCGGAGGCCGCGGTCGGGCCCTGAACGGCCCCTGGGCCGGGCGGGTGGAACCGGTACGCGGAAGGGTCCGTACCCCCGACCGGGGTACGGACCCTTCCGCAGGACTGAGCCGGCTCAGGCGGCCTTCGCCTTCGTCGCGTAGATGTCGACGTACTCCTGACCGGACAGCCGCATCACCTCGGCCATCACGGAGTCCGTCACCGCCCGCAGCACATAGCGGTCGCGGTCCATGCCCTCGTAGCGGGAGAACTCCATCGGCTCACCGAAGCGCACCGTGACCTTGCCCGGCCGGGGCAGGCCCGAGCCGCCCGGCTGGAGCTTGTCCGTACCGATCATCGCGAACGGCACGACCGGCGCACCCGTCATCAGCGTCAGCCGCGCGATGCCCGTCCGGCCCCGGTAGAGGCGGCCGTCGGGGGAGCGGGTCCCCTCCGGGTAGATCGCGAAGGCCTTGCCCTCGTCCAGCACCCGGCGCCCGGTCATCAGCGCCGCGACACCGCCGCGGCCGCCGTCCCGGTCCACCGGGATCATGCCGACGCCCGTGAAGAACCAGGCCATCAGGCGGCCCTTGAGGCCCTTGCCCGTGACGTACTCGTCCTTGCCGATGAAGTACACCGGCCGTTCGCAGCAGACCGGCATGATCATCGAGTCGATGAACGTGAGGTGGTTTCCCGCCAGGATCACCGGCCCGGTTCCCGGAATGCTCTCGATGCCTTCCACCCGCGGCCGGAACATCAGGCGCAGGATCGGTCCGAGCACTGCCTTGATGAGTGCGTGTCGGGACAACGGTTCCTCCGGTGTAGTGGCCGGGCCGGCCGAGCGACGGATTGAGCGGTCCATGCAGGTGAGGACGATACTCGCGGGTACCCGCTGATCGCACATCGGGTTCACGCAGTGGATACGCAGTGTTGACGTGTGTTTGCGCCACGTTGGCCCGGATGCCGCCGTCCGGACGGCCGAGCTGCCTACGCTCGGGCCCCGCTCGACAGATGCCGGACATCATATGCGAGGAGCACTCATGACAGAGCGTGCGCACGCCACACCCGGACGACGGACCGTCATGGGTGTGGGAGCCGCCGTACTCGGGACCGCGGCCGTCGGCCTCTCCGGGACGGCGCGGGCCGCCGGGAACACCGCCGAACGCTCCGGCGGCCACGGCGGCTCCGGACACCGCCTCGACCTGCCGGTGCCGACCGTCATCGGGCACCGGGGCACCAGCGGATACCGCCCGGAACACACCATCGGCTCCTACCAGCTGGCCCTCGACATGGGCGCCCACGTCATCGAGCAGGACCTGGTGCCGACCCGGGACGGGCACCTCGTCTGCCGCCACGAGAACGACATCACCGCCACCACCGACGTCTCCGCGCACCCCGAGTTCGCGAGCCGCAAGACCACCAAGACCGTCGACGGCATCCCGCTCACCGGATGGTTCACCGAGGACTTCACCCTCGCCGAACTGAAGACACTGCGGGCCAAGGAACGCATCCCGGGCAACCGCCAGAAGAACACGCTGTACGACGGCCGCTGGGAGATCCCCACCTTCGAGGAGGTCCTGCGCTGGGCCGACCGCGAGGGCCGCAGGCGCGGGAAGCCGGTCTGGCTGTACGTCGAGACCAAGCACCCCACCTACTTCCGCGGCCTCGGCCTCGGTCTCGAGGAACGCCTCGTCAAGCTGCTGCGCCGCTACGACCGCCACCGCGCCCAGTCGCCGCTCATCCTCCAGTCCTTCGAGCCCAGCAGCATCCAGCGGCTGGCGAAGCTCGTCGCCACTCCGCGCGTCGTCCTGCTCTCCGGCACCGGCACCCAGCCCTGGGACTTCACGGCGACCGGGGACCCGCGCACCACCGACGACCTGGTGAAGCCCGCGGGCCTGAAGTGGATGGCGTCCTTCGCCCAGGGCATCGGGCCGACCCTGGACCTGATCATTCCCAAGGACGCGTCCGGCAGGCTCGCGGAGCCCACCACCCTGGTGCGCGACGCGCACGCCCAGGGGCTGATCCTGCACCCCTACACGATGCGCAACGAGAACACCTTCCTGCCCGCGGACTTCCGGCGCGGCAGCGACCCCAACGCGTACGGCGACGCGTTCGGCGCCTTCGCCGCGTACTTCGCGACGGGCATCGACGGGATCTTCTCCGACAACCCGGACACGGCGCTGCTCGCGGCGGCGGACTTCACGGGGAAGTAGGGTCTTTCGTTTGGATCCGGCGGGGCGCGGGCCCGTCAGCACCCGGCCGGGGTGTGCCCCGGTCGGGTGGTGCGGGGCCGGTTCGGCAACCGGACGCCACGGACCCGCGTCGGGTGGGTGCATGACGCTTCTCGATCTTTCCGCGACGCCGTCCCGGCCCGCCCCGGCAGCCGTCGTCCGGACCTTGTACCCGCTGGTCAGCGCCGAGGCCGGGGCCGAGGCGGCGGCCTCTGCCACCGGCGCCGCCGTCGACCGCGCCGATCTCGAACAGTCCGTCTGGCTGCGCCTGCTGGAACGGCTGCCAGAGCAGGGACCGCCGAAGGACGCCGCCCGCTGGGTCCGGGACACCGTGCGCGGGGAGGCCCGCCGGGCCCGCCGCACCGTCCGCAACGAACGGCCCTACCGTGACGAGACGGCCCCCGACCCGGCCGGCTGCCCGGAACGGGCCTTCGCCGGCGCCGACCAGCGCCGGTTACTGCGTGCGGCGGTCGACCGGCTCCCGGCCCGCTGCGCCCGCCTGCTGACTGCGCTGCTGGCCCCGAACGATCCCACCTACCGGGAGATCGCAGGGGAGTTGGCTATGTCACAGGGGAGTTTGGGTCCGATCCGTTCCCGATGCCTTGGATGTCTGCGCAGAATGCTGGCGGCGGAGGTTGTAGCTCCTGAACCGCGGGGAAAGGAGCGGTAGACAACCGGCGGATCAGATGAGCGGGAGGCGTGCGCGGATGGGCATGAGCGTGATCATCTCGGCGGCGGGCACACAGGACGCCGAACAGATCTTGAAGCTCCAATACCTCAGCTTTCAGAGCGAGGCGGAGCTGTACGGGAACTACCGGATCGACCCACTCGTCCAGACCCTCGACTCACTGCGCGCCGAAATCTCCACGGACCTGGTGTTCGTGGCCCGGCTCGGTGAGGAAGTCGTCGGTACGGTACGCGGCTCCGCGGACCAGGACGGCACCGGGCTGATCGGACGGCTCTGCGTCCACCCCAGGCTCCAGGGACACGGCCTCGGCGCCCGGCTGCTGCGGGCCGCGGAATCCGGCCTCGCGGACCAGCGCTCGGCCACCCGCTTCCAGCTGCACACCGGGCACCTCAGCGAGGGCAACCTGCGGCTCTACCGCCGGGCCGGTTACGCCCCCGTGGGCAACGCCACCGGCCACGACGGCGTCCGGATGATCCTGCTGGAGAAGGAGGCCTCGGCCGCCGCGTACGTGACCAGCGCCTGACCCGTCCTGCGGTTACAGCGCCTGACCCGTCCGGCGGTTACGCGGTCCTCGCGCGGCGCAGCCAGATCATCCCGGTGACCGGCAGGATCACCGGGATGAGCAGGTAGCCCGCGCCGAAGTCCGACCAGACGGTGGCATCCGCGAACGCGGACGGCTCCGCCAGCGTCCACGTACCCACGATCAGCACCCCGGCGAGCTCGGCGGCGCAGCACACCAGCGCCGTCCTGCGCGCCCGCTCCCCGCCGCGGACCAGTGAATACGTGATGAAGCCGTAGACGAGCGCGGCGACCGCCGACAGCACGTAGGCCAGCGGGGCCCTGCCGAAGTCCAGGATCATCTGGACGAT
This sequence comes from Streptomyces sp. NBC_00341, assembly GCF_041435055.1. NCBI lineage: Bacteria > Bacillati > Actinomycetota > Actinomycetes > Kitasatosporales > Streptomycetaceae > Streptomyces > Streptomyces sp. NBC_00341. The sequence goes on along the minus strand of NZ_CP108002.1, from coordinate 1,412,162 downwards.
CGAACGGGACGCCGCCGCAACGGTGAACACGCCGTAGAACCAGACCAGTACCCGGCCCGGACCGGTGCCCAGGTCGAAGGGCTTCTTCTCGCCGGTGTCCGCCGCAGGGGTGCTATCGGTGTCGGTCACGGTCAGTTTCCCCAGATGTCGTAGAGCCGTACTTCGAGAACGGCCAGTACGACCGCGCCCGCCGCCACCGTCACCGAACCCCACCGGGTCCGCTCGCTCAGCGACAGGAATCCAGCCGCCGGTACCGCGAGGAAGGCCCCGACCAGGTACGCGATGAAGATGGTCATGCCCTGCTCCGGCCGCTCGCCGCGGGCCAGCTGCACGATCCCCACCACCAGCTGGGCCAGCGCGAGCACCGAGACAACGGCCATCCCGATGAAGTGCCAGTCCTTGGTCGGCTGGTCCCGGTAGGCGGCGAATCCGCACCAGGCGGCGAGGGCCAGGGCGGCCACGCCGACCGCGATCGTCAGGGCGTCAAGCATGAGCCGAGGGTATTACGGGCCGGGCCGCCCGCCGCGTGCGCCCCCGTACCCGCACGGCGATCGTGGCCTTGGCCACAGGACAGGACCGGGCCGTCCCGGTGGCCGATCGCGTCACCGAGGGTCCCATCCCCATATCAGTGCAGGTCACAGCGGTGCGGCGGGAAATCGAGACGGCTGACGCGGCGCGGCCCGTGCGCCATCCACGGCCGTCCGCTATTCGGACATCCGGTCGGGGTGGACCGTTACGTCTGTTTTACTTGGGACATGACCACGACGAGCAGCCGCACCCTTGCGACCGAGGCGATCACGACGCCCGGTGCTCGTTGTATGTGTCGAATGCGCGCCTTCTGAGGGCCCCCGCCTGAGCCTCGCGCCCCGAAGCGAGACCGAGCCCGAGCCGTCCGCACCCAGCGGAACGAGCCTGCTCCGGCACGTCGCCCCGCGGTCACCACCGCGCCGGGCCGTGCCGAGACCCCGCTCGAAACGTCCGATCGAAGTCCGGACAGCCCCACCGGACGAATGCCCCGTGCCCGGCGGACACCGCGCCGCGCACTCGACAGTGACGGAAACCCCTGTGATCACCACTACGGGCCTCACGAAGGTCTACCAGTCGCGCGACCGTGAGGTCACCGCTCTGGACGGCGTCGACCTCCATGTCCGCGAGGGCGAGGTGTACGGCGTCATCGGACAGAGCGGCGCCGGGAAATCGTCCCTCATCCGCTGCGTCAACCTGCTGGAGCGCCCCACCTCCGGCACCGTCACCGTGGCCGGCCAGGACCTGACCGCCCTCGCGGGACGGGGCCGCCGGGCGGGCAGGGAACTGCGCGAGGCGCGCAGCCGCATCGGGATGGTCTTCCAGCACTTCAACCTGCTGGCCTCCCGCACCGTGCGGGACAACGTCGAACTCCCGCTGGAGATTCTCGGCGTCACCGGCCGCGAACGCACCCGCAAGGCCCTCGAACTCCTCGACCTCGTCGGCCTCTCCGACAAGGCCAAGGCCTACCCCGGCCAGCTCTCCGGCGGCCAGAAGCAGCGCGTCGGCATCGCCCGCGCACTGGCCGGCGACCCCAAGGTGCTGCTCTCCGACGAGGCGACCTCTGCCCTCGACCCCGAGACCACCCGCTCCATCCTCCAGCTGCTGCGCGACCTCAACCAGCAGCTCGGCCTCACCGTCCTGCTCATCACGCACGAGATGGACGTCGTCAAGACCGCCTGCGACTCCGCCGCGCTGATGCGCGGGGGCCGCATCGTCGAGTCCGGCACCGTGGGCGAACTGCTCGCGACCCCCGGCTCCGAACTCGCCCACGAGCTGTTCCCGGTCGGCGGCAGCGCCTCCGGACCCGGCAGCACGGTCGTCGACGTCACCTTCCACGGCGATGCCGCCGCCCGGCCGGTGATCTCGCAGCTCTCCCGTACATACAACATCGACATATCGATCCTGGGCGCCGCGATGGACACCGTCGGCGGCCGGCAGGTCGGCCGGATGCGCATCGAGCTGCCCGGCCGGTTCGAGGAGAACGTCGTGCCCATCGGCTTCCTGCGCGAGCAGGGCCTGCAGGCCGAGGTCGTCGAGAACACGGACGCCGAACCCGCAACGATTCCCGCACCGCTCACCAAGGAGGTGGCGAAGTGACCTGGTCCGAAATGCAGCCGCTGCTGACGCAGGGCACCGTCGACACCCTCTACATGGTCCTGTGGTCGGCGGTCGTCACCGTCCTGGTCGGACTGCCGCTCGGCGTCCTGCTCGTCCTCACCGACAAGGGCGGACTGCTGCGGAACACCCCGGTGAACAAGGTCATCGGCGTGATCGTGAACATCGGACGCTCACTGCCGTTCATCATCCTGCTGATCGCCCTGATCCCCTTCACCACCTGGGTCGTCGGCACCTTCATCGGCCCGACCGCGATGATCGTGCCGCTGGCCGTCGGTGCCATCCCGTTCTTCGCGAGGCTCGTCGAGACGGCGGTCCGCGAGGTCGACCACGGGCTCGTCGAGGCCGTCCAGTCCATGGGCGGATCCATCCCGACGATCGTCCGCAAGGTCCTCCTGCCGCAGGCCCTGCCCTCCCTCGTCTCCGGTGTCACCACCACCGTCATCGTGCTCATCGGCTACTCCGCGATGGCCGGCGCGGTCGGCGGCGAAGGACTCGGCTCCAAGGCCGTCACCTACGGATTCCAGCGCTTCGACAACCAGTTCATGCTCATCACCGTCGCGCTCCTGATCGTCATCGTGACCGTGATCCAGCTGATCGGCGACACCGCCGTACGCCTGCTGGCCCGCCGGGGCCGCACCACCTCCTGAGACTTCTCTCCTCCGAGCCCGCACTCCTTGTCCGGGCGTACCACCATCACCACCTGAAAGAGGCACTCTTCGTGCGCAAGAACATCAAGATCACCGCAGCTGCCGCCGCCACCGCCGCCCTCGCCTTCGGCCTCACCGCCTGCGGCACGGACTCCGACCCGGCGTCCAAGAGCGAGACCGGCGCCAAGGCCGACACCTCCAAGGCCCTCGTCGTCGCCGCGTCCCCGACGCCGCACGCCGACATCCTGAACTTCGTCAAGAAGAACCTGGCGGCCAAGGCCGGCCTCAAGCTGGAGGTCAAGGAGTTCACGGACTACGTCCTGCCGAACACCGCCACCGAGACCGGCCAGGTCGACGCCAACTTCTTCCAGCACCAGCCCTACCTCGACGACTTCAACAAGAAGAACAACACCCACCTGGTCTCCGTCGGCACCGTTCACCTGGAGCCCCTCGGCCTCTACTCCCACAAGGTCAAGGACCTGGACGGCATCAAGTCCGGCCAGACCGTCGCCGTACCGAACGACACCACCAACGAGGGCCGCGCGCTCCAGCTGCTCGCCGAGAACGGCCTGATCACCCTCAAGGACGGCGTCGGCACCAGCGCCAAGCTGAGCGACATCACCGACAAGAAGGGCCTCAAGTTCAAGGAGCTGGAGGCCGCGACCGTCCCCCGCGCCCTGAACGACGTGGACGCCGCCGTCATCAACGGCAACTACGCCATCGAGGCCAAGCTCAAGCCCGCCACCGACGCCCTCGCGATCGAGAAGGCCGACGGCAACCCGTACGCCAACATCGTCGCCGTGAAGAAGGGCAACGAGAAGGACGCCCGCGTCCAGAAGCTCGTGAAGCTCCTGCACTCCGACGAGGTCAAGAAGTTCATCGAGGACAGCTACCAGGGCTCGGTCATCCCGGCCTTCGGGTCCGCGGCCAAGTCCTGACCCCCGCGCGGCATTTGCCCGACGAGCCCCGCACACCCCGCCCGGGTGTGCGGGGCTCCGCCGTGCGGACCCGCCCATGCACAGGCCCGGCCCGATGCTGCATGCTGTGCCTTTACACGGTCTTCGGCATGGAGCTGCGCATGACTTCCACCTTTCCGGACATCTCCATCAGCACGGATCGGTTGGTGCTGCGCCCCTTCGACATGGCTGACGTCCCCGCGTACATCGAGATGATGAACGACGAACTCGTCACGGCCTGGACCGAGGCGCCCCACCCCTACACCCAGGTCGACGCGGAACGCTGGGTCCGCAGGATCGCCCCGGCGCAGCGCACCAAGGGCGACGGCATCGTCTTCGCCGTCACCGAGTTCCTCACCCAGCGCCTCGTCGGCTCCGTCCGGCTGCACAACACCGACTGGCGGACGCTGGCCACGGAGGCCGCCTACATCACCGCACCCTGGGCACGCGGCGAGGGCTACGCCACCGAATCCGTGCTGGCCCTCGCCCAGTGGCTCTTCCGCGACCAGGGCTTCGAGCGGATAGAACTGCGCACCGCCGCCGACAACACCGCCTCCCAGCAGGTCGCCCAGAAACTCGGCTGCATCAGCGAGGGGATCCTGCGCAACGCCCGGATAGCCCGCTCGCAGACCGAGGACGGCGGATGGGCCGACATCAGGACCGACCTGATCGTCTGGGGCCTGCTCCCCGAGGATCTGGAGGGAGTCGCCGAGCAGCTCGCCGACGCCGGTGGATACGGTACGTACAACGACTGGAACTGACCCCACCCCGGCTCGGCGCCGCACCGGCACAGACCGGGTGATCCCGTCGTGCCCGCCCCTGGGCGACCATCCCCTGCCTGCACCGATTCCAGGAGACTGACGACAGATGGCCGACCGGGTCACAGTGATCGGCTGGGACGGCTCACCACTCAACCGAGCGGCCACCGCCGCGCTCTCGGCCGCCACGCTCGTCGCCGGAGCCGCCCACCACCTCGCACTGCCCGAAGTGCCGCACGGCGCGGAACGGATCCGGCTCGGCTCGATCGACCTGGCCGCCCGGCGGATCGCAGGCCACCGCGGCAGCGCCGTGGTCCTCGCCGACGGCGACCCGGGGTTCTTCGGAGTCGTACGCAGCCTGCGCGCGCCCGAACACGGCCTCGAAGTCGAGGTGGTGCCCGCCGTCTCCGCCGTCGCCACCGCCTTCGCCCGCGCCGGTATGCCGTGGGAGGACGCCCAGACCGTCGTCGCGCACCCCCGCACCCTGCGCCGCGCGGTGAACGTGTGCCGCGCCCACCACAAGGTCGCCGTCCTCACCTCGCCCGGCGCGGGCCCCGCCGAACTGGCCCTGCTGCTCGAAGGCGTCCACCGCACGTTCGTCATCTGCGAGGAGCTCGGCACCGCCCGCGAACAGGTCACCGTCGTCACCTCGGAGAAGGCCGCCGACCACGTCTGGCGCGACCCCAACGTCGTCATCGTCATCGGCGGCGGCCCCGAACAGCGGGCCGACGGAGCGTGGATCGCCGGCCGCCACCCCGCCTACCCCCAGGGCGTACGCGGCTGGGCGCTGCCCGCCGGCGCCTACCGGAGCGAGGGCGCGGAACCCGTGGAGGAGAGCGGCGAGGGCGAGACCCCCGGACTGCGCGCCGCCCAGCTCGCCCACCTCGGCCCCCGGACCGGCGACCTGGTCTGGGACATCGGCTCGGGCAGCGGCGCCCTGGCGGTGGAGGCGGCCAGGTTCGGCGCCGCGGTCCTCGCCGTGGACAGCGACCGGGAGGCATGCGACCGCACCGCGGCGGCGGCGCGGGCCTTCGGAGTCCAGCTCCAGGTGGTCGAGGGCCGCGCCCCGCACGTGCTGGAAAGGCTGCCCGAGCCCGACGTCGTGCGGATCGGGGGCGGCGGCGTCCCCGTCGTCACCGCTGTCGCGGACCGCAGGCCGGAGCGGATCGTCACCCATGCCTCGACCCGGGACGAGGCGGAGGCGCTGGGCGCCGCCCTCACCGAGAACGGATACACGGTCGCCTGCTCGCTCCTGCAGTCCGTCGAACTCGACACGTCCGCATGGTCGGAGCGCGAACGCTCGGTCGTCTTCCTGCTGTCCGCACTGCGTTCGGATCTCGCCCCCTGACCCTGTCGGCACACGGTGGGAGGTAGGCTGGCCGATCGTTGCACCGCGCCCGGATCATCGTCGCTTCGTTCGTCAATGTCCGGAAAAGGGGACCGTTTTGGCCCCCGTTGTGGTACGGCGGAACCGGGGGGACGCGCAACGTGGCGCAGTCCACAGCGAGCCGGGGCGAAATGAGCTGCCGCGGCGGCGAACGACCGCGAGAATGCAGTATGTCCGCGACCGTTTCGTGCCGCGCGGCGCGCCGGCTCGTTCCACTGGACGAGCGCCTGTGTGCCGTGTTCGGGCGACCCGGGCGAAGGGCCGAAGGAGCACTGACGATGGGCGAGGGGTACGCATGAGTGACACCGGCCAGATCCCGGGCGAGGGACTGCCGGAGAACGCAGGCATGGTGGAGCAGCCGGGCGTCCCCGCCCCGGACGGCTACACCTTCCTCGATCCCTCCGAGCAAGCGCCAGAGGACGACGACCTTCTGCTGATGCCCAGCCCCCAGGGCGCCTGGAGCGAGCCGCAGGCCGCCCTGCCCGAGCAGGGCGGTTATCCGTCGCGTGCGCCGGGCGACGACCGTCCGGCGCAGAACCAGGGCCCGGCGCCGGCTCAGGGCCCCGTGCAGACCCAGGGCCCCGTGCAGCTTCAGGAGCAGGCGCAGGTCCAGGTGCCCGCGTACGCGATGCACGCTCCCGCAGAGCCGCTGCCGCGGACCGGCCAGGGGACCCACGAGTCCGGTGGCCGCGATTCGGGCTCCGTCGACCTCAGCGGCGTCCGTATCCCGTCGCCCGTTCCCTCGCCGGCCCAGGCCCAGGTACCGGTGGCCCAGACCCAGACCCAGGCACCCGTGCGCCGGCCGCTGCACCGCGGACCGGCCTCGCCCGAGCCGGGCTACGGCGGCACGTCGGGCGGCGGCGTGGTCCGTTCGCTCGCGGATCGGGGCCCGGCGGGCGCGCCGCAGGCCCAGACCCGGGCGCCCGCTCCGGCTCCCGCGCCCGCACGGCACGCCGGACCGGTCACCGCCGAACCCGAGTACTTCGAGATGACGGCCGAGGAATCGGCCGCGCTGCCGGGCCCGCAGCTCGGCGAGATCCCGCCGCAGGGGAACCAGTGGGCGGCCCAGGCGCCGCAGCAGGCCGCCGCGCCGGTCGCCGTGGAAGCAGAGCCGGCGGTGGCCCAGGAGCCGCAGCCAGAAGCAGAAACGGTCGTCCCGGAGGCGGCCGCAGAGCCCGTACCGGCCGCCCGGCCGGTCGAAGCCGCACCAGTACCCTCGCCCGCACCGGTCGTGGCCGAGGAGCCCGCCGCCGCTCCGGTGGTGGCAGAGGTCCCGGCGGAGCTCCCGGTCGAGGCCCTGCCGGAGCCGGAGAACGAGCCGGAGCCCGAGGCCGTGTCCGTACCGGCACCGGTCGAGGCTGTGGTCGACGCGCCGCCCGCTGAGGCGGCACCGGTCGAGGCAGCACCCGTGGACGCGGCAGCCGCCGACGTGGCGCCCATCGACGTGGCTGCGGCCGATGCGGCTCCGGCCGACATCGCTCCGGTCGACGCGACGCCGGTGGACGCGCCGTCTGTGGAGCCCGTGCCGGACGGTGCCTCGCTGGGCCGGTTCGTCGCGGTGGGCTCGCTGCCGACCGCCCCGCACCCGGACCGGACGCCCGTCGTCGAAGAGCCGGCCGAGCCCGAGGCGGTTGTGGAGGCCGCGCCCGAGGTCCGGACGTTCGCCATGGAGCCCGTGCCGGTCGAGGCGGTAGAGGTCCCAGAGGTGGCAGAGCCCGCCGTGACGGCCGAGGCGGAGCCCGCGCCGGAGGCCGAGACGGGTCCCGAGGTCATCGAGACCCCGGACCTGACGGACAGCACGGAAGCCGCGCCTGTGCAGGCGCCGGAGGCCGAGCCCGTCGCCGAACAGCCCGAGCCGGTCGTACCGCAGAACGCCCCGGAGCCCGTTCAGCTGGAGCCGGTACAGCCGGAGCCCGTTCAGCCGGAGCCGGTGGACGACATCCAGACCGCGGACGCGCCCGAAGCACCCGAGGTTCTTCCGGAGGCCGAGGCCGAGACGAAGGTCGAGACTGAGACCGAGGCGGCGCCCGTCACCTCGCCCCCCGCGCCCGGTTACGACGACGCCGAGCGCGAGGCAGTCCTGCGCGTCATGCGCGAGCGCCGCGACATCCGCAACGGCTTCCGCAGCGACCCGGTCCCGCACGAGGTCCTGCTGCGCGTCCTGGAGGCCGCGCACACCGCGCCCAGCGTCGGACACTCGCAGCCCTGGGACTTCGTCGTCATCCGTTCCGCGGAGACCCGCCGTTCCATGCACGAACTGGCGCAGCGCCAGCGCGACGCGTACGCCAAGTCGCTCCCCAAGGCCAGGGCGAAGCAGTTCAAGGAACTGAAGATCGAGGCGATCCTCGAAACCCCGGTCAACATCGTCGTCACCGCCGACCCGACGCGTGGCGGCCGCCACACCCTGGGCCGGCACACCCAGCCGCAGATGGCCCCCTACTCCTCGGCGCTCGCCGTCGAGAACCTGTGGCTCGCCGCACGGGCCGAGGGGCTCGGCGTCGGCTGGGTCAGCTTCTTCGACGAGCGCGAGATGGTCCGCTCCCTCGGCCTGCCCGAGCACCTCGAAGTCGTCGCGTACCTCTGTGTCGGTTACGTGGACGAGTTCCCGGAGGAGCCCGAGCTGATGCAGGCGGGCTGGTCCAAGCGCCGCCCGCTCTCGTGGGTCGTCCACGAGGAGACGTACGGCCGCCGCGCCCTGCCCGGCGAGGAGCCGCACGACCTGCTGCAGGAGACCATCTCCAACATCCGGCCGCTCGACGCCAAGGCGCTCGGCGAGGCCTGGGAACGCCAGAAGCGGATGACCAAGCCGGCCGGTGCGCTCGGCATGCTGGAGATCATCTCGGCGCAGCTGTCCGGGCTCTCCCGGATGTGCCCGCCGCCGATCCCGGAGCCCGCCGCCGTCGCGATCTTCGCCGGTGACCACGGGGTGCACGCCCAGGGCGTCACGGCGTGGCCCCAGGAGGTGACCGGCCAGATGGTCGCCAACTTCCTCGGCGGCGGCGCGGTCTGCAACGCCTTCGCGGCCCAGGTCGGCGCAGAGGTGTGCGTGGTCGACGTCGGCGTGGCCGCGGAACTGCCCGCGACGCCCGGACTGCTGCCCCGCAAGGTGCGCGCCGGGACGGCCGACTTCACCACCGGCCCCGCGCTCACCCGCGAGGAGGTCCTCGCGGCGATCGAGGTCGGTATCGAGACCGCACGCGATCTGGTCGCGGCCGGCAACAAGGGCCTGCTCACCGGTGAGATGGGCATCGCCAACACGACGGCGTCGGCCGCCCTGATCTGCGTGTACACCGGGATGGACGCGGCAGAGGTGACCGGTCGCGGCACCGGCATCAACGACGAGATGCACGCCCGCAAGGTCGACGTGGTCCGCCGCGCGCTCGACCTGCACCGGCCCGACCCGGCCGATCCGATCGGCGTGCTCGCGGCCGTCGGCGGCCTGGAGCACGCGGCGATGGCCGGGTTCCTCCTGGGCGGGGCCTCGCTCCGTACGCCGGTCATCCTCGACGGCGTCAGCGCGGGCGCCGCGGCCCTGGTGGCCCGTGCCATCGCGCCGGAGGCCCTGGCCGCCTGCATCGCGGGCCACCGCAGCGCCGAGCCCGGCCACGTCGCCGCGCTCAACAAGCTGGGCCTGCGCCCGCTGGTCGACCTGGACCTCCGCCTCGGCGAGGGAACGGGCGCACTGCTGGCGCTGCCGATCGTGCAGAGCGCGGCCCGCGCGATGCACGAGGTGGCGACGTTCGACTCGGCGGGCGTCACGGAGAAGTAGGACGCTGCCCGCGGGGGTTTCGGGGGCGCTGCCCCCGGACCCCCGCTCCTCGATCGCCGGAGGGGCTTCAATACCCAGCCTCGCCGGCGTTTGAGGAGCGGGGCCCGGGGCGGAGCCCCGGTTACGGGAAGGGGCGGGGCGGGGAACAGGCCCGCCGCAGGCGCACCCGCCCACCCCCGCACCCCACCCCGTATCGTGAACCCGCACGTCACAGCCGCTCCACCGCCGCAGCGGCCCGCACACCGCACCGCACGAGGAGCCCGCACCGCCATGGCCGAGCACGCCGTTCACCCCGCGTACCCCGTCGGACTGCGCCTGAGCGGGCGCCGCGTAGTCGTCGTCGGTGGCGGCCAGGTCGCTCAGCGCCGCCTCCCCGCCCTCATCGCGGCCGGCGCGGACATCGTCCTCGTGTCGCCGTCCGCCACCGCGTCCGTCGAGGCGATGGCGGACGCGGGCGAGATCCGCTGGGAGCGCCGGGCATACGCCGACGGGGACCTGACGGACACCTGGTACGCGCTCGTCGCGTCCGACGACACCGCGGCCAACGACGCCGCCTCCGCAGAGGCCGAGCGCACCCGCACCTGGTGCGTCCGCAGCGACGACGCGGACGCCGCCACCGCCTGGACCCCCGCCACCGGCCGCAGCGAGGACATCACCGTCGCCGTGCTCACCACCGACGGGCAGGGCGGCCGCGACCCGCGCCACTCCGCCGCCGTCCGCGACGCCATCGTCGAGGGCCTGCGCGACGGCACCCTCGCCGCGCCCCACCACCGCACCCGGACCCCCGGCGTCGCCCTGGTCGGCGGCGGTCCCGGCGACCCCGACCTGATCACCGTCAGAGGCCGCCGACTGCTGGCCGAGGCCGACGTCGTCATCGCGGACCGGCTCGGCCCGCGCGACCTGCTGGACGAACTCCCCCCGCACGTCGAGGTGATCGACGCCGCCAAGATCCCGTACGGCCGCTACATGGCGCAGGAAGCGATCAACAACGCGCTGATCGAGCACGCGAAGGCCGGAAAGGCGGTCGTCCGGCTCAAGGGCGGCGACCCGTTCGTCTTCGGGCGCGGCATGGAGGAGGCCCAGGCGCTCGCCGCGGAGGGCATCGCCTGCACCGTCGTCCCCGGCATCTCCAGCTCGATTTCGGTGCCGGGCGCGGCCGGTATCCCGGTCACGCACCGAGGGGTCGCCCATGAGTTCACCGTGGTCAGCGGCCACGTCGCCCCCGACGACGAGCGCTCGCTGGTCGACTGGGCGGCCGTCGCCCGGCTGCGCGGCACCCTGGTCCTCCTGATGGCCGTCGACAAGATCGGCGCCATCGCCCGCGCGCTCATCGCACACGGCAAGGACCCCGAGACCCCGGTCGCGCTGGTCCAGGAAGGGACCACGGCCGCCCAGCGCCGCGTCGACGCGACACTCGCGACCGTCGGCGAGCGGGCCGAGGCGGAGGATGTGCGCCCGCCTGCTGTCATCGTCATCGGTGACGTCGTCGCCGTCGGGACGGCCGGCACCGGAAGTCCCGCCGAGTAACCATCGGTAACGGATCTTCCTCCAGACCGTTGGCACCACACACCGGACAAGGCAGTATCAACCTGTGGCTGATCTCATCACCGTCGACGACCCCGACGACCCCCGACTGCGCGACTACACCGGCCTGACAGACGTCGAGCTCCGGCGCAGGCGAGAGCCCGCGGAGGGCCTCTTCATCGCCGAGGGCGAGAAGGTGATCAGACGCGCCAGGCAGGCCGGGTACGAGATGCGGTCCATGCTGCTCTCGGCGAAGTGGGTCGACCTGATGCGCGACGTCATCGACGAGGTACCGGCCCCCGTGTACGCGGTCAGCCCGGAGCTGGCCGAGCGCGTCACCGGCTACCACGTGCACCGGGGCGCCCTGGCCTCCATGCAGCGCAAACCGCTGCCGGCCGCCGACGAACTGCTGCGCACCACCCGCCGCGTGGTCGTCATGGAGGCCGTCAACGACCACACGAACATCGGGGCGATCTTCCGCAGCGCCGCCGCCCTCGGCATGGACGCCGTCCTGCTCTCACCGGACTGCGCCGACCCGCTGTACCGGCGCTCCGTCAAGGTCTCGATGGGCGCGGTCTTCTCCGTCCCGTACGCCCGGCTCGACACCTGGCCCAAGGCGCTGGAGACCGTACGGGAGGCGGGCTTCAAGCTGCTCGCCCTGACGCCCGACGAGAAGGCCAGCAGCATCGAGGAGGCGGCGCCGCACCGGATGGACCAGGTGGCCCTGATGCTCGGGGCCGAGGGGGACGGACTGTCCACCCAGGCCCTCGTCGCCGCCGACGAATGGGTACGGATCCCGATGGCCCACGGCGTCGATTCGCTGAACGTGGGCGCGGCGGCAGCGGTCGCCTTCTACGCGGTGGCCACCGGCCGCCCCGAGAGCTAAAGGGCTCCAGCGGCTACTACTGCTCGCTCAGGCCCTGGCTCTGGCCCGGGTTCTGGCTCTGGCCCGCTCCGAGGCCGCGCGCCGGTCCCTGGCAGCCCTGGGCCGCCGCGATGCCCAGCGCCACCAGCAGCGTCACCACGACGAAGACCACGAGCCGCTGCCGCAGCAGCCGGGGATTGGCCGGACGCCGTCCGGTCGAGGTCGTACGCGTCCCCGGCCGGGTGCCCTGCCTGCCCTTCGTCCCGTTCGCGCCCTGCGACCGCTTGCCGGAACCCGTCGTGCTGCGCGGCTGCCGCTCCGGGCGCGAACCCCCGGTGCGCGGCGAGGAGGGACGCGCCGGCGCGCTCTGCCGGTTTTGCGGGCGCGAAGCCGGGGCGGGGCCGGGTGCGCGGCGGGTCTGCTGCTCGGTGTACGGGCCGTCGAGCCGGCCGGTCGGCCGGTCCGCCTCCTGGGCGGAGCGCTGGGCCGGGGGCCGGCTCTCGTGCAGACCCTGCGCCTCCCGCGCGGCGATCTCCTTGAGCCGCATGGAGAGTTGGAGCGTGCTCGGCCGCTCCTCCGGGTCCTTCGCCAGACAGGCGCTCACCAGCGGGGCGAGCGCGTCGTGCACGTCGTACAACTGCGGTTCCTCGTGCACCACGCGGTAGAGCATCACCTCGGAACTACCGTGCCCGAACGGTGAGTCGGCCATCGCCGCGTACGCCAGCGTGGCGCCGAGCGAGAAGACGTCCGTCGCGGGAGTCACCGCCGCGCCCCGCACCTGCTCCGGGGCGAGGAAGCCGGGCGATCCGACCGCCGTGCCGACGTGCGTGAGGGTGGAGGCGCCGGTCGACCAGGCGATCCCGAAGTCGATGATCCGCGGGCCCTTGGGGGAGAGGAGGATGTTCGACGGCTTGAGGTCACGGTGGACGACCCCCGCCTCGTGCACGGCCACCAGCCCCTCGGAGAGCGCCGCCCCGATCGAGGCCACCTCCGCGGCCGACAGGGGGCCCTCCTCCGCCACCTTGTCGTGCAGCGAGGGCCCCGGGACGTACTGCGTGGCGAACCACGGGCGCTCCGCCTCCAGATCGGCGGCCACCAGCCGGGCCGTACAGCCGCCGCGGATCCGCCGGGCGGCGGACACCTCACGGGCGAACCGCGAGCGGAACTCCTGGTCCTCCGCCAGATCCGGGCGGATCACCTTCAGCGCCACCCGCTGGCCGCGCCGGTCGGAACCGAGGTAGACGACACCCATGCCGCCCGCCCCGAGCCGCCGGTGCAGCCTGAACGAACCGACGACACGCGGGTCCTCGCGCCGGAGCCGCATCATCGCCATGTCTGCCCATCCCCGCTGCCTGGTCCGCCTGACGAGGCACAGCTTACGTACCCGCCGCCCGGGGTGCTCAGAGGCCGCGCCCTCGCCGTCGAATCGATTGTCAGTGCCGGATGGGAAACTTGAGGAGTGGTCAGGGAGCCGCGGATCCAGGCTGCCCGGCCCGTGCGAGATCTCAAAGGTCCGTCGCAGAAGGGGGATTGGATCAGTGAAGGGCGATCGAGTCGAGATAGTCGTGGACGCGGGGGACACCACCCGTACCTACGAAGTAGTGGCCTCCAGAGCGGGTCGCCGGGTGGAGACAGCGGTCCGTCGGGGGGTGGTCGAAGTGAGTGAAGTCACCAGGAGCGGATCAGTGGTGCGCACCGCCCGCTTCATGGCGACCAGGGTGCTCGCCCTGGTCGAACAACCGGTACCCAGGGAGGAGGCTTCCGAGCGTCCCCTCGGGGATGACCCCAAGGTCCGCCGGGCCGGTCTCCACCCAGGGGAGTAGCCGACCACCGCCGGCTCATCCTCCGGGAGGCCCGGCATTCGGTACGCGGGCATGACGCCGCCCGTCGGCCGAATCCCTAATGTTGAAGTTGTGCGGCGGGCGTCGCACTCGTCCCCCGAGGCCACACGCCCGCCGCTCCACATCAGGTCAGGAGAGGAACCATGGCGGACACGGCAGCGCGGACCATGATCCGCACGCAGGGACGCAAGGCGTACGCCTCGTTCGGCAGCCGTCCGTCGTCCGGCAAGCGCCACCCGCTGGTGGCGACAGCCATGGTTCTTCCTCTGGCGGCCCTGCTCGTAGTCGTCTTCGGCGGCTGGGACGCGGTGGTCACACAGGCGTCGTCCGTGGGCGTGATGCTGGGGCGCTGAGCGGCGCCCCGGGTCCGGAAGAGCGGTTCGGACCGGGACATCCGGCCAACAACCCCGTGGGGACGGGGGTGCGGCGGACGGCAGCGTTTGTCCGGTCAGCTGGGGAGCTGACCGGACATCGCGCTGTCCGGGGCCCTTCAGGGGCCGCGGTCGTCGAGCAGGGGCCGCGGTCTTCGAGCCACCGGGCTCCTCACATGGGGCGGAGCCCGGGACGTGACCGGTCAGGGCGGCCCGCGTACGCTCCTCGGCGGGTGCGGCGCCGGCCGGACCCGCAGATCCTGCGCCACCGGGGGAGACCGTGACCACCGCAGTCATACGCGCGCTGGGCGCCCTCGCCCACGACGCGGCCCACACCCCCGCCCCGGCCGGCTGCGACTGCCCGCCGCCCGTCGTGCTCGCGGACCGGGCGGACGGCACCGTGGTCCGCAGTGGTGCGGTCGTCGCCAAGGCCCATGCTCCCGGAACGGACACCGCCGCCCTGGCGGCGCGCCTTTGGCTGTCGGCCCGCCCCGCCCTGGCGGACGTCCTGCTCGCGCCCCTCCCCGTGCCCGCACAGCCGCCGACAGCCCCCGTGACGGCCGCGGAGCGTCCCGCCCGGCCGTCGTCGTACCTCACCGAGCTCCACGGCCGTCCGGTCACCCTGTGGCCCTACGGGGAGCCCGTGGACCCGGGTGACCCGGACGCGGCGCCGTGGGAGGAGGCCGCCGCGCTCCTGGCCCGCCTCCACCGTTCCGCGTATCCGGCTCCGGGGCTTCCGGTACCTCCCGCACTTCCGGCTCCCGCGCTCCCGGTTCCGGGTCTCCCGGCTCCCGCGCTCCCGGTCATGCGGGGGCCCGCGAAGGCGGCGCTGGCCGTGGACCGGATGCGGGCGGCGCGTCCCGGTGACCCGTCCACCGTGCCGGTGCTCGCGGCCTGGCAGCGGCTGCCCGGCTGGGCGCGAGACGAGACCCCCGCCCCCGCGGACCGCGCCCGCTTCCTCTGCCACGGAGATCTGCACCTGGGCCAGCTCGTCCGGCATCCCGCTCCGCGCGGCCGCTGGCTGCTGATCGACGTCGACGACGCGGGCATCGGTGACGCCACCTGGGACCTGGCCAGGCCCGCCGCCTGGTACGCGGCCGGGCTGCTGCCGCCAGAGGTCTGGTTCCGTTTCCTGGGCGCCTACCGGGCCGCCGGCGGGCCCGCGCTGCCCGCAGACGGCGACCCCTGGCCGGAGTTGGACGTCGCCGCCCGCGCCCTGACCGTACAGACCGCGGCACTGGCCCTCGCCAAGTCCGCGGCGGAGGGCCGGGATCCGGATGAGGTGGAACAGATGATGATCGGGAGCTGTGCCCGAATTGCTACTCTCCCACCCGAGTTGGCCACCGGAAACGCGTCGTAGGGTGAACCGACCGTCGGCGGGCACGGATTCCGGCGACGGCTGACCGACGGCGAGGAGTGAGCCCGAACATGCAGTGTCCCAAGTGCCACGCACCGATGCACACGTACAACCGCAACGGTATTCAGATCGAGCAGTGCAGCGGCTGCCGGGGGATATTCCTGGACTACGGCGAGCTGGAGTCCCTGACCCGCATGGAAGCGCAGTGGACGCAGCAGGCTCCGCCCCCGCCGTCCGCACCGCAGGCCTACCCGGCCGCCCCCGCACCCGCCTGGGGCGCCCCGCAGCACCAGCAGCACCACGGCGGCGGTCACCACGGCCACTACCGGCAGAAGAGCTTCGGCCGGATGCTCTTCTCGTCCTGACCCGGCTCACCCCGCGCCGTGGCCCGTACGGCATCCGTCCGGGCCACGGCGCGGCCCCGTACGGCAACGACGAAGCCCCGGTCGTCGAGACGACCGGGGCTTCGGGCTGTGCGCGATACTGGGATTGAACCAGTGACCTCTTCCGTGTCAGGGAAGCGCTCTCCCGCTGAGCTAATCGCGCAGGGTGACCCTGCGTGTACTGCGTGCGCGATACTGGGATTGAACCAGTGACCTCTTCCGTGTCAGGGAAGCGCTCTCCCGCTGAGCTAATCGCGCGGGGGTCCATGCGGACCGGTGGACGATACTGGGATTGAACCAGTGACCCCTTCCGTGTCAGGGAAGTGCTCTCCCGCTGAGCTAATCGTCCTTGGAGGTGGAGACGGGATTTGAACCCGTGTAGACGGCTTTGCAGGCCGTTGCCTCGCCTCTCGGCCACTCCACCAGGGATGGGGGGTCGGGAAGATCCCCCACCTTCTGCGAGCGGACGACCAGGTTCGAACTGGCGACCTCAACCTTGGCAAGGTTGCGCTCTACCAACTGAGCTACGTCCGCTTGTCGGTTCCGGTCCACTTGCGCGTCCCGGCGACGTGATGAACTCTAGCGGATTCCGGGGCCAGCACAAAAACGCGTTTGTGCAGCGTGCTGAGGTGCACTCGCCCCGGCGCAGGTCACCGCGGGCCGTCCTAGACTCACCGACGTGCACGACCTTGCCCCAATGGCCCGCTTCGGCGGCCTCGTCGCCTCCGATCTGCGCGATGTGACCAGCGACCCAGCAGCCCTCGACTCGTCCGGCTTCTGGGCCGTCTCCGCCGATTTCGAGGGCCGGCTCACCTGCGCCCGCTTCGCCACCGTACGCACCGCCGCCGTGCCCGCCCCGGTACCGGGCGGCTGGCGCGGTCCCGCCGCCGGTGACTGGAACTCGTCGCTGGACCGCGCCGCGTACATCGCCGCCGTGCGCCGGATCCGGGCGTACATCGCGCAGGGGGAGGTCTACCAGGCCAACCTCTGCCGGGTGATGACGGCCCGGCTGCCCGACCCGTCCGCAGCCGACGTGGACGCCCTCACCGCGCTGCTGGCGCGCGGCAACCCCGCCCCGTACGCGGGAACGATCCGGCTGCCCGCGCACGGCGTGGAGATCGCGACCGCCTCCCCCGAACTGTTCCTCCGCAGGGACGGCCGCACCGTGGAGTCCGGACCGATCAAGGGCACCGGCCGCACGGAGGACGATCTGCTGGAGAAGGACCACGCGGAGAACGTGATGATCGTCGACCTGGTCCGCAACGACCTCGGCCGGGTCTGCGCCACCGGATCGGTCACCGTTCCCGATCTGTGCGCGGTCGAGGAGCACCCGGGACTCGTCCACCTGGTCTCCACGGTGCGCGGGCTGCTGGCGGAGGGGACCGGCTGGCCGGAGATCCTCGCCGCGGCCTTCCCGCCCGGTTCGGTCACCGGCGCCCCCAAGACCAGTGCGCTGAGGATCATCGGCGAACTGGAGACCGCCCCGCGCGGCCCGTACTGCGGCGGCATCGGCTGGGTGGACGCCGACCGCGCCACCGCGTCGCTCGCCGTGGGCATCCGCACCTTCTGGACCGACCGCACCGGGGCCGCCCCCGTCCTGCGCTTCGGCACCGGCGCCGGCATCACCTGGGGATCGGATCCGGAACGGGAATGGGACGAGACCGAACTCAAGGCGTCCAGGCTGCTCGCGGTAGCGTCGGGCGCATACGAAGCAACCGGAAGGACCGCACCATGAGGATCTGGGTCAACGGCGAACTGCGCGACGCCGATGACGCACGGGTGTCCGTGCTCGACCACGGGCTCACCGTGGGCGACGGCGTCTTCGAGACGGTCAGGACGACCGGCGCCAGGCCCTTCGCGCTCACCCGGCACCTCGACCGGCTGGCCCGCTCCGCCCGCGGCCTCGGCCTGCCGGCGCCCGACCTGGACGAGGTGCGCCGGGCCTGCGCCGCCGTCATCGACGCCAACCCCGCCGTCCTCGGCCGGCTCCGGATCACGTACACCGGAGGCATCTCGCCGCTCGGCTCCGACCGGGGCACCGCCGGACCCGGTCTGGTCGTCGCGCTCGGGGAGGTGAAGCGCCGACCGGACACCACGGCGGTCATCACCGTCCCCTGGACGCGCAACGAACGCGGCGCGCTCACCGGGCTCAAGACCACCTCGTACGCCGAGAACGTCGTCGCGCTCGCCCGCGCCCACGAGAGTGGCGCCACAGAGGCGCTCTTCGCCAACACCGTCGGGCAGCTCTGCGAGGGCACCGGGTCCAACGTCTTCGTCGTGCTCGACGGGCAGTTGCACACCCCGCCGGTCGCCTCGGGCTGCCTGGCCGGGATCACCCGGGCCCTGGCGGTGGAGTGGACGGGGGCGCAGGAGACCGAACTGCCCTTCGACGTACTGGAGCGGGCCGAGGAGATCTTCCTCACCTCCACACTCCGCGACATCCAGGCGGTCCACCGGGTCGACGGCAGGGAACTGCCCGCCGGCCCCGGCCCGGTGACCGCCAAGGCCATGAGCGTCTTCGGCGAGCGGGCCGGCGACGACCTGGACCCGTAGCCGGTGCGTGCCGGCGTGTTTCACGGCTGCTTCCACGGCCGGGGAGCCGTGAAAGCAGCCGTGAAAATATCCGGGATGCCCGTAAAAGCGGATGACGGCATCGTCTGCGGGGGATAGAAATCCCCTGATGACCACGACACTCCGGCCCTCCGGGCCGATACAGCAAGGCGCCGACGGCGCGCAGGACCGCGCGTACGACGTGTGCGACAACGGGCGCCCCGTCGGTGCCGTCGAGATCGCCGTCGAGCCGCGGTCGGCCGGCGGGGCGGGCGTCCTGCGCTCCCTGCGGATCGACGAACCCGTCCGCAGGCGCGGTCGCGGGACCATCGCCGCGCTGGCGGCCGAAGAGGTACTGCGCGGCTGGGGCTGCACCCAGGTGCGTACGTCGGTCGACGCCGGAGCCGTCGCGGCGCAGCGGCTGACCGCCGCACTCGGGTACACCGAGCGCAGCAGGAACATGATCAAGTCGCTGCCGACGGTTCCTCCGGCCCTGCCGGACGGGCTGACCGCACGCCCGATGACGCCCGGCGAGTTCGCCCGGTGGGAGGAAGGGGCCGTCGCGGGCTACGCGGAAAGCCTGGTCACCCGGGGAATGCCGGAGGAGGTCGCGCTGCGTGTCGCCCGCGCCTCCCACGCCGGGCATCTTCCGGACGGTCTGGAGACCGAGGGCGCCCAGCTGCACCTCCTGATCCACCAGGGCGGGACCGTGGGGTACGTCTGGGTGGCCCGGTTCGAGATGCACCCCGGAGTGCTCGTCGGCTACGTGTTCGACGTGGAGGTGCACGAGGAATTCCGGGGCAGGGGGTACGGGCGGGCGCTGATGCTCCAGGCGGAGCGGATCGCACTGGCGGCGGGGCACGGGCGACTGGGCCTGCACGTGGTCACGGCCAACGTCCCGGCGGTCCGGCTGTACGAGTCGCTGGGCTACGGGCCGACCCAGTACAACCTGGCCAAGCAGCTGTAGCCGCCCGCCGGGACCTGCGGCTTCTGCCGGGCTCCTGCGGGTCCCGGCGGCTTCTGCCGGGCTCCTGCGGGTCCCGGCGGCTTCTGCCGGGTCCTGCGGCCCGCGGGGGCTCAGCCCTGTCCGGCGAGCAGCCGGTCGGCGATCTCCTCGATCCGCTCGCGCAGACCCTCCTGGCTCTTGCCGCCGTCCAGCCGCTCTCCGCCGATCACATAGGTCGGGGTGCCGGTGACCCCGATCGCCTTGCCCTCCGCCTGGTCGGCGTCGACGATCAGCAGGTGCCGGCCGTCGATCAGGGCGGTGTCGAACTCCTCCGCGTCCAGACCGAGTTCCTCCGCCACCTCGATCAGCAGCGGCTCGCCGGTCCGGCCGAGCTCTGCGGTGCGGGCGAGGACCGCCTCGATGTACGGCCAGTCCTTGCCCTGCGCCGCGGCCTCCTCCGCGGCCTGTGCGGCGGCGTAGGCGTGCTTGTGCTTCTCCAGCGGGAAGTGCCGCAGCCGCACCTCGATCCGGTCGCCGTACCGGGCCCGCAGGGCGTGCACATCGGTGAGGGCGTGGTGGCAGTCGGGGCACTGGAGCTCGCACCAGATGTCGAGGACGACCGGCGCAGCGGGGGTGGAATCACTCATGGGACCAGTCTCCCAGGGTGCGGGGGAGAGTCCGGACCGGCACCGGCACCGGCATCGGCGGGTAAGGCCCCGGTTGTCCGTGCGCACGGCACCTGCGGAGGATCCCGGCCCTGATATGTCCCTGAGGTGGGCTCCGGACGTGGCCCCGGGCCCATGGACAGGTGCAGGATGGAAGGGACGTTTCCCCTGCGCCTGGAGGCACCGATGCTTGCCGAGACCAT
Organism: Streptomyces sp. NBC_00341; assembly: GCF_041435055.1. Classification (NCBI taxonomy): domain Bacteria; kingdom Bacillati; phylum Actinomycetota; class Actinomycetes; order Kitasatosporales; family Streptomycetaceae; genus Streptomyces; species Streptomyces sp. NBC_00341. The sequence continues at coordinate 1,391,795 of NZ_CP108002.1, read as the reverse complement.
TTGTACCGCGGCGTCCGCGGCGGGCCTGGGCATCGCCGCCGTCACCGCGTACCGGAAGCGCTTCCTCGCGGCGACCAGGATCGCGGCCTACTCCCTGGTCCCGATCGGCCTGGTGCTGACCGGTGTCGTCCAGTGGGTGACGGACATCGCCTTCAAGCCGAGCGTCTGGCTGGGCTTCGGCCTGCTGGGAGTGGCCTGGCTGCTGTTCATCACGACCCGCGCGGTCGAACGGCGCGGAGGCGGTACCCGCAAGGAGCGCAAGGCCGCCGCCCGTGCCGCGCGGGACGGCGCGGTGGAGCCGGCCGCCTCGGCGCCGTCGCTGGGGGCGGGTGTCCCGGCGGCCCAGCCGCAGCAGCGGGAGAGGCCGAAGAAGCAGTCCGCCGCGAGCGGATCGGGTGAGGACTTCAGTGACATCGAGGCGATCCTGAAGAAGCACGGCATCTGAGGCACGTCACGTCCGCCCCCGCTCGGTGCGCGGCGCCCGGTGCGCGGTGTTCCGCGCCCCCTGAATCGATTCACGCGTGATCCTTGACGGTATTCTGGGATCAGGGCTAGCGTCCCGAACGGATTGAATCAATTCACTCACGCCGTCCGTACGATGGGGTGACGCCGCTGCACCAGTGCGGCCAAGGGCACCAGTGGGGCAGGACAAGTGGCGCGTGTGGCAGGGATCAAGGACGTGGCCCGGCAGGCCGGGGTCTCCGTGGGCACGGTCTCCAATGTGATCAACCGGCCGGAGACCGTACTCCCCGAGACGCGGGCGCGGGTGCTGGCGGCCATCAAGGACCTCGGCTACGTCCGCAGCGAGTCCGCCCGTCAGCTCAGGGCGGGACGCAGCCGGATCATGGCCCTCCTCGTCCTGGACATGGGCAACCCCTTCTTCGTCGACGTCGCCCGAGGGGCCGAGCGCGCCGCCCGGCAGGCGGGCCTCGGCGTGATGGTCTGCAACAGCGGCCAGAGCCCCGCGGAAGAGGCCGAATACCTCGGACTCTTCGCGGAGCAGCGGGTCTGCGGCGTCCTGGTCACACCGGCCGACGCGACGGGCCGCAACCTCGAGTCCTTCAGCCGGCACCGGATTCCCTACGTCCTGGTGGACCGGGTCGCGTCCGGCACCGGGACCTGCGCGGTCTCCGTCGACGACGTGCGGGGCGGCGCCCTGGCCGTCGGGCATCTGCTCTCGGCCGGGCACCGCTCGGTGGCCTACGTCAGCGGACCGGGCGACCTGCACCAGATCAGGGACCGCCGCACCGGCGCGCTGTCCGCCCTGGCCGAGGCCGGGCTGGAGCCCGAGGCCCTGGTCGAGATCCCCTCCGACCGGCTCGACGTGGCAGCGGGACGCGACGCCGGAGCCCGGCTGCTCGGCCTGGTGCCGCGCCCCACCGCCGTGTTCTGCGCCAACGACCTGCTCGCCCTCGGTGTGCTGCAGGCCCTCTACGCGGCCGGGGTGCGGGTCCCGCAGGACATCGCCATCGTCGGATACGACGACATCGAGTTCGCCGCCGCCGCTGCCGTGCCGCTCACCTCGGTCCGCCAGCCCGCCGTCGTGATGGGCCGGATGGCCGCCGAACTCCTGTTGGAGGAGGCGGACGACGACGGCCGCCATGAGCACCGCAGCGTGGTGCTCCAGCCGGAACTCGTCGTACGCGCGTCGAGCTCCACCCCGCGCTGAGCCCCCGCGCGGCCCGTCGCGCCCGGTGTTGTTTCCTTGATCCGTTCACCTGTGTCATTCAGCTGTGTCATTCACCTGTGCCGTTTTCTCGGCCGGCCCGAAACGGAGACGCCGTGCCCCTGTTCGACCTGCCCCTGGACCAACTCCGCTCCTACCGTCCCGAGGTCGCTGAACCCGACGACTTCGATGCCTTCTGGCGGCGCACCCTCGAAGAGGCGGCCGTCCACCCGCTGGACGCCGAATTCACCGTGTACGACGCGGCGTTGAGCAACGTGGTGACCCATGACGTGTCGTTCGCCGGCTGGGGCGGCCACCGCATACGCGCCTGGCTGAACGTGCCCGCCGGCGCCGAGGGCCCCCTGCCCACCGTCGTCCACTACCTGGGATACGGCGGCGGGCGCGGGCTGCCGCACGACCACCTGGTGTGGCCCGCCGCCGGATGGGCCACCCTGCTCGTGGACACCCGGGGGCAGGGCGCCGTCAACAACAACTCGCCGGGCTCCACCGCGGACCCGCACGGCGGCGGCAACCCGCAGTCGCCCGGCTTCATGACCCGGGGCATCCTCGACCCCGACGAGTACTACTACCGCCGGGTGTTCACCGACGCGGTGCGCGCCGTCGAGGTGGCCCGTACCCACCCGGCCGTCGACGCGGAGCGGATCGTCGTGCACGGCGGCAGTCAGGGCGGCGGCATCGCGCAGGCGGTGGCGGGGCTCAGCCCCCACGTCAGGGCTGCCCTCATCGACGTACCGTTCCTGACGCACTACCGGCGCGCCGTGGAGCTCACGGACCGGGACCCGTACCAGGAGATCGTCCGCTTCCTGTCCGCCCAGAACGGCTTCTCCGAGCAGGTGTTCCGGACCCTCTCGTACTTCGACGGCGTCAGCTTCGCCGCTCGTGCGACGGTGCCCGCGCTGTACTCGGTGGCCCTGATGGACGCCGTCTGCCCGCCGTCCACCGTCTTCGCCGCCTACAACCACTGGGCCGGCCCGAAGCAGATCGAGGTCTACCCCTGGAACGGTCACGAGGGCGGCGGCTCGCCCCACCGGGCCGTGCAGCTGCGCATGCTGCGGGACCTGGGCTGACGGCGACGCGGCGGAGGGAGCGCCGGGCGGTCCCGAACGTGTGACGGAGGATCGGACGAGCGAGTGATTCCGGCCACCACGTGAGGGGTGAACTCCCGTCACAAAGACGAGTGTTGATCGTCAAGGGGGCCGGCTTGCGTCATGATCGTCCCGAGATGGTGGACACCTCCCGGGGCGACGCCCCCGCACCCCCCGCCGAAGAGCCGCGTGGCTGCCTCTTCGCGCTTTCCCAGCCCCCTCTGATGATCTTCCTCACGGTGATCGGCAGCCTGCTGCTGATGGCCGCGTTGCACGATCTCTTAGTGCTGTGAACGGTCAGTCGGCCGCTTCCCGGCGGCGCGCCCGGTACGCGGCGACGTGCAAGCGGTTACCGCAGGTGCGGCTGGAGCAGTAGCGGCGGGAACGGTTGCGGGAGAGGTCGACGAAGGCGTGCCGGCAGTCCGGCGCCTCGCAGCGCCGCAGCCGCTCCGTCTCGCCCGCCACGATGATGAACGCGAGGGCCATCCCGCAGTCGGCGGCCAGGTGGTCGGCGATCGAGGCGTCCGGCGCGAAGTAGTGCACGTGCCAGTCGTAGCCGTCGTGGTCGCTGAGCTGCGGCGTGGTGCCCGCGGCGGCGACCAGGGAGTTGACGAGCGAGGCGGCGGTCCGGGCGTCGGGCGCCGCGAAGACCGCGGCGAACCGGGCCCGTACGTCGTGCACGGCCCGCAGGTCCTTCTCGTCGAGCTCGGTCACCCCGCTCATGCGGTGGCGGGCGGCGAACGCGTGAAGTGCGGGGATGCCGGCGAGCCCGTCGGCCGGCGCTCCCTGCTCCGGCTGCGCGCTCTCGGGCGCGGTGTTCACCAGGGCGACCACCGTTTCGAGGGCGATCCGGGTGTCGTGTGGGATCAGCACGCATTCGCTCCCTGGCCTCCGGCGGGCGGGGCGCCCACCGATGCCGGATGACTCTACTGGCACGGCCGTGCTGTGCGGCGGCGTGCACGCGGACCGGCGCCGTCACCACGGTGGATTCCGTGGTGACGGCGCCGGTTTCCGCCGTATGAGGTTGTCCGCGCGACGCCGTCTCCCCGAGTCGGACGGCGTCGTGCAGTTCTCGGCCTGGCTCAGCTTTCCGCCAGGATGTGTGAGAGCTCCGTATCGAGATCGAAGTGACGATGCTCGGTACCCGGCGGGACCGCGGCGTCGGTCCTCTTCAGGAACGACTCCAGGGCCCGTGCCGGGGCCTCCAGCAGGGCTTCGCCCTCTGGGGAGCTCAGTGCGATACAGACGACGCCCTGGCCGTGACTACGGGATGGCCAGACGCGGACGTCTCCGGTGCCGGTGGGCCTGTGCAGCCCCTCGGCAAGGAGGTCGCGGGCGAAAACCCACTCGACCGTTTCCTCCGCTCCGGTGTGGAAGGTGGCGTGCACGGCATACGGATCGGCCGTGTCATACCGCAGGCCCGCGGGTACAGGCAGTGAGGACTCGCTCGACACAACGAGGCGCAGGTGCAGCTCGCAGCTGACCGTGGTGTTCATAAGCGCCAGGGCCTTTCGCTCAGTGTGCGCTCGGGGATTCGCACGTCGGCGAAATCGACATGCCACCTACGGTGGCGTTGTAAACCCCTCTGACCGTTTTGTGATCCTTCAGGTAGCTCGTACAGCGGTGTGTAACTTTGGGTTATGCGGCCATTCCAGTGACGGGAGCCGTTCCGGTAGGTTGGCCACCATGAATGCGGAGAGTGACGAGCGGGACGGGGTCGCCGCACCGGCGGATCCGGCGCCCGCGACGGGGGACGTGGCGGGAGACGTGACGGGGGACGTCACGCAGGATGTATCGAAGGAGGGTCCGGAGCTCGGCTCCAGGGCGCCCGGGTTCATCAAGGCGTCCAGGGCGCTGCACCTGAGCTGGCAGGTCGGCGTGTTCCTGGTCGGCCTCGCCGTGGTGGTGGCGGGCATCATTATGCTGCCGCTGCCCGGCCCCGGCTGGCTGGTGATCTTCGGCGGCATGGCGATCTGGGCGACCGAGTTCGTCTGGGCCCAGCTGGTGCTGCGCTGGACGCGGCGGAAGGTCACGGAGGCCGCCAAGCGGGCCCTCGATCCCAGGGTCCGGCGGCGCAACATCGCGCTCACCGTGATCGGGCTGGTGATCGTCGCGGTGCTGGTGGGGGTCTATGTGTGGAAGTTCGGAATCGTCATGCCGTGGAAGATCCACGAGTGACCCGGAGCTGGTCGGGGGGCGCCGCTGACATGGGGTAATGTTTGGCGTGCGCCCGGGGCGATTAGCTCAGTGGGAGAGCGCTTCGTTCACACCGAAGAGGTCACTGGTTCGAACCCAGTATCGCCCACCCCGGACCGACGGCCCGGAAGCTTCCTGAAGCTTCCGGGCCGTCGGCGTTTTCGCGTGCGCCGCCCGCGCCCCGCACCTCGTGCTGGATCTACTGCGACGTCGAAGCCGCGTCATCAGTGGCACGGGTTGACTGATGCGCGCCCGGTTGTACCCCCTCCTCGGCGGCGTCGAGTGCGGGTGCGAGTACGGCCAGTGCGGAGCGGAGCAGTTCGGTCAGCGAGCTGGACGGCACGACGAGCCCACCGGCTGCGAGGGGTGCGGCCGGTGGCTGGAGCCACTCCCGCAGTGCGATCCGGACAGCGGCGGCCACGCTCGCCGCGAGCACGCGGGCGGTGGGCGTGTCGGTGTCGCCGAGACGCCGGCCGATCGCGGTGGCGAGGGGGTGTTCGATCGCCGCTGTGGTGTCGAGGAAGGTGTCGCGCAGTGCGGGGCTGGCGATGATCAGCAGCAGCTCGTCGCGGTCACGCGGTTCGGTGTACTGCTCCAGAACCGCTTCGGTCAGGGCGTCGGCGAGGCGGACGTGGGCGGGCGCCGCTGCCATCGCCGCGACGACTCGCGATTCCCGTTCCGCGGTGACGGCGGCGACGATCGCCTGTTCGCGACTGGAGAAGTAGTTGTTGTAGGTCCTCGGCGAGACCCCGGCCGCCTCGGCGATGTCGTCGACGCGGACGTTGCCGGGCCCGTGCGCGAGCGCCAGCCGCAGTGCCGCCTCACGCAATGCCACCCGGGTGGCCTGCTTCTTCTGCTCGCGCAGCCCGTTCTGCCCTGTTGTCACACTCGCACTATCCCAGTTGAGGTGCGTGCACGCAAACTTGCGTGCACGCAATATTACGTTCTACTCTCAGCCGCCTACTGAGAGGTCAGACACATGCGAGCCAAAGGCATCTGTTACGACACCGGCTTCATCCGCAACGGCAGCAACTCCCGGGAGTGCTTCGACCCCGACCTGGTCAAGAAGGAGCTGACCATCATCCGTGACGATCTGCACTGCACCGCCGTCCACATCACCGGCGGCGACCCGGATCGCTTGGACCTCGCCGCTCGCCACGCCGCCGAACTCGGCCTGGAGATCTGGTTCTCGCCGTACCCGCTCGAGCTGACGACCGATGAGATCCTCGGCCTGCTCGCCGACTGCGCAGAGCGGGCCGAGCAACTCCGGGCGCAGGGAGCCGAGGTCGTGTTCGTCACAGGCGCTGAGCTGAGCGTCATGAACCATGGCTTCCTCGAAGGCGACAGCACCGAAGAGCGGATCAGCCGGCTCCTGAGTGACCCGGCCCGAAGGCCCGAGCGATTCGCCGCGGTCGGCACTCGCCTCAACGCCTTCCTCCGCGAAGCCGTGGCGCTGGTCCGCGAGCGCTTCCACGGCAAGGTCACGTACGCCGCCATCCAGTTCGAAGCCGTCGACTGGGACGTGTTCGACTTCACGACCTTCGAACTCATCCGGTCCGCGGAGGTGGCAGACCGATTCCGGGACGCCGTGCGCAGCCTTGTCGCACAGCCCAAACCGGTCGCCATCACCGGCTTCGGCACCGCCACCTGGCGCGGCGCGGGCGACGTCGCACCCCGCAGCATGGAAATCCTCGAAACCGACGAAGCCACCGGCGCTCCGCTCCGGCTGAACGGGGAGTACGAGCGCGACGAAGCCGGCCAGGCGGCGTACCTGAGCGAGCTGCTGGAGATCTTCGAGACCGAGGGCGTCGACAGCGCCTTCGTGTTCCTCTTCGCTCTCTACAACCTGCCGCACCGGCCTGACGGCGATCCCCGCGACGACCTCGACCTCGCCAGTCTCGGCATCGTCAAGATCCTCGAAGACCGCCACGGCGACACGTACCCGGATCTGCCCTGGGAGCCCAAGGCCGCCTTCGCCGCGGTTGCCGACCACTACCGCGGCGGCTGAGACCTGCCGCGCGTCGGGGCCCACGCCCGGATGAGAGGCGTACGCCTCCGGCCGGATGCGGTCACGTCACCGCATCCGGCCCAGGGCGTTCCGCAGCCGCCGGGCATCGCGCAGCCGCTTCTCGTACGTCGCCCCGACCGCCAGCAGCACCACCCCGGCCAGTGCGGGAGCCACCCAGCGCGGCAGCGCGCCGGCCACCTGGACCACGTACGGCGCGAGCTCGTGCACCGCGTCCAGCGCCAGCGCCGCACCGCCCAGCACCAGCAGCGCCTGGAGCCGCCACCGCGCCCCCGCCAGCGTGATCACCAGGGCCGCCGCACCGAGCAGCAGTGGCCGCAGCCAGTGCGGATCGGCCCAGGCGGTGACGAGCGAGGGCACCAGCGTCACCGCCAGGCCGGCCCCGTACGCCGTCCACGAGGACGCGGCGGGATCGCGGCGGCGACGCAGCACCCCGATCACCAGCGCCGCGACGGACACCGGCAGGGTGTACGCCTCGGGGGAGGACACCCCGGACGCCGAGAGCCGCACCCAGGCGGCCGCCAGGAACCACGCCGTCGCCAGATATCCGGCCACCGGCCGCCGCTCCGGACGCAACGCCGTGCCCGCCGCCAGTACCGCGCACAGGGACAGCACCAGGGCGAGGGACGGCAGATCGCCCGCCGCCATACCGACCGCCGGTACCGCCGCCGCGCCCCCGGCCAGCTCCACCGGCAGCGCGACCGCGTGCGCCTTCAGCCGGGCGCCCAGCAGCACGGTCGACGCGGGGACCACCAGCACCAGCGGAGCCGCCCGGTGCACGGCCAGCCCCAGCGAGGCGCCGCACGCGACCGTCAGCACCACGGCGCAGCCCACCGCCGCGCACGCAGCCACCGCCCGCACGGCCGCCACCACCCGGTCCGGCCCGGGGCTCCGTGTCACGGAAGCGTCCAGCGCGACCGCCGCAGCCGCGCACAGCACCAGCAGCGCTCCGAACACCGCGTAGGTGGCCGGCTCGGAGGTGAGCGAGAGCAGCGCCACGTCCACCGCACCGACCGCCCCGCACACCGAAGCCGTCAGCGCCACACCCGTCGTCCCGCGCCGCAGACCGCCCACCGCCACCGCGAACACGCCTACGACCAGGACCAGTTGTACGGTGACAGCCACCGCGTACGAGACGTCGAGCGCCGCGGGCAGCACGGTGATCCCCGCCCAGCCGAGCACCGGAGCCCCGGCCCCGACCGCGCCCCGCACCGAGGGGCCGGGGGAGAGCACGGGCCCCGCCCACCGCAGCACGGCCTCCCACCACCGGTACGCCGCCGCGAGCACCCCGGCCATCACGAGCAGGATGACGGGGGCCGCGCCCAGCTCCGTCCACGGCAGCCCCGCCGCACCCACCGCACCCCGGGCACCGCCCTGCGGCGCACCGGCCCACACCCGGCCCAGCTGCGACACCGGACCCACCAGCGACACCGCGACCGGCGGCAGCGAGAACAGCACGGAGCCCGCCGTCACCGCCCCCGACGCCCACACCAGACCCTGCCCGGCCGGACGCCCCAGCGGAGCCCGTACACCCGTCAACAGCGCGCCCCCGCACAGCAGATACACCGGCACCACCCAGCCACCCGGCACCCCCGCGGCCACCACCGCGCCGACTGCGGCCACCGCCGCCAGACCGGCCACCAGGCCCCCGGCCACCGCAGCCGCCGCCGGCGCCCGGCGGGCCCCGGACAGCGCGATCGCCGCCCCCGCCAGCAGCAGCGCCCCCGGCAGCACCGCGCCTGACGGGGCATCGGCCGCCAGCGACCTCGCCAGCGCGATCAGCAGCCCCGCGCCACCGGTCGCACAGAGCGCGGCGCAGGCCGTCACCCGTACCGCGACTCCCTTGCTCCACACCGCGATCGCACAGTCCAGCGCCGCCGTCGCCAGCAGCGCGGCGGAGAAGACCAGGGCGTCCGCCCGCTCCGCGCACGCCCACAGCAGCAACGGCAACTGCGCGCCGAGCACCGAGGCGGGCAACGGCAGCCGCAACCCCCCGAGCAGCAGCCCGTACGCCGCCCACAACACGGACAGCACCGCGGAAGCGGTCGCGGCGAAGCCCAGACCGCCCGTCCCCGGCGCGGCCAGCTCGTGCAGTGCGAAGGCGTCCAGCACCATCAGCACCGACGCGAGGGCAGCGAGCGCCTCTGCCGTCGAGGACAGCCCCCGGCGCAGCAGCACCGCGGGCGCGATCAGCGCCGCCAGCGTCACGGTCGCCAGCACCGCCGTACGGCCGCTGATCCCCATCTGACCCCAGCTGACCAGCGTGAACGCGATCGCCGCGACCGTCAGCAGCAGTCCGCCGAGGGTGAGCAGCACGTTCTGCGCACCTCCGGTGCGGACCCCGACGGCGGGCGGCCGGACCGGAGCCGCGAACGGCGCCGCGAACGCGGGCGCGGGAGGTGCGGTCATCGGCGGGCCCGGCGTCCGCAGGGCGTTCAGCAGCCAGGCGCGGCGGTGCAGCAGTTGGGACCGGCGCAGGTCCAGCCCGGCGAGCTCACGGTCGAGGAGCGCCAATTCCTCGGCGGGCGGCGGCAGATGTTCCATGAATGCGAGTGTGGTGACGCTCACGCGTCGCGGCATGCGCACGGGTACTCAGTTCCCCGGCTGAGTATGCGCATCCTGGACACATGGACTGGAGTCACTACCGATTTGTCAGTGTCTGGGACCTCGCCGCCCCGCCCGGCGCCGTGTACCGGCTGCTGGAACAGGTCGATCAATACCCGCGATGGTGGCCGCAGGTCCGCGAGGTCACCCCCGCCGACGACACCTCCGGCACCACCCGGATCCGCTCCCTGCTCCCGTACGACCTCGTCATCACGGTGCGCGAACGGCGCCGCGATCCGCGCGCCGGGGTCCTCGAAGTGGCCATCACCGGCGACCTCGAAGGCTGGGCCCGCTGGACCGTCACCCCGCACGGCGCCGGGAGCCGGGCCACGTACGAGCAGGAGGTCGAGGTGCGCAAGAGGCTGCTGCGGGTGCTCGCGGTGCCGGGACGCCCGGTGTTCCGGGCCAATCACGCGCTGATGATGCGGGCCGGGCGCCGCGGGTTCGCGGCGCGGCTGGAAGCGGTTTGAACCGCACCCGCAGGGCCCTGTATGGTTCAACCCGTTCCCGGGCGATTAGCTCAGTGGGAGAGCGCTTCGTTCACACCGAAGAGGTCACTGGTTCGAACCCAGTATCGCCCACCCCGGGAGAGGCCGGTCCGTCAGCAGCACCGACGGACCGGCCTTCGCGTGTCCGTGACCGATCCGCTCACGCGGCCGCGCGCAGCTCCGGACGCAACGGCCATGCCGGGTCCACCGTCTCCGGCGTGCCGCTCTTGGTGAACCAGGCCTGCAGGCCGCGCGCCTGGGCGGCGTGCCACCCGGCCTGAAGCGTGTGCAGCTCCGCCGGGGTCAGCCGCTCCAGCCGGGTGGCGAACCGCCGCGCCACCGCACGGACCAGCTCCAGCGAGGCCGAGGCGTCGGCCGTCGCGTCATGTGCGCCGTCCAGCACCACCCCGTACAGCTCGCACAGGTCCGTGAGCGTGCGCCGGCCCTTGCGGTAGCGGTCCAGGTGCTTGTCGAGCACCCGGGGATCGAGTACGCACAACGACGCGTTCCCCAGGTACCCGGCCAGCGACGACGCCCGGTGCCGCTTCAGCTCACGGTCCAGCAGCGTCAGGTCGAACGGCGCGTTCATCACCACCAGCGGCCGGCCCGCCGCACTCTGCTCGGCCAGCGCCCTCGCTATCTCCTCCACCACCGGCGCGGGCCACCGCCCGTTGCGCTGGAGGTGGTCATCGGTCAGACCGTGGATCTCCGTCGCCCCCGCGGGCACCGGCACCCCCGGATTCACCAGCCAGCGGGTGACGCGCGTCCGCCCGCCGGCGCTGTCCTGGACGACGAGGGCGGCCGACACGATCCGGTCCCCCTCCACGTCCACTCCCGTCGTCTCGGTGTCAAAAGCGGCCAGTGGCCCCTCGTACCAATGAGTCATCCCCGAACTCCTCGCGCCCGAGCGGCAGATGGCGTGATTCCTCTGCCCGGTTCGTTGATACCCGCGCCCTTTGCCTGATACGCCGTTGCGGACAGTCCTCTGCGGTGACAACACATATGACGGGGAAGGCAGTTGGCAGAGACCTCCGCGTCCCCGATCCCATTGGCACGGCCCGGAAGGCACACGGAGCCACGGCACTCGCGCAGCCCGAACCGAGTGGGCTGCTGCCCCGGCGGATCGCACCGCTGCGCGGCACACTCGCCACCACCGCCTGCATGGAGACCCTCCAGGTGGGCTACCTGCACGCGGTCGCGGCCGCGGCGGGGTGCTCCCACCACGCCCTGCACGCCGCCCGGGAGGCCGTGGACTGCCAATGGGCCACCGGCGGCATGGAGGCGCTCGACAGTGCGGTCGCGGCGGGCATCAGCCGCGAGCTGGCCGAGGCCGTCATCGCGCTCGTCCGCATGCGCCGCTCGGGGCCGCGCGGCGCCGGAATCGTACGGCTGCGGGTACTGGCGGGCGCCGAGGTGCCGCCACGTCCGGCTGGAGCTGGACGAGGAGGCGTACCGGATCGCGGGCCACGCCCACCCGGTGGGGCTGCCGGTACGGGTGGAGGGACGGCTGGAGAGCAGGGGCGGATTCCGGCGGCTGACCAGGACCTCGCAGGTGGTGCCGGTGCAGGTCGACGAGGAGGAACGGGACCGGCTGATGAAGTCGCTCCAGGAGAACGTCGACTATTTCGAGGAGGCGTGCACGGGGGAGTAGCGGGGCGCGGTCGGCCCATTTCGCTATGGGGGCCGTCGGCTCGGTACGATTCCCCTTGCGTCCGCCATGGAAATGCGGCGCACCCCCTGAGTCAGGAGAGACCGGTGTCAGACGTCCGTGTGGCCATCCAACGCGATTCCGAGCGGGAAGAGCGCGTGGTGACGACGGGCACTACGGCAGCCGAGCTCTTCCCCGGCGAGCGCACCGTCGTCGCCGCCCGCATCGCCGGTGAACTGAAGGACCTCGCGTACGAGCTCAAGGACGGCGAGACCGTCGAGCCCGTCCTGATCTCGTCCGAGGACGGCCTCAACATCCTCAGGCACTCCACCGCGCACGTCATGGCACAGGCCGTGCAGGAGCTCCACCCCGAGGCCAAGCTCGGCATCGGCCCGCCGGTCAAGGACGGCTTCTACTACGACTTCGACGTCGAGAAGCCGTTCACGCCCGAGGACCTCAAGGCCATCGAGAAGAAGATGCAGGAGATCCAGAAGCGGGGCCAGAAGTTCTCCCGCCGGGTCGTGACGGACGAGGCGGCCCGCGAGGAGCTGGCCGACGAGCCGTACAAGCTGGAGCTCATCGGCATCAAGGGCTCCGCCTCCACGGACGACGGCGCGGACGTCGAGGTGGGCGGCGGCGAGCTGACCATCTACGACAACCTCGACCCGAAGACCGGGGACCTCTGCTGGAAGGACCTCTGCCGGGGCCCGCACCTGCCGACCACCCGGTTCATCCCGGCGTTCAAGCTGATGCGCAACGCGGCCGCGTACTGGCGGGGCAGTGAGCGCAATCCCATGCTCCAGCGCATCTACGGAACCGCGTGGCCGACGAAGGACGAGCTGAAGGCGCACCTGGAGTTCCTGGAGGAGGCCGCCAAGCGCGACCACCGAAAGCTCGGCAACGAGCTGGACCTCTTCTCCTTCCCGGACGAGATCGGCCCCGGCCTCGCCGTCTTCCACCCCAAGGGAGGCGTCATCCGCCGGGCCATGGAGGACTACTCGCGCCGCCGCCACGAGGAGGAGGGCTACGAGTTCGTCTACTCGCCGCACGCCACCAAGGGCAAGCTCTTCGAGAAGTCCGGCCACCTGGACTGGTACGCCGACGGCATGTACCCGCCCATGCAGCTCGACGACGGGGTGGACTACTACCTCAAGCCGATGAACTGCCCGATGCACAACCTGATCTTCGACGCCCGCGGCCGCTCCTACCGTGAACTGCCCTTGAGGTTGTTCGAGTTCGGCACGGTGTACCGGTACGAGAAGTCGGGCGTCGTGCACGGTCTGACCCGCTCGCGCGGCTTCACGCAGGACGACGCGCACATCTACTGCACCAAGGAGCAGATGGCCGAGGAGCTGGACCGGACGCTGACCTTCGTCCTGAACCTGCTCCGCGACTACGGCCTGACCGACTTCTACCTGGAGCTGTCCACAAAGGACCCGGAGAAGTTCGTCGGCTCGGACGAGGCCTGGGAAGAGGCCACGGCGACGCTGCAGCAGGTCGCGGAGAAGCAGGGCCTGCCGCTGGTCCCGGACCCGGGCGGCGCCGCGTTCTACGGCCCGAAGATCTCCGTGCAGTGCAAGGACGCCATCGGCCGGACCTGGCAGATGTCGACCGTGCAGCTCGACTTCAACCTGCCGGAGCGCTTCGACCTGGAGTACACCGGCCCCGACGGCACCAAGCAGCGCCCGGTCATGATCCACCGCGCCCTGTTCGGCTCCATCGAGCGCTTCTTCGCGGTGCTCCTGGAGCACTACGCGGGTGCCTTCCCGGTGTGGCTGGCGCCCGTCCAGGCGGTCGGCATCCCGATCGGCGACGCGCACATCCCGTACCTCCAGGAGTTCGCGGCCAAGGCCCGTAAGCAGGGGCTGCGGGTCGACGTGGACGCCTCGTCGGACCGGATGCAGAAGAAGATCCGCAACCAGCAGAAGGCCAAGGTGCCCTTCATGATCATCGCTGGTGACGAGGACATGGCCAACGGTGCCGTCTCCTTCCGCTACCGCGACGGTTCGCAGGAGAACGGCATCCCCGTCGAGGACGCCATCGCCAAGATCGCGAAGGTCGTCGAGGACCGCGTCCAGGTCTGACCGGTCAGAGCAAAGGGCCCCCGGTGAGCTATCGGCCCGTCGGGGGCCCTTCCTCGCCCTCGCGGCGGAACGTCTGGATCAGCCAGGACGAGAACGAACCCGTGACCGCACCCAGCAGGGCCAGTCCGCAGGCCATCAGGCCCGCCGCCACGACCCGGCCGGTCGGCGTGACCGGTGCGGCGTCCCCGTACCCCACCGTCGTGAGCGTGGCGCACGCCCACCACACCGCGTCGCCGAAGGTCCGGATCGAGGCGCCCGGCGCGTCGCGTTCCACCCGGTAGACGGCGAGCGACGCCGAGAAGCCCAGCAGCAGTGACGTCAGGCCCGCATACGTCATCACGCGCGCGTACAGACCCAGCCTGGGTTCGTCGCGGCGCTGCTGGACGGCCGAGTAGACCTTCACCAGGCGCAGCGGTCGCAGCAGCGGCAGCAGGAGCACGACCGTGTCGAGCCAGCGCACCCGGACGAAGCGGTGGCCGAGGCCGCTGAGCCGGACGCGGACGGCGTAGTCGACGGCGAAGATCAGCCACGTGGCGCCCACCAGGACCAGGGAGATGTCGTGCCACGGCTGGGCGTCGTGCGGGGCGAGGACACGGACCGCGTAGCCGAGCAGGAACAGCAGGGACGCGGCGAAGAGCGGTACCTCGGTGCGCTGCTCCCATCGGGTCAGGGCGGGCGGGGCCTGGGCCCGGGTGCGGTCGCTCATCGGCCAAGCATCGCGGTGCGGGAAGCGGTCCGGCCCCGGCGACACGCGCCGCGCGGGGTAAGCAATATGCTGATCGGCATGACGAGTGAGCCGGAGCAGCAGATCGGAGTGGGGACGCCCGACGCGTTCCAGCGCCTGTGGACGCCCCACCGGATGGCGTACATCCAGGGTGAGAACAAGCCGACCGGTCCGGAGGCCGGCGACGGCTGTCCGTTCTGCGCCATTCCGCCGATGTCGGACGAGGACGGGCTCGTCGTCGCGCGCGGTGAGCAGGTCTACGCCGTGCTGAATCTGTACCCGTACACCGGCGGGCACCTGATGGTGGTGCCGTACCGGCATGTCGCGGACTACACCGAGCTGGACGGTCCGGAGACGGCCGAGCTCGCTGACTTCACCAAGCGGGCGATGACCGCGCTGCGTGCGGCGTCCGGCGCGCACGGCTTCAACATCGGGATGAACCAGGGCGCGGTGGCCGGTGCCGGTATCGCCGCGCACCTGCACCAGCATCTGGTGCCCCGCTGGGGCGGTGACACCAACTTCATGCCGGTGGTGGGCCACACCAAGGTGCTGCCGCAGCTGCTGGCGGACACCCGGAAGATGCTGGCCGACGCCTGGCCGGTCTGATCGGTCTGATCGGTCTGATCCGTGTGGCCGGTCTGATCCGTGTGGGGCGCTCCGGGGGAATCCGGGGCGCCCCACACGTGTGCTAAGCGTCGTACAGGTCGGCCTTGCGCGGGGAGGGGTCCTGGACCATTCCGCTCAGTATCGAGGAGCGGTTGCCGAAGCGTTCGGTGTCGACGCCGTTCTCGTCGAGCACCTTGATGACGGCGCTGTGCACCACGCGCAGGACGGGTGTGGCCGCGCGCATCGCGTCGTCCGCCATGAAGCGGTGGCGCCACGGCTTCTCGGCCCAGGCGTGCCGGAGCCCGAAGGGTTCCGGCAGCGCGATCTTGCCGCCGAGGTAGTCGAGCAGCGGCGGGTACCAGGTGAACGGGGCGCGCAGGGCGAGGCGGACCACCTCGCTGGACTCGACCAGCGCCAGCGTGATGTCGCGGGTCTCCCAGAACTTGACGGTCTTGTTGACCGTCTTCTTCTTGGCGGAGGGCTTGCTGGTGAACAGCGAGTGGACCGGTCCGAGGGCGTGTCCGGTGACCTCGATGCGCAGGGTCTCGAAGAGCACGGTGACGGTGATCATCATGGTGATGACCAGCTGGCCGTCCCAGAGGGTGAACTGGACGCCGAGATAGTGGCGGTCGCCGCCGCCGAACTGCTGGTGGTTGCAGATCCGCTGTATCTCGTGGGGCTTCACCTGGAAGGTGGCGACGTCCTCGCCCTCGGGGCGGGAGACCGAGTCGGCGTTCTCACCGACGGGCGACACGATCCAGTGGGTGACCGAGGGCTTCGGGAAGCCGCCGGTGTTCAGCGGGCCGCGCTCCAGCATCTTGAGCTGGTCGTGGATGACGCGGATCAGGTCCCAGCTGCGGAACTGGTGGAACTCCTTGCCGGGATCCTTGGCCACCAGATCCTCGGCGAGCTGCCAGCTGCCCCAGCGGGTGCCCATGCCGAGGATGCCCTTGGGGCCCGCGTAGAAGACGGAGTTGGACTGCTGTTCGGCCGAGAGCTTCTCCAGGCCCTGGCGGAGTGCCTCCCGGGCGGTCTCGCTCGGGTTCTTCGGCACGGCCTCGGGGATCTTGGCGATGACACCGCCGCCGGAGAGGAGCCCTTCCCAGCGGACGCGCAGGTCCTGGGCGGAGGTCTCCGCGATCCGCTTGGCGATCAGCCACCCGATGACCGGGGCGATGGCCGCCGCCCGTAGGTAGAGCCCCAGGAATCCGGTGAGGGGCATCTTGATCAGGAAGTACACGGCGGCGATCCCGATGACCGGCAAAAGGATCATGCCCAGGCCGGAGAGCGCCTTGTCCTTGGTCTTGGCGAGGATGTCGCGCAGCCGGAAGGCGATGATCCACAGCAGCATTCCGGGCAGGAAGAGGAAGCCGAAGACGGCGGTCACGGCGGTGAGTTTGGTGTCGCGCGCCTTGCGGAGCCGCGAGGCGGACAGGCAGTGCTCGACGACGGTCTGCGGATCGCTGCCGAAGGACTGGATGAGAGCCTTGCGGGCGCCGCCCAGCGTGCGTTCCTGAACGGCGCGGGAGAAGGCCTCGCCGAAGTTGGGCTTGAAGTAGTCGGACTTGAGGAACTTGGACCGGCCGGCCTTCACCTCTGACTTGTGCCACTCGCTGTTGGCCTTGAGGATCTCGTCCACCGGAGTATCGCGGTACGCCGCGGAGGCGAGGGCGTTGGTCGCCACCGCCGCTCCCGCAGCTCCCTGGAGTGGAATCTGCGCTCCGGGAGAGAAATCGAATCCGTCGTTGGCCACTGTCGCCCCCACTCGCCTGCCGAGAAACCGCTCCTGCGGCTGTTTCCCAACTGCCGTGCCCGGCACACTTTCTGAGCTGGAACCACAGCGTATCGTCCGGATCGATACGGTGTCCGGCCCTGTGGACAACCGTGGGGGCGGGGAGCTACGTATCGTCCGCGGTGTTGTCCCGCTGCCCGCTCATCCGGTCCGACAGGTGTGCGGGCATGGCCTCGTGGCGGGCGTACACGCGGTCGAAGCGGCCGGTGCCGTGCGACAGGGAGCGCAGGTCGACCGCGTACCGGCCGATCTCCAGCTCCGGTACCTCCGCCCGTACGAGGGTGCGTCCGGGACCGGACTGCTCGGTGCCGACCACCCGGCCGCGGCGGCCCGACAGATCGCTCATCACCGGGCCGACGCAGTCGTCGGGGACGAGGACGCTGATCTCCGCGACGGGTTCGAGCAGCTGGACGCGGGTGTCGGAGGCCGCCTCGCGCAGAGCCAGGGCGCCGGCGGTCTGGAAGGCGGCGTCGGAGGAGTCCACGGAGTGGGCCTTCCCGTCCCGCAGGGTGACCCGCAGGTCGACCAGCGGGTGACCGGTGGCGACGCCCCGGGCGGCCTGCGCGCGGACACCCTTCTCGACGGACGGGACGAACTGGCGCGGTACGGAGCCGCCGACCACCTTGTCGACGAACTCGATGCCGGACCCCGGCGGCAGCGGTTCGACGTCGATCTCGCAGATGGCGTACTGCCCGTGGCCGCCGGACTGCTTGACGTGCCGGCCGCGTCCGGTGGAGCGCCCCGCGAACGTCTCGCGCAGGGCGACGCGGTGCGGGACGGCGTCGACCTGGACCGCGTACCGGCTGCGCAGCCGGTCCAGCGCCACGTCCAGATGGGCTTCCCCGAGGCACCACAGGACCATCTGATGGGTGTCCGGGTTCTGCTCCAGGCGCATCGTGGGGTCCTCGGCGACGAGCCGGGCCAGGGCCTCGGAGAGCTTGTCCTCGTCCGCCTTGCCGTGTGCCTCGATGGCGAGCGGCAGCAGCGGATCGGGCATCGTCCAGGGTTCCATCAGCAGGGGGCGGTCCGGGTCCGACAGGGTGTCGCCGGTCTCCGCGGTGCCCAGCCTGGCGACGCAGGCGAGGTCTCCGGCGATGCACTCGGTGAGGGGGCGCTGCTGCTTCCCGAACGGTGCGGAGAGCGCGCCGACGCGGGCCTCGGCCTCGTGGAAGGGGCGGTCCTCGCGGCCGGGACCGGTGAGCCCGTGGCCGAACACGTGCACGGTGTCGTCGGCGCGCAGGGTGCCGGAGAACACGCGGACCAGGGAGAGCCGGCCGACGTAGGGGTCGGAGGACGTCTTCACGACCTCGGCCAGCAGCGGGCCCCCGGCGTCGCAGCCGAGGGCGGGGAGCGGGGCGCCGTGCAACGTGGTGACGGCGGGCAGCGGGTGTTCGAGCGGGGTCGGGAAGCCTCCGGTGATCAGGTCGAGGAGTTCGACGGTGCCGATGCCCTGGCGGGCGCCCTCTGCGGCGGGTGCGGCGGTCAGGACGGGGTGGAAGGTGCCGCGTGCGACGGCGCGCTCCAGGTCGTCGACGAGTGTCCTGATGTCGATGTCCGTGCCTGCGAGGTAGCGGTCCATCAGGGTCTCGTCCTCGCTCTCGGCGATGATCCCTTCGATGAGCCGGTTGCGGGCGCCGGCGAGCGCGGCCCGCTGGTCCTGCGCGGGCGGGTTCTCCGCGCGTTCGCCGCCGGAGTAGTCCAGGACCCGCTGGGAGAGCAGCCCGGTCAGTCCGGTCAGCGGGGCGTGTCCGTCGGGGCCCTCGGGCCCGTGCACGGGCAGGTAGAGCGGGAGCACGGCGTCCGGGTCATCGCCGCCGAACGTCTCGCCGCAGATCCGCGTCATGGCGTCGAACGGGGTGCGGGCGGTGTCGAGGTGGGTGACGACGATGGCGCGCGGCATGCCGACGGCGGCGCACTCCTCCCAGACGGCGCGGGTGGCCCCGGCCACCGCGTCGGCCTCCTGGGCCGCGGAGACGACGAAGAGGGCCGCGTCCGCCGCCCGCAGACCGGCCCTCAGTTCCCCGACGAAATCCGCGTATCCCGGGGTGTCCAGCAGATTGATCCTGACCCCGCCCCATTCGACCGGGACCAGGGACAGCTGTACGGAGCGTTGCGAGCGGTGCTCGATCCCGTCGTGGTCGGAGACCGTACTGCCGTCCTCGACCCGGCCCGCCCGGTTGACCGCGCCCGCGGTCTGTGCGAGGGCCTCGACGAGGGTGGTCTTGCCGGAGCCGCTGTGGCCGACCAGCACCACGTTCCGTATGGAGGAGGGGTGGCCGGCCGTCGGTACTCCTGCGGCGGCCCCGGTGTGTGCGTGTGTCTTGTCGCCCATGGTGCGTTCCTCCCAGGTGATGGCGCGGGGCGGGAGAGCCGCCGGGCGCGGGGTGGGGAGTGTGCACGGGCAGAGGGGAGCCGCCGCGGCGGCTTCGGCGACGCCCGCGGTACTTCCGAGCTTTCCACTGTGTCGGGGTCCCGTCCATACGTCGCGCGCCGCTCCACGACCGGGTCGGCCCGCCGCGGGAGGCCGGGGGTGCCCGGACGGTGGAGTGCGGCTGTCGTGACTACGATGGGTCAGCCGGTGGCCGATGGGGCCGCTCGGCCCACCGAACCCTCGGGAAGGCCATGCTGAACAAGTACGCGCGTGCATTCTTCACGCGTGTCCTCACACCGTTCGCCGCACTGCTGCTCCGTCTCGGCGTCAGCCCGGACGCGGTCACTCTGATCGGCACGGCCGGCGTGATGGCAGGTGCGCTGGTCTTCTTCCCGATGGGGGAGTTCTTCTGGGGCACGATCGTCATCACGATCTTCGTCTTCTCCGACCTCGTCGACGGGAACATGGCGCGGCAGGCCGGCATCTCCAGCCGGTGGGGCGCGTTCCTCGACTCGACGCTCGACCGGGTGGCCGACGGCGCGATCTTCGCCGGCTTCGCCCTCTGGTACGCGGGCAGCGGCGACAACAACGTCCTGTGCGCCGTCGCGATCTTCTGCCTCGCGAGCGGCCAGGTCGTCTCGTACACCAAGGCGCGTGGTGAGTCGATCGGTCTGCCGGTCGCGGTCAACGGGCTCGTGGAGCGCGCGGAGCGGCTGGTGATCTCGCTGGTGGCGGCCGGTCTGGCGGGTCTGCACACGTTCGGGGTGCCCGGCATCCAGGTGCTCCTGCCGATCGCGCTCTGGATCGTCGCGGCGGGCAGCCTGGTGACGCTGGTGCAGCGCGTGGTGACGGTGCGCCGCGAGTCCGCGGCCGCCGACGCGGCCGGGAGCGAGGCCGCCTAGTGAGCCGCGCAACCGGGGACCCGAAGCCCGGCACCGGGGAACGGATCAGCGACGCCCTGTACGGACTCGGCTGGGCCGCGGTCAAGACACTTCCGGAACCGGCCGCACGGGCCCTCTTCCGCACCATCGCCGACCAGGTGTGGAAGCGTCGCGGCAAGAGCGTGCTGCGGCTGGAGTCGAACCTGGCGCGGGTCGTGCCGGACGCGAGCCCCGCCCGCCTCGCCGCGCTGTCCAAGGCCGGGATGCGCTCGTACATGCGGTACTGGATGGAGTCGTTCCGGCTGCCCACCTGGAGTGCGCGGCGGATCAAGGACTCCATCGACGTGACGGACGCCCACCGGCTGACCGAGGGGCTCGACGCCGGCCGCGGCGTCATCCTCGCCCTGCCGCACCTGGGGAACTGGGACCTGGCGGGCGCCTGGGTCACCACGGATCTGAAGGTCCCGTTCACCACGGTCGCGGAACGGCTGAAGCCGGAGTCGCTGTACGACCGGTTCGTCGCGTACCGCGAGGGACTGGGCATGGAGGTCCTGGCGCACAACGGTGGGACCGCCTTCGGCACGCTGGCCCAGCGGCTGCGTGCGGGCGGCCTGGTCTGCCTGGTCGCGGACCGCGATCTGTCGGCCTCCGGCGTCGAGGTCTCGTTCTTCGGTGACACGGCCCGGATGCCCGCCGGACCGGCGCTGCTCGCCCAGCAGACCGGGGCGCTGCTGCTGCCGGTCACGCTCAACTACGACGACACGCCGGTGATGAGGGCGCGGATCCATCCGCCCGTCGAGGTTCCCGGCTCAGGCAACCGTGCGGAAAGGACGTCTGTGATGACACAGGCCCTGGCAGACGCGTTCGCCCTGGGCATCGCCGAGCACCCGGAGGACTGGCACATGCTGCAACGACTCTGGCTCGCCGACCTCGAACCCCTTGGAGCCCAGGGGTGAAAATCGGCATCGTCTGCCCGTACTCCTGGGACGTCCCGGGCGGCGTGCAGTTCCACATCCGCGATCTCGCCGAGCACCTGATCCGGCTCGGCCACCAGGTGTCCGTGCTCGCCCCGGCGGACGACGAGACGCCGCTCCCTTCGTACGTGGTCTCCGCGGGCCGGGCCGTGCCCGTCCGGTACAACGGTTCGGTGGCCCGGCTGAACTTCGGGTTCCTGTCCGCGGCGCGGGTGCGGCGCTGGCTGCACGACAGCACCTTCGACGTGATCCACATCCACGAGCCGACCTCGCCGTCGCTCGGGCTGCTGACCTGCTGGGCGGCGCAGGGGCCGATCGTCGCCACCTTCCACACCTCCAATCCGCGCTCCCGGGCGATGATCGCCGCGTACCCGATCCTCCAGCCGGCGCTGGAGAAGATCAGCGCGCGCATCGCGGTGAGCGAGTACGCGCGCCGCACCCTGGTCGAACACCTGGGCGGTGACGCGGTGGTCATTCCCAACGGTGTCGACGTGGACTTCTTCGCCTCGGCCGAGCCCAGGCCCGAGTGGCAGGGCGGCACGATCGGTTTCATCGGGCGCATCGACGAGCCCCGCAAGGGCCTGCCCGTCCTGATGCGGGCGCTGCCCGCGATCCTGGCCGCCCGCCCGGACACCAGGCTCCTGGTGGCAGGGCGGGGCGACGAGGAGGAGGCCGTCGCCTCGCTGCCGAAGGAGATGCGCGAGCGCGTCGAGTTCCTCGGCATGGTCAGCGACGAGGACAAGGCGCGGTTGCTGCGCAGCGTCGACGTGTACGTCGCGCCCAACACCGGCGGCGAGAGCTTCGGCATCATCCTGGTCGAGGCCATGTCGGCGGGCGCACCGGTCCTGGCCAGCGACCTGGACGCGTTCGCACAGGTCCTGGACCTGGGGGCGGCCGGCGAACTGTTCGCCAACGAGGACGCGGACGCGCTGGCGGAGGCGGCGGTCCGGCTGCTGGGCGACCCGGAGCGGCGCGCGGAACTGCGGGAGCGCGGCAGCGCACATGTGCGGCGCTTCGACTGGTCGACGGTGGGCGCGGACATCCTCGCGGTGTACGAGACGGTGGCGGACGGCGCGGCATCGGTGGCCGCGGACGAACGCACGGGGCTGCGGGCCAGGTTCGGGCTGGCGCGGGACTAGGGCCTTTCGGCGGTCACCGCCCGGTCCGGGGCCCGGAGCCCGCCTCGCGGACTCCGGGCGCTCGCGGGGTCGGACGTCAGGGGCGGACCCACAGGACGTAGACGTCCGGACGCGAGGGGCCGAACGGCTCGCAGAAGTACAGGGCGCCCCAGACATCGTGACCCGCCTGGCCTGCCGCGTTGCACTCGGCGAGTGAGGCGTGGTGGCTGCGGGCGTAGAACCCGGGCGGGGCGGCTTCTGCGGTGGCCGCGCCCCCGAGTGCGAGCGCGGATGCGGCCACTACGGTGGCGGCGGCTGCGGCGATACGACGGTACATGGCAAGCCCTCCTAGAGGCGTCGGAGTTCCGACGCAGAGCATGTCGGTGCGTGATGTACGGGTCGTGCTGGCCTTTCCGGTGATATCGGCTGCGCAGCCGGGACGAACCTAGCGGCCACCCACCGGTCGCACAACAGGTCTAGGCCAATGAGTTCTGATGGCTGGAGAGGCCGCCCTTCGACCGTGTCCGCGCGATACGCCGTCCCGCGCCACCCCCAGGTACCGCTCCCGACGCGGTTCGCGCCACCGCGCTCGGCGCCACGGCTGAGGGGCAGGTGAACGCATGGGTCTACCGCAGGGGCCCGGCGTTCTGCGGCGTCGCCGCGTGGGCATCGACCAGATCCTTGGCCATGGCTTGGGCCTCGTCCACCGCGTTGCTGACAGTGCCCAGGGCCTGGGTCGTGGTGGCGCCCTCGATGAGGAGGAGCAGCTGATCGGTCAGCCGGTCGGGTGCGGGATGTGCGGTGGCTCCGGCGAGTTCGGTGATGCGGACGCGGAGTGCCTGCTTGTGGGCGGTGACGACGGCGCGAGCCGGATGGTCGGGCGTGGTGAGCTCGGCGGCGGCGTTGGCGAAGGAGCAGCCGCGGAAGCGCGGGTCCGCATGCCATGTGCGCAGGGCGTCGAAGACGGCGAGGAGGCGGGCGTCGGGGTCCTCGCCGGCGGCGGTGACGGACTCTTCCACGGTGGCCCGCCAGCGGGCATCGCGAGCCTGGAGGTAGGCCGCAACGAGGGCGTCCTTCCCGCCGAAGTGCCGGTAGAAGGTCATGCGGGCCACCTTGGCCGCTTCGATGACGGCGTCCACCCCCGTGCCGTTGATGCCGTGGGCGTAGAACAGTTGGTCGGCGGCATCCAGGAGGCGGCTGCGGGCCGAGCGCCCGTCGATCGTCACGTTGTCCACATCGGCTACGATACCAACCGTTCTACAAATGAGAGTGACCGTTCTACCTCTTTGAGGTGAGGGTATGGCGACGCCATCGTCGACGGTGGTACGCCCGTGGGGACTGACCGTCTCGGGGCTGGCTCTGATCGCGGTCTGCTACGGGCTCGCGCGCTTCGCCTACGGACTGTTCCTGCCCGCGTTCAAGGACGCCTTCCACTTGGGCGGCACGCTGTCCGGCGTGATCGCCGGCGGCAGCTTCGCGGCGTACTGCGTCACCGTCGTCGCCGCGGCCGCGGCCGTCACGCGCTTCGGGCCGCGCCCCGTCGCCGCTGCCGCCGGACTGACCGCGGCAGCGGGTATGGCGCTGGTCGCTGCCGCGACGGACGCGGGCATGCTGGCCGTGGGCGTGCTGATAGCAGGAGCCAGCACCGGGGTGGCATCCCCGCCACTGGCCGAGGCGATAGGGCGCTGGGGTCCGCGACACCATCACGATCGCGCCCAGGCCATCGTCAACGCGGGTCCCGCCGCCGGCATCGTGGCTTCCGGCTTCGTGGCGCTCTCCGCCCTTGGGCACTGGCGCATCGCGTGGGCGGCCTTCGCCGTAACAGCTGTCGTGGTGACGTGTTGGGTCACTCTGCTGCTGCCGGGCAGAGGTGCCTCCGGCGCGGACACCGACGCGGTGCGTCCGCTCGGCGCACTGGCAGCCGTGGCGCGTGACCGCAGGTCCTGGCCGGCGCTGGGCGCGGCGGCACTGTTCGGAGCGGCGAGCTCGGCCACCTGGAGCTTCGGCCGGGAACATGTCATGGACGCCGGAGGGGCGAGTACCACTGTCTCCGTGCTGCTGTGGGTGGTCCTGGGCGCGGCCGAACTAGTCGGCCTGTCCGCCGGTGACCTGATCGAACGCCACGGACTCCGCCGCGTCTGGACCGTCGCCCTCGCCCTGCTGGGAACAGCGAGCGCCGTGATCGGACTGCTGCCGGGCCTCCCCGTCGCCTCCTTCGCCGGGATCGCTGTCTTCGGGGCCGGGTACGTCACGCTCACCACCGTGATCTTCTTCTGGATCACCCGCATGCACCCCGGGACCACCGCTGCCGCGGTCGCACTGGGCTTCCTCATGATCTCCGCGGGACAGGCCGTGGCTTCCCCCGCCGTCGGCGCGCTCGCCGACCGCATGGGCACCGCGTTCGCGTTTCTCGCGTGCGCGGCGCTCGGCGTCCTCGGTGCGGGAGCGGTCCGGCCACGGACACGCTCCTGAAGTGTGGAACGCCGTGTCCGGCTGTCCACGCCGACGCGGGTGACCGGGGCCGGACGGTGCCCGGTCACCGGTAGCCTTCGGCCCGTGACCGAATCCCTCATCTGGACCGTCGTCGTGCTCGTCGCGATCGGCCTCTACCTCAGCTGGACCGCCGGCCGGCTCGACCGGCTGCACACCCGCATCGACGCGGCCCGCGCCGCGCTCGACGCGCAACTGCTGCGCCGTGCCTCGGTCACCCAGGAACTCGCCACGTCCGGAGTCCTCGACCCGGCCGCGTCCATCGTCCTGTACGAGGCCGCGCACGCCGCCCGTCAGGCGGAGGAGGAGCATCGCGAGGTCGCCGAGAGCGAACTGAGCACCGCCCTGCGCGCGGTGTTCGGTGAGCCGGCGCAGGTGGCGGCGGTGCAGGAGGTCCCGGGCGGTGAGGAGGCCGCGTCCGAACTGGCCGCCGCCGTCCGTCGGGTCCCGATGGCGCGCCGGTTCCACAACGACGCGGTGCGGGCCGCCCGCGCGCTGCGCCGCCACCGTACGGTGCGCTGGTTCCGGCTGGCCGGTCACGCCCCCTTCCCGCTCGCCTTCGAGATGGACGACGAGCCGCCGGTCGCCCTCGCCGCCCGTCCGGTCAGCTGACACCCGCGCACTCAGGCCCCGCGACGCGGCCGTCGGCGGGGCGTCGGCGGGGCCAAAACGATCCACCGGCCTGCTATTGGCCCTTGCTGTGGACCGGCTCCGGAGAGTTTGCTCAGCAGTGCGTCACCCCCGCACGCTCAGCGCCCCTTCTCCCAGTGAGGTCGATCCGTGTCCACGCTTCCCACCACCCCGCAGTCCGCTGACACCCCGGCGACCGGCACCGCCCGTGTCAAGCGCGGCATGGCCGAGCAGCTCAAGGGCGGCGTGATCATGGACGTCGTCAACGCCGAGCAGGCGAAGATCGCCGAGGACGCCGGCGCCGTGGCCGTCATGGCCCTGGAACGGGTGCCCGCCGACATCCGCAAGGACGGCGGCGTGGCCCGGATGTCCGACCCGAACATGATCGAGGAGATCATCGAGGCCGTCTCCATCCCGGTCATGGCGAAGTCCCGTATCGGACACTTCGTCGAGGCCCAGGTGCTGCAGTCCCTCGGCGTCGACTACATCGACGAGTCCGAGGTGCTCACCCCGGCCGACGAGGTCAACCACAGCGACAAGTTCGCCTTCACCACCCCGTTCGTCTGCGGCGCCACCAACCTGGGCGAGGCCCTGCGCCGCATCGCCGAGGGTGCGGCCATGATCCGCTCGAAGGGCGAGGCCGGCACCGGCAACGTCGTCGAGGCGGTGCGCCACCTGCGCCAGATCAAGAACGAGATCGCCCGGCTGCGCGGCTACGACAACAACGAGCTGTACGCCGCCGCCAAGGACCTCCGTGCCCCGTACGAGCTGGTCAAGGAGGTCGCGGAGCTCGGCAAGCTGCCCGTCGTCCTGTTCTCCGCGGGCGGCGTCGCCACCCCCGCCGACGCCGCGCTGATGCGCCAGCTGGGCGCCGAGGGCGTCTTCGTCGGCTCCGGCATCTTCAAGTCCGGCGACCCGGCCAAGCGCGCCGCCGCCATCGTGAAGGCCACCACGTTCTTCGACGAGCCGAAGATCATCGCGGATGCCTCCCGCAACCTGGGCGAGGCCATGGTCGGCATCAACTGCGACACGCTGCCCGAGACCGAGCGCTACGCCAACCGCGGCTGGTAGTCACTGATGAGCGACACCCCTGTGATCGGAGTCCTGGCTCTCCAGGGCGACGTACGGGAACACCTGATCGCCCTGGCCTCGGCGGACGCCCTGGCCAGGCCGGTCCGGCGGCCCGAGGAACTCGCC
This sequence comes from Streptomyces sp. NBC_00341, assembly GCF_041435055.1. Taxonomy (NCBI): domain Bacteria; kingdom Bacillati; phylum Actinomycetota; class Actinomycetes; order Kitasatosporales; family Streptomycetaceae; genus Streptomyces; species Streptomyces sp. NBC_00341. Next base: position 1,365,194 of record NZ_CP108002.1, on the reverse strand, counting down.
GAGGTCGACGGACTGGTCGTCCCCGGCGGCGAGTCCACCACGATGTCCAAACTGGCCGTCCTGTTCGGGATGCTGGAACCACTGCGCGAGCGGGTCGCCGCGGGGATGCCGGTCTACGGCACCTGCGCCGGGATGATCCTGCTCGCGGACAAGATCCTCGACCCTTCCCCAAGCTCTCAACTCCGTTCGAGCAGGGGATACCCCATTTCGGGCCAGGAGACCATCGGCGGCATCGACATGATCGTGCGCCGTAACGCTTTCGGGCGGCAGAACGAGTCGTTCGAGGCGGCCGTCGACGTCGCCGGGATCGAGGGCGGACCGGTCGAGGGCGTCTTCATCCGGGCCCCCTGGGTCGAATCCGTGGGGGCGCGGGCCCAGGTCGTGGCGGAGCACGGCGGCCATATCGTGGGGGTACGGCAGGGAAACGCCCTTGCCACGTCATTCCATCCGGAACTGACCGGTGACCACCGGCTCCACGCGTACTTCGTCGACATGGTGCGCGCATCGGGCTGACTCGATCCCGGTAGGATCTCTCGGGTTCGTACGGAATTTGGTGACGCGAAGGAGAAGGCAGATGTCCGGCCACTCTAAATGGGCTACGACGAAGCACAAGAAGGCCGTGATTGACGCCAAGCGCGGCAAGCTCTTCGCGAAGCTGATCAAGAACATCGAGGTCGCGGCCCGCACCGGCGGTGTGGACCCCGAGGGCAACCCGACCCTTGTGGACGCGATCCAGAAGGCGAAGAAGAGCTCGGTCCCGAACAAGAACATCGACTCCGCGGTCAAGCGCGGTGGCGGTCTCGAAGCGGGCGGCGTCGACTATCAGACGATCATGTACGAGGGTTACGGCCCGAACGGCGTCGCGGTGCTCATCGAGTGCCTCACCGACAACCGCAACCGTGCCGCGTCCGACGTGCGTGTCGCCATGACGCGCAACGGCGGCTCGATGGCCGACCCGGGCTCGGTCTCCTACCTGTTCAACCGCAAGGGCGTCGTGATCGTCCCCAAGGGTGAGCTGTCCGAGGACGACGTGCTGGGCGCGGTCCTCGACGCGGGCGCAGAGGAGGTCAACGACCTCGGTGAGACGTACGAGGTCGTCAGCGAGGCCACCGACATGGTCGCGGTCCGCACCGCACTCCAGGAGGCGGGCATCGACTACGACTCGGCCGAGGCCAACTTCCTGCCCACCATGCAGGTCGACCTCGACGAGGAGGGCGCCCGCAAGATCTTCAAGCTGATCGACGCGCTGGAGGACAGCGACGACGTGCAGAACGTCTTCGCCAACTTCGACGTCTCGGACGAGGTCATGGAGAAGGTCGACGCCTGAGCGACCGCCGCTGACCGGCGCAGCTTTCGCGGACGGGCCGACGGGGACACACCCCTGTCGGCCCGTCGCATTGTCAGTGCGAGCCGATAGCCTGCCAGAACAGTTGACCGATCGGCAGGGAGGGGGCGACCCGTGCGGGTACTCGGTGTGGACCCCGGGCTGACCCGGTGCGGTGTCGGAGTCGTCGAAGGAGTCGCGGGCCGCCCGCTGACCATGCTCGGTGTCGGAGTCGTTCGCACCGCGTCCGACGCGGAGCTCGGACACCGGCTGGTGGCCATCGAGCGCGGCATCGAGGAGTGGCTCGACGAGCACCGCCCCGAATACGTCGCCGTCGAGCGGGTGTTCGCCCAGCACAACGTCCGTACGGTGATGGGCACGGCCCAGGCCAGCGCGGTCGCCATGCTCTGCGCGTCCCGCCGGGGCATCCCGGTGGCCCTGCACACGCCCAGCGAGGTCAAGGCCGCCGTCACCGGCAGCGGCCGCGCGGACAAGGCCCAGGTCGGGGCCATGGTCACCCGGCTGCTGCGGCTGGACGCCCCTCCGAAACCGGCCGACGCCGCCGACGCGCTGGCCCTCGCCATCTGTCACATCTGGCGCGCCCCGGCCGTCAACCGCCTCCAGCAGGCGCACGCGGCAGCGGCCGCGGCCCGTATCCCGCGCGTTCCGCGCACCGCAGCAGTCCCCGTCCGGAAGGTCCCCCGATGATCGCCTTCATCACCGGCCCCGTGGCCGCGATCGCCCCCACCACGGCCGTGATCGAGGTCGGCGGCATCGGCATGGCCGTCCAGTGCGCGCCGAACACCCTCGCCGCGCTCCGGATCGGCAAGGAGGCCAGGCTCGCCACCTCCCTCGTCGTACGGGAGGACTCACTGACGCTCTACGGCTTCGCCGACGACGACGAGCGGCAGACCTTCGAGCTGCTCCAGACCGCCAGCGGGGTCGGCCCCCGGCTCGCCCAGGCCATGCTCGCCACGCACAGCCCGGACGCCCTGCGCATCGCCGTGTCCACCGGCGACGAGAAGGCGCTCACCGCGGTCTCCGGCATCGGCAAGAAGGGCGCGCAGAAGCTTCTGCTCGAACTCAAGGACAGGCTCGGGGAGCCGGTCGGTGCCCACATCGGCCAGCAGGGCATCGGCACCGCGGTCTCCTCCTCCTGGAGGGACCAGCTGCAGGCCGCCCTGATCGGCCTCGGCTACGCCACCCGCGAGGCCGACGAAGCGGTCTCCGCCGTGGCCCCGCAGGCCGAGGCGGCCCTCGCGGAGGGCGCCCAGCCGCCGGTGCCGCAGTTGCTGCGCGCCGCCCTGCAGACCCTCAACCGCACGCGCTGAGCGGACCCCGAGGGCACCTTCGCCACCCCGGGCCGGGCACCGCGCGGCCCGGCACAGAGACACCCGAGGCGGGACTGACGAGATGAACTGGGACGAGACCGGACCCGACACCGACGAGCTGCTCGACGAGCGCCTCGTCGACGCCGGAGCGGATGGCGAGGACACCGCCGTGGAGGCGGCACTGCGCCCCAAGGACCTCGACGAGTTCGTCGGCCAGGAGACGGTGCGCGAACAGCTCGACCTGGTCCTCAAGGCGGCCCGCGCCCGCGGCGCCACCGCCGACCACGTACTGCTCTCCGGCGCCCCCGGACTGGGCAAGACCACCCTCTCCATGATCATCGCCGCCGAGATGGGCGCCCCGATCCGGATCACCTCGGGGCCCGCTATCCAGCACGCGGGCGACCTCGCGGCGATCCTGTCCTCCCTCCAGGAGGGCGAGGTCCTCTTCCTCGACGAGATCCACCGCATGTCCCGGCCCGCCGAGGAGATGCTCTACATGGCGATGGAGGACTTCCGGGTCGACGTGATCGTCGGCAAGGGGCCGGGGGCCACCGCCATCCCGCTGGAGCTGCCGCCCTTCACCCTGGTCGGCGCCACCACCAGGGCCGGACTCCTGCCGCCCCCGCTGCGCGACCGCTTCGGCTTCACCGGGCACATGGAGTTCTACACGCCGGTCGAACTGGAAAGGGTGATTCATCGCTCGGCCCGGCTCCTCGACGTCGAGATAGACGCAGAGGGGGCCGCGGAGATCGCCGGCCGCTCCCGCGGCACGCCCAGGATCGCCAACCGGCTGCTGCGCCGCGTCCGGGACTACGCCCAGGTCAAGGCCGACGGCCGGATCGACCGGGACATCGCCGGAGCCGCCCTCCAGGTGTACGAGGTCGACGCCCGCGGTCTCGACCGGCTGGACCGGGCGGTGCTCGGCGCCCTGATGAAGCTCTTCGGCGGCGGTCCGGTCGGCCTGTCCACGCTCGCGGTCGCCGTGGGGGAGGAGCGCGAGACGGTCGAGGAGGTCGCCGAGCCCTTCCTGGTGCGCGAGGGACTGCTGGCCAGGACGCCGCGGGGCCGGGTCGCCACACCGGCTGCCTGGGCCCACCTCGGGCTGGTTCCGCCGCAGCAGGGCGGAAAGGGACAACAGGGCCTGTTCGGGGCGTGATGAGTCACAGGTTGGCCCGCAGCGGAACCCGGGTGCCATGCTGGGCGTTGTTCCATCGATGCGGACTCGCTTAGACTCCGCCGATGCCGCCCTTAAAGGTCGGTGTACCCACCCCCGTAGACCAGGCCGCTCTCCAGTGCGGTCGTGCGAAGGAAACTCGTCCCGTGAATCCCGTGACTCTCCTCCCCTTCATCGTGCTCATCGGGGCCATGTTCCTGATGACGCGGTCCGCCAAGAAGAAGCAGGCGGCGGCTGCGAACATGCGCAATGAAATGCAGCCCGGTACCGGCGTCCGGACGATCGGGGGCATGTACGCCACCGTCAAGGAGCTTCACGACGACTCGGTCCTCCTCGAGATCGCTCCCGGCGTCCACGCCGTCTATGCCAAGAACTCGATCGGTGCCGTCCTCGACGACGCGGAGTACAACCGCATCGTCCACGGTGACGAGGAAGAGCTCGACGTCGACGGCGCGGTCGTGCCCGACGACGCCTCCTCGCTGACCGAGCTCGACGACGCCGACGACACTGCCGCGGACGACGACGTCGCGAAGATCGACCTCGGCAAGAAGGACGAGGCGGACGACACGGAGCCGGCCGACAAGAAGTCCGACGGCAAGTCCGACGGCGAGGCCGACGCGAAGTAGCACACGACCCGGGGATGCCGTGAGCCCACAGGCATCCGGCAGTCCCCGGACCGTGCGGTCTTCTGCGGGGCGGGTCCCCACTACACTTCGTGGCCGCTTGGGCGCGTACCGGCGCGTGGCGGTTGGACAGGGAGAAACGAGAAGGTGGCAGCACCGAAGAAGGGCCGAGGTCCGGCCGGCGGTCAGGGCAGGCCGGGGCGTGCCCTGGCTCTGATCCTGATCGCCATGGTCGCGCTCACCGGCGGGATGTTCCTGGCCCATCAGCCGACGCCGCGACTCGGCATCGACCTGGCGGGTGGCACGTCCATCACGCTAGAGGCGAAGGCCGAGCCCGGCCAGGAATCGGCGATCAACAAGACCAACATGGACACGGCGGTCCAGATCATGGAACGCCGCGTCAACGGTCTTGGTGTCTCCGAGGCCGAGGTCCAGACCCAGGGCAAGAGCAACATCATCGTCAACATCCCCAAGGGCACGAACTCCGCCCAGGCCCGGCAGCAGGTCGGTACGACGGCCAAGCTGTACTTCCGGCCGGTGTTGACAGTCGCCCAGGGAACGCCCACCCCTGAGCCCAGCGCCTCGTCCTCCGGCAAGGGCAGCCCGTCTCCGTCGCCGAGCTCCACCGCCTCCGACAAGGCGTCGAGCCCGTCCGGGAAGCCGAGCGCGAGCGCCACCACCCAGGGCCGCGCGGTCACCGGCGCCCTGAAGGCCGACTCCACGCCCACTCCGAACGCCAGCGAGACCCCGAAGGCGAACGGCACGCCGACGCCGTCCGCCGAGGAGCAGGCGGCCGCCGCCAAGCTGCAGAAGAAGTTCGAGGCGCTCGACTGCTCCACCAAGGCCGGCCGGTCCAAGGTGGCCCAGGGCTCCAAGGCCACCGACACCGTCGTCGCCTGCGAGCAGGACGGCTCCGCCAAGTACGTGCTCGGCCCGGCCGCTGTCGACGGCACGGACGTCGACAGTGCGAAGGCTGCGATCAACCAGCAGTCCGGTCAGTGGATCGTCCAGATGGGCTTCACCGGCGGCGGCGCCAAGAAGTTCCAGAAGATCACCGGCACGCTCGCGCAGCAGCAGGAGCCGCAGAACCAGTTCGCCATCGCGCTCGACGGCGAAGTGGTCTCGGCGCCCTCCGTGAGGGAGGCGCTGAGCGCCGACGCCGAGATCTCCGGCAGCTTCACCCAGCAGTCCGCGGAGGACCTGGCCAACGTGCTCTCCTACGGTGCGCTGCCGCTCTCCTTCCAGGAGCAGAGCGTCACCACCGTCACCGCCGCGCTCGGCGGTGAGCAGCTCAAGGCGGGCCTGATCGCCGGTGCCATCGGCCTGGCCCTGGTCGTCATCTACCTGGTGGCCTACTACCGCGGACTGGCGCTCATCGCGCTCCTCAGCCTGCTGGTCTCCGGCATCCTGACGTACACGATCATGTCGCTGCTCGGCCCGGCCATCGGATTCGCGCTGAACCTGCCCGCTGTCTGCGGCGCCATCGTGGCGATCGGAATCACCGCGGACTCGTTCATCGTGTACTTCGAACGCATCCGTGACGAGATCCGCGAGGGCCGCACGCTCCGTCCCGCCGTCGAGCGGGCCTGGCCGCGGGCCCGGCGCACCATCCTGGTCTCTGACTTCGTGTCGTTCCTGGCCGCGGCGGTGCTGTTCGTCGTCACCGTCGGAAAGGTCCAGGGCTTCGCGTTCACGCTGGGGCTCACCACTCTGCTCGACGTGGTCGTGGTGTTCCTCTTCACCAAGCCCGTCATGACGCTGATGGCCCGCAAGAAGTTCTTCGCGAGCGGTCACCCGTGGTCCGGTCTGGACCCGAAGCGGCTCGGCGCCAAGCCGCCGCTGCGCCGTTCACGCCGTGTCAACGCCCCCACCGACCCGAAGGAGGCGTGAGATGTCGCGACTCGGCAATCTCGGCGCCCGTCTCTACCGCGGCGAGGTCGGCTACGACTTCATCGGCAACCGCAAGATCTGGTACGGCATCTCGATCCTGATCACCATCACGGCCATCGTCGGCCTGGCGGTCAGCGGCCTGAACATGGGCATCGAGTTCAAGGGCGGCGCCGTCTTCACCACACCGAAGACGAGCGTCTCCGTCGAAAAGGCGGAAGACCTGGCGTCGACGTCCTCGGGTCACCAGGCCATCGTCCAGAAGCTGGGCAACGGCGGCCTGCGCATCCAGATCACCGAGGTGGACACCTCGAAGTCGGACGCGATCAAGGGCGACCTCTCCAAGGGCCTCAGCGTCCCCGAGGAGAAGATCGCCGCCGACCTGGTCGGCCCCAGCTGGGGTGAGCAGATCGCCAACAAGGCGTGGACCGGCCTCGGCGTCTTCATGGTCCTCGTCGTGATCTATCTGGCCATCGCCTTCGAATGGCGCATGGCCATCGCGGCCCTGGTCGCGCTGATCCACGACATCACCATCACGGTCGGCATCTACGCCCTGGTCGGCTTCGAGGTCACCCCGGGCACCGTGATCGGTCTGCTGACGATCCTCGGTTACTCCCTCTACGACACGGTCGTCGTCTTCGACAGCCTGAAGGAGGGCACGAAGGGGATCACCAAGCAGACCCGGTGGACGTACAGCGAGATCGCCAACCGCTCGATCAACGGCACGCTGGTCCGTTCGATCAACACCACGATCGTCGCGCTGCTGCCGGTCGCCGGTCTGCTGTTCATCGGTGGCGGTGTCCTCGGCGCGGGCATGCTGAACGACATCTCCCTGGCGCTCTTCGTCGGCCTCGCCGCCGGTGCGTACTCCTCGATCTTCATCGCCACTCCGCTCGTCGCCGACCTCAAGGAACGCGAACCGCAGATGAAGGCCCTGAAGAAGCGGGTTCTCGCCAAGCGCGCGGCAGCCGCCGCCAAGGGCGAGCTCTCCGAGGCCGAGCAGTCGGACCGGGCGGACCGGGGCGTCACACAGGACGCCGCACAGGACGCCGCACCCGCCGGTGCCGTCGTCGGACAGCGCCAGGAGCCCCCCAGGGGCCATGGCCGGACCCCGGGGAAGCGCCGATGACCAGCAGCACGACCGCGAGCACCAGGGACCTCCTGCTCAGCCGGATCCGTGACGTGGCCGACTACCCGAAGCCGGGGGTGATGTTCAAGGACATCACCCCGCTGCTGGCGGACCCGGTGGCCTTCACCGCGCTCACCGAAGCGCTGGCGGAGCTGTGCGTACGGCACGGCGCCACGAAGATCGTCGGTCTGGAGGCCCGCGGCTTCATCCTGGCCGCACCGGTCGCGGTACGGGCCGGGCTCGGCTTCGTCCCGGTCCGCAAGGCCGGCAAGCTGCCCGGTGCCACGCTCGCCCAGACGTACGAGCTGGAGTACGGCAGCGCCGAGATCGAGATCCATGCGGAGGACCTGTCCGCAGAGGACCGGGTCATGGTCATCGACGACGTGCTGGCCACCGGTGGCACCGCCGCAGCCTCGCTGGAGCTGATCCGGCGGGCCGGAGCCGGTGTCGCGGGCGTCGCCGTCCTCATGGAGCTGGGATTCCTGGCCGGCCGGGCGCGCCTGGAGGAGAGCCTGAAGGGCGCTCCGCTGGACGCCCTGATCACGGTCTGAACCCCCTGCGGGCCGCACGTCGCACCGCATGACAGGCACCGAAGCGGGCACCCGGGAACAACCGGGTGCCCGCTTCGCGTTGTGCGGGCTCTCACGGTCCCCGGGGGAGGAGCGGCCGCAGGGTCGTTACGATGGCCTTTCCGGGTGTCCGGATCCGCACGAGGAGCGCTCTTGCCAGACGAGGCCCAGCCAGTCGCCGCCCCGCAGCCCGACCAGCCCGCGGCGGACCCAGCCACGCCCGCGAAGCAGCAGCCCGCGGAGAAGCAGCCCGCGGAGAAGCCGAAGCCTCCGGCGCCCGAGCCCGGCACGGGCCCGGCCCCCGCGGAGGCCAACGGGCCCGCGCCCGCTTCCCCCGCCCAGCCGGCCGCACCCGCCTCGCCGCCCCCGACGGCGCCGAAGCCCCCGGCCAAGCCCGCGGCGGCGCCCGCGGGCCCGGTGGCCCGTACGGGCGGCGGCTCCTCCAACCGGGTCCGGGCCAGGCTGGCCCGGCTCGGCGTCCAGCGCTCCAGCCCGTACAACCCGGTGCTGGAACCGCTGCTGCGTACCGTCCGGAGCAACGACTCCAAGATCGAGACCTCCACGCTGCGCCAGATCGAGCGCGCCTACCAGGTCGCGGAGCGCTGGCACCGCGGCCAGAAGCGCAAGAGCGGCGACCCCTACATCACCCACCCCCTCGCCGTCACCACGATCCTGGCCGAGCTGGGTATGGATCCGGCCACCCTGATGGCCGGGCTGCTGCACGACACCGTCGAGGACACCGAGTACGGCCTGGACACCCTGCGCCGCGACTTCGGCGACCAGGTCGCCCTGCTGGTCGACGGCGTCACCAAGCTGGACAAGGTCAAGTTCGGCGAGGCCGCGCAGGCCGAGACCGTGCGCAAGATGGTCGTCGCGATGGCCAAGGACCCGCGCGTCCTGGTCATCAAGCTCGCCGACCGGCTGCACAACATGCGCACCATGCGTTACCTCAAGCGGGAGAAGCAGGAGAAGAAGGCCCGCGAGACGCTGGAGATCTACGCCCCGCTGGCCCACCGCCTGGGCATGAACACCATCAAGTGGGAGCTGGAGGACCTCGCCTTCGCGATCCTCTACCCGAAGATGTACGACGAGATCGTCCGTCTCGTCGCGGAGCGGGCGCCCAAGCGCGACGAATACCTCGCCATAGTGACCGACGAGGTGCAGTCCGACCTGCGCGCCGCCCGCATCAAGGCCACCGTCACCGGCCGGCCGAAGCACTACTACAGCGTCTACCAGAAGATGATCGTGCGAGGCCGGGACTTCGCGGAGATCTACGACCTGGTGGGCATCCGCGTCCTCGTCGACACCGTCCGCGACTGCTACGCGGCGCTCGGCACCGTCCACGCGCGGTGGAATCCGGTCCCCGGCCGGTTCAAGGACTACATCGCGATGCCCAAGTTCAACATGTACCAGTCGCTGCACACCACGGTGATCGGGCCCAGCGGCAAGCCCGTCGAGCTGCAGATCCGTACGTTCGACATGCACCGCCGCGCCGAGTACGGCATCGCCGCGCACTGGAAGTACAAGCAGGAGGCCGTCGCGGGCGCCTCCAAGGTGCGCACCGACGTCCCCAGGAACACCGGCCGGGGCCAGGACACCGTCAACGACATGGCGTGGCTGCGCCAGCTCCTGGACTGGCAGAAGGAGACCGAGGACCCCAGCGAGTTCCTGGAGTCCCTGCGCTTCGACCTCTCGCGCAACGAGGTCTTCGTCTTCACACCCAAGGGCGACGTCATAGCGCTCCCGGCAGGGGCGACACCGGTCGACTTCGCGTACGCCGTCCATACGGAGGTGGGCCACCGGACGATAGGGGCGCGGGTCAACGGACGGCTCGTACCGCTGGAGTCCACGCTCGACAACGGCGACCTGGTGGAGGTCTTCACCTCCAAGGCGGCCGGCGCGGGTCCCTCCCGAGACTGGCTCGGGTTCGTCAAGTCGCCCCGGGCACGCAACAAGATCCGCGCCTGGTTTTCCAAGGAGCGCCGCGACGAGGCGATCGAGCAGGGCAAGGACTCCATCGCGCGGGCCATGCGCAAGCAGAACCTGCCGATCCAGCGGATCCTGACCGGCGACTCCCTGGTCACACTCGCCCACGAGATGCGCTACCCCGACATCTCGTCCCTGTACGCCGCGATCGGTGAGGGACATGTCGCGGCGGCCGGTGTCGTGCAGAAGCTGGTCCAGGCGCTCGGCGGCCAGGACGAGGCCAACGAGGACCTCGCGGAGAGCTCCCCGCCCTCGCACGGCCGCAACAAGCGCCGGGCGAACGCCGACCCGGGCGTCGTCGTCAAGGGAGTCGAGGACGTCTGGGTCAAGCTGGCCCGCTGCTGCACGCCCGTTCCCGGTGACCCGATCATCGGCTTCGTGACCAGGGGCAGCGGAGTCTCCGTCCACCGTGCGGACTGTGTGAACGTCGACTCGCTCTCGCAGGAGCCGGAGCGGATCCTCGAAGTCGAATGGGCGCCCACCCAGTCCTCGGTCTTCCTCGTCGCCATCCAGGTCGAGGCACTGGACCGCTCCAGGCTGCTCTCCGACGTCACCCGGATCCTGTCCGACCAGCACGTCAACATCCTGTCCGCGGCCGTGCAGACCTCCCGCGACCGGGTGGCCACCTCGCGCTTCACCTTCGAGATGGGCGACCCGAAGCACCTCGGACACGTCCTGAAGGCCGTACGCGGCGTCGAGGGCGTCTACGACGTCTACCGGGTCACCTCGGCCCGCCGGCCCTGACCCGGGCCGCCCGACGGGCCGTACAGCCCCGCGCGTGACGTGGAAGGGCCCCTCCGCCACCGGCGGAGGGGCCCTTCACCTACGGAAACCGGCGGGCCGGTCTCAGCCGCCGAACTCCTCAAGGCCCTTCAGGGCCTGGTCAAGGAGCGCCTGCCGGCCCTCCAGCTCGCGGGCGAGCTTGTCCGCACGGGCGTTGTTGCCCGAGGCGCGCGCCGTGTCGATCTGGGTGCGCAACTTGTCCACGGCCGACTGGAGCTGCCCGGTCAGACCCGCGGCACGGGCACGGGCCTCCGGGTTGGTCCGGCGCCACTCCGACTCCTCGGCCTCCTGGAGCGCACGCTCCACCGTGTGCATCCGCGCCTCGATCCTCGGGCGGGCGTCACGCGGTACGTGGCCGATGGCCTCCCAGCGCTCGTTGATGGCCCGGAACGCCGCCCTGGAGGCCTTCAGGTCCTTCACCGGCAGCAGCTTCTCGGCCTCGACCGCGAGCTCCTCCTTGACCTTGAGGTTCTCGCCCTGCTCCGCGTCACGCTCCGCGAACACCTCACTGCGGGCGGCGAAGAAGACGTCCTGGGCACCGCGGAAACGGTTCCACAGATCGTCCTCCGCCTCGCGCTGGGCACGGCCGGCGGCCTTCCACTCCGTCATCAGGTCGCGGTAGCGGGCGGCCGTCGTGCCCCAGTCGGACGAGCGGGACAGCGACTCGGCCTCGACGACCAGCTTCTCCTTGGCCTTGCGGGCCTCCTCGCGCTGGGCGTCCAGCGAGGCGAAGTGGGCCTTGCGGCGCTTGGAGAACGCCGAGCGCGCGTGGGAGAAGCGGTGCCACAGCTCGTCGTCCGACTTGCGGTCGAGCCTGGGCAGGCCCTTCCACGTGTCGACGAGCGCACGGAGCCGCTCGCCCGCCGAGCGCCACTGCTCGCTCTGCGCCAGCTCCTCGGCCTCGACGACCAGCGCCTCCTTGGCGTGCTTCGCCTCGTCGGTCTGCTTCGCCTTCTGGGCCTTGCGCTCCTCCCGCCGGGAGTCGACCGTCGCCACCAGGGCGTCCAGCCGCTTGCGCAGCGCGTCCAGGTCCCCGACGGCGTGGTGCTCGTCGACCTGCGCACGCAGATGCTCGATGGCGGTCGTCGCGTCCTTCGCGGACAGATCGGTGGTCTTCACCCGCCGCTCCAGGAGGCCGATCTCGACCACAATGCCCTCGTACTTGCGCTCGAAGTAGGCCAGGGCCTCCGCCGGAGAACCGGCCTGCCACGATCCGACGACCTGCTCGCCGTCGGCGGTACGCACGTACACGGTGCCTGTCTCATCGACACGGCCCCACGGGTCGCTGCTCACAGCGCCTCCTCCACCTGATGCCCGCGAGAGGGTTCACCCCCCTGGCATCGTCCACAGTTTCCTGGGGCGGGCAGCGCCCGCCCTGCACAACGCCAATCTAGGCGACGGGCCACCCGGCTGTCCGCACTCCGCGCGGCCGAAATTATCCGGCCCGCGTCCGGTGCCGCCGTGCGGATCATGCCGGGGCCCGCGGTGCTCACGCCTTGTCGACGGTGGCCTTCGAGATGTTCACGGCCTTCTTCGGCGCACCGTCGGCGGCGCCGCCGGTGACCCCCGCCTTGCCGATGGCCTCGACGGCCTTCAGCGACGCCTTGTCCATCGTGCCGAACGGCGTGTAGGTGGGCGGCAGTTTGGTGTCCTTGTAGACCAGGAAGAACTGGCTGCCACCGGTGTGCGGCTGGCCCGTGTTGGCCATCGCCACCGTGCCCGCCGGGTAGGTCACCGCGCTGTCCTTGCCCGGCTTGCCCAGCGCGGTGAGGTTCTCGTCCGGGATCGTGTAGCCCGGACCGCCGGTGCCGTCGCCCTTGGGGTCACCGCACTGCAGGACGAAAATACCCTGCGTGGTCAGACGGTGGCACTTGGTGCCGTCGAAGAAGCCCTTGTCCGCGAGCGACTTGAAGGAGTTCGTGGTGTGCGGGGTCTTCGCCGCGTCCATCGTGAACGCGATGTCGCCCTGGCTCGTCTTGAGCGACAGGGTGTACTTCGCCTTCTTGTCGATCTTCATCGCCGGCTCGGGCGCGCTCTTCTCGCTCGCCGAGGGAGATGCCGAGGGGGACGCCGACGGGTTGGCGCTCGCCGCCGCGTCGGTCTTGTCCTTCTTGCCGTCGTCGCCGGTGGCGAAGTACGTGATACCGCCTATGACGGCCACCGCGGCCACCGCGGAGGTGATGATGACCGTCAGCCGCCGGGTCCGGTGACGGGCCTCCTCCCGGCGCTGCTGCTGCCGCTCGAACTTCTCCCTGGCGAGCTGCCGCCGCCGCTGATCGCTGCTGACCACCGGGTGATCTCCTTGTACGTCGTGTGTTCGGGCCTGAGTTGCCCCGTACCGTATATGGGTTAGCTGTGGAATGAGGAGCGCCGGTAGGCTCTGAACTGCTGCGACCGTGCAGCCGCCACCCCTCGTCGGACGACCATTAAGGACGATCGTGCTCATTGCCGGGTTCCCCGCCGGGGCCTGGGGGACCAACTGTTACCTGGTCGCCCCCGCCGCGGGTGAGGAGTGCGTGATCATCGACCCGGGCCACCAGGCCGCGTCAGGCGTCGAGGAAGCACTGCGCAAGCATCGGCTGAAGCCCGTCGCCGTCGTGCTCACCCACGGCCACATCGACCACGTCGCCTCGGTCGTCCCGGTGTGCGGCGCGCACGATGTCCCCGCCTGGATCCACCCTGAGGACCGATACATGATGAGCGACCCGGAGAAGGCCCTCGGCCGCTCCATCGGGATGCCGCTCATGGGCGAGCTGACAGTGGGGGAGCCGGACGACGTCAAGGAGCTGGGCGACGGCGCCCGGCTCACGCTGGCCGGTCTGGAGTTCGGTGTCTCGCATGCGCCCGGCCATACCAAGGGGTCGGTGACGTTCAGGATGCCCGAGGCCGCGGAGGTTCCGCCGGTTCTCTTCTCGGGCGACCTGCTCTTCGCCGGCTCCGTCGGACGCACCGACCTGCCCGGCGGCGACCACGCCGAGCTCCTCGAGTCGCTGGCCCGCGTGTGCCTGCCGCTCGACGACTCGACCGTGGTGCTGTCCGGCCACGGCCCCCAGACGACCATCGGCCGCGAGCGCGCCACCAACCCGTATCTGCACGGTATGGACGCGCCCCGACGAGGAATGTGACGAGAGCGAAATCGTGAGCACCTTCAAGGCCCCCAAGGGCACGTACGACCTGACCCCGCCCGACTCAGCGAAGTACCTCGCGGTGCGTGAGGCGATCTCCGCACCGCTGAAGAACTCCGGCTACGGCTACATCGAGACCCCCGGCTTCGAGGACGTGGCCCTCTTCTCCCGCGGCGTCGGCGAGTCCACCGACATCGTGAGCAAGGAGATGTACACCCTCACCACCAAGGGCGGCTCCCAGCTGGCGCTGCGCCCCGAGGGCACCGCCTCCGTGCTGCGTGCCGCGCTGGAGGCCAACCTCCACAAGCTCGGCAACCTGCCGGTGAAGCTCTGGTACTCCGGCTCCTACTACCGCTACGAGCGCCCGCAGAAGGGCCGCTACCGCCACTTCTCGCAGGTCGGTGCCGAGGCCATCGGCGCGGAGGACCCGGCGCTGGACGCCGAGCTGATCATCCTGGCCGACCAGGCGTACCGCACCCTGGGCCTGCGTGAGTTCCGCATCCTGCTGAACTCGCTGGGCGACAAGGAGTGCCGGCCCGTCTACCGCGACGCGCTCCAGGGCTTCCTGCGCGAGCTCGACCTGGACGAGGAGACCCGCCGCCGCATCGAGATCAACCCGCTCCGGGTCCTCGACGACAAGCGCCCCGAGGTCCAGAAGCAGCTGACCGGCGCCCCGGTGCTGCGCGACTACCTCTGCGACGCCTGCAAGGCGTACCACGAGGAGGTCCGCGACCTCCTCAACGAGGCGGGCGTGGTGTACGAGGACGACGAGAAGCTCGTCCGGGGCCTCGACTACTACACCCGCACCACCTTCGAGTTCGTCCACGACGGACTGGGCTCGCAGTCCGCGGTGGGCGGTGGCGGCCGGTACGACGGCCTCTCCGAGGTGATCGGCGGACCGGCGCTCCCGTCGGTGGGCTGGGCGCTCGGCGTGGACCGCACGGTGCTCGCCCTGGAGGCGGAGGGCATCGAGCTCGAACTGCCCTCGACCACCAGCGTCTTCGCCGTCCCGCTCGGCGAGGAGGCCCGGCGCAAGCTGTTCGCCGTCGTGACGCGGCTGCGCCGCGAGGGGGTGGCCGCGGACTTCGCGTTCGGTGGCCGCGGTCTCAAGGGCGCGATGAAGAGCGCCAACCGGTCGGGTGCGCGGTTCACCGTCGTGGCCGGCGAGCGCGATCTGGCCGAGGGCGTCGTGCAGCTCAAGGACATGGAGTCCGGTGAGCAGACGGCCGTTGCGCTGGCCGAGGTGACCGAGGCGATCAAGGCGCGCCTCGCGTAGGTCCCGCACGGGTCGCGGGCGGGCGGTGTCCCCGTCCGCCCGCGGCCGGGGACACCGCGCCCCGGCCCCGTCGCGTCAACTCGGTGCAGCTGGATTCATACTGCCGGGGGGTTCCGGCCGGGGAGAGCCGGTGCCGGCACCTGGCGGCCGACAGCCCGGCCGGGCCCAAGAGCGCCTGCCCTCAGTGCCGTCGACGCCTTCCGCACCCGGAACCGCACGCTGATTTCGCGCGCATCTTTATGTTCATCGAACGGAGGACCGGCGCGCAGGTGCGGCACAATGACCGTGCCCAGCAGGCTACTCAGTGACGGAATGGCGATATGACGACTGCAGCGGTTGACCATCCCTCCTCCGACCAGGACGAGGACGGCGGGAAGAGGACCATCGGCGGCAGTCGTGCGTTCGCGCTGCTGCTGGTGATCACGGGCGCTGCCGGACTCCTCGCCGCGTGGGTCATCACGCTCGACAAGCTCAAGCTGATGGAGGACCCCAGCTTCGTCCCGGGCTGCAGTCTCAACCCGGTGGTGTCCTGCGGCAACATCATGAAGAGCGACCAGGCGGCCGCCTTCGGCTTCCCGAACCCGTGGCTCGGGCTCGCCACCTACCCCGTGATCATGGGCATCGGCCTGGCGCTGCTCGCCGGAGCGCGCTTCCGCGGCTGGTACTGGCTGGGGATGAACGCGGGCACCCTGTTCGGTGTCGGCTTCTGCACCTGGCTCCAGTACCAGTCGCTGTACAACATCAACTCCCTGTGCCTGTGGTGCTGCCTGGCCTGGGTCGCCACGATCTTCATGTTCTGCTACGTCACCACGCACAACATCAAGCACCGGATCATTCCGGCGCCCAGCTGGCTGCGCAACGGACTGACCGAGTTCCACTGGGTGCCGCCGGTCCTGTGGGTCGGCATCATCGGCATGCTCATCCTGACCCGCTGGTGGGACTTCTGGACCAGCTGAGCGACCCGTACGCGCTGCGGCTCCACCCGGGCCCGGCAGGGTTGTCAGTCCGGTGACATAGGCTTCAAAGCGTGGAGCCCGACCTCTTTACCGCAGCAGCCGAAGACCGCCAGGAGAAGGACCCGTCCAGCAGCCCCCTCGCTGTCCGGATGCGTCCGCGTACCCTCGACGAGGTCGTCGGCCAGCAGCACCTGCTCAAACCGGGCTCACCGCTGCGCCGCCTCGTCGGAGAGGGGAGCGGGGGACCGGCCGGTCCCTCGTCCGTGATCCTCTGGGGCCCACCCGGCATCGGCAAGACGACCCTGGCCTACGTGGTCAGCAAGGCCACCAACAAACGCTTCGTCGAGCTCTCCGCGATCACCGCGGGCGTCAAGGAAGTGCGGGCGGTCATCGAGGGCGCCCGGCGCGCCACCGGCGGCTACGGCAAGGAGACCGTCCTCTTCCTGGACGAGATCCACCGCTTCTCCAAGGCGCAGCAGGACTCACTGCTCCCGGCCGTCGAGAACCGCTGGGTGACGCTGATCGCGGCCACCACCGAGAATCCGTACTTCTCGATCATCTCGCCGCTGCTCTCGCGTTCCCTGCTGCTGACCCTCGAATCGCTGACCGACGACGACCTGCGCGACCTGCTGCACCGCGCCCTGGCCGACGAGCGCGGACTCGGCGGCGCGGTGACGCTGCCGGAGGACGCGGAGGAGCATCTGCTGCGCATCGCGGGCGGTGACGCGCGCCGTGCGCTGACGGCGCTGGAGGCGGCGGCCGGTGCGGCACTGTCCAAGGGGGAGCCGGAGATCACCCTGCTGACCCTGGAGGAGACGGTCGACCGCGCCGCGGTGAAGTACGACCGGGACGGCGACCAGCACTACGACGTGGCGAGCGCCCTGATCAAGTCCATCCGGGGCTCGGACGTCGATGCCGCGCTGCACTATCTGGCCCGGATGATCGAGGCCGGGGAGGACCCCCGGTTCATCGCCCGGCGGCTGATGATCTCGGCCAGCGAGGACATCGGCCTCGCGGACCCCACGGCGCTGCCCACGGCGGTCGCGGCGGCCCAGGCCGTCGCGATGATCGGCTTCCCCGAGGCGGCGCTCACCCTCAGCCACGCCACGATCGCCCTGGCGCTCGCACCCAAGTCCAACGCGGCGACGCTGGCGATCTCCGCCGCCCAGGACGACGTGCGCAAGGGCCTGGCGGGACCCGTCCCGGCCCATCTGCGCGACGGCCACTACAAGGGCGCCGCCAAGCTGGGTCACGCGCAGGGCTATGTCTATCCGCATGACGTCCCCGGCGGTATCGCCGCCCAGCAGTACGCCCCGGACGCGGTGCGCGACAAGCGCTACTACCAGCCCACCCGGTACGGCGCGGAGGCGCGTTACGCGGACGTGGCGGACCGGGTCCGCGAGCGGCTCGGCCGTACCGGCGGCGACGGCGAAGCGGGCCCGTCCGGTACCTAGCGGGGGCCCGGCCCCTCAGCGTGCGGCCGCGTCGAAGAGCGTGTGCATGGCGTGCCGCAGCTCGTTCACATCACGCACCGGTTCGGGGAACTCGAAGCGTGCGTCGAAGCACCGGCCGTCCCGCTCGCACACCCGCACCCGCAGCCCAAGCCGGTCCAGCGCGAGCGGTACGACGGCAGGCCGGTGCGCGGCGCAGCCGGCCGCGGCCCGCTCGCCGAGCAGCCCGGACAGCGTGCCCAGCTGTTCGCCGTGCGCCGCGTGCAGATGCTGCAGCAGCTCCGCCTCGTGGATGACGAGCGGGTCGGCGGACGCGTCGCGGAACTCCTCCGGCTCGACGCTCTGCGCACCCCAGAGGTCGTCGACGTACGCCTCACCCGTCTCCAGCCGCAGGAGCATCCGGCCGGGTCCCGCCATGCCCGGTACGGTGGTGAGCCAGCCGAAGACCCGGGCCCGGCCGCGGATGCGGTGCGGCACGGAGACCGGGGCCACGTCGGTGATCTCCAGCACAGCTGTCAGCTCGTCGTCCTGGGCGTGTGTCGCGGCCCGTACCGCCGGGGATTCCGCGGGGAATTCGAGGAAGAGATCCCCGTCCGGGCCCACGCTGCGGGACAGCGGCATCAGCTGGTCCGAGCCCGCCGAGTCGAGGCCGGGGATGAGCAGTACCGAGGAGCAGGTACTCTGTACGAGAGTTCGTGTGCGCTCGGCTGCTGACGGCATCCGAGTGTTTTCAAGCCCGCTGGGACGCGGCTGACCACGATCAGATCGGCCTTCCGTCGTAGCAGCACTTTCATGTGTGCTGCCGCTGTCTGTGCTGTCCGTGACGTGTGTGGTGTTCCCAGGGCGAGACATGCGATCTCCTTGAGTAAGGTGAGCCTAACCTAACCTACAACGGAGGTCTGGAGAACGTGCCTAATCAGTCGCGTCCCAAGGTCAAGAAGAGCCGCGCGCTCGGCATTGCGCTGACGCCGAAGGCCGTCAAGTACTTCGAGGCCCGCCCCTACCCGCCGGGCGAGCACGGCCGCGGCCGCAAGCAGAACTCGGACTACAAGGTCCGTCTGCTGGAGAAGCAGCGTCTGCGCGCCCAGTACGACATCAGCGAGCGCCAGATGGCCCGCGCCTACGACCGCGCCAAGAAGGCCGAAGGCAAGACGGGCGAGGCTCTCGTCGTCGAGCTGGAGCGCCGCCTCGACGCGCTGGTCCTGCGCTCGGGCATCGCCAAGACGATCTACCAGGCGCGCCAGATGGTCGTGCACGGTCACATTGAGGTCGACGGCCACAAGGTGGACAAGCCGTCCTTCCGTGTCCGTCCCGACAACATCGTGATGGTCCGCGAGCGCAGCCGCGAGAAGTACCCCTTCCAGGTTGCCCGCGAGGGTGGTTACGACACCGACGGTGAGACCCCGCGCTACCTGCAGGTGAACCTGAAGGCCCTGGCCTTCCGCCTTGACCGGGACCCGAACCGCAAGGAAATCCCCGTGATCTGCGACGAGCAGCTCGTCGTCGAGTACTACGCCCGCTGATTCAGGCGTAGCCGCTCTTCACCAGCGCTCAGGCCCGCCCCTTCCCGAAGCCGGGGAGGCGGCGGGCTTTCGCGTCTTCCCGGTCTCCGGAAGCGGCCCCGGTACCTCCGGTGCGCCGGTGTCCGCGTCGCCCGGCGGCTCCCCGGGGCGACCGGCCAGCGCCCTGGCCACCACCGCGTCGGTGCCCAGCACCGCGCCGGCCCGCCGCCGCGAGGCGTACCGCTCCTCGCCCAGCTCCCGGCGGGCCAGCTCCTCGCACCGGACCCTGGGCGCCCCGTAGTGCTCGGAGCCGAACAGCGGCAGCCCCACCGATGGCCAGATCTGTTCGGCGGCCCCTTGTAGCAGCGCCGCCTCGTCCGCATCGCCCTCGACCACCGTGACCAGCGCCAGCAGTTCCAGCGAGAGCACGGTGCCGAGCAGGTCGTGGAAGGCGTGGCTGATGGACAGCGACTCCCCGAGGAGTTCCCTGGCCCGTGCAGGGCGGCCCCGCTCCAGGGCGGCGAAGGCCAGGACGAACAGCGCGTAACTGAGGGCCCATCGCTCCCCGTGGTCCTCGCAGATCTCCCGGACCTCCTCGCAGATCGTGACCGCGCGGTCCAGTTCGCCCCGGAACCCGACCGACATCGCCAGTTCGACCTGGGCCATCAGCACGTTGCTGTTCAGCTCCCCGAGCTCCCGGTAGCGGCCGAGTGCCTCATGCAGCAGTTCCTGCGCCCGCGCCGTGTCGTCCGTGACGAGGGCCAGGCAGCCGGTGCGGTGCAGCGCGTACGCCGAGGCCGTGGCGTCACCGGCCGCCTCCGCCTCCTCCCGGCACTCGGTCAGCGCCGAGATCGCCCCCACCGGGTCCCCCTGCAGCACCGCGACATAGCCGAGCACCCACAGCGCCTTCAGCCTTGAGGAGTCGTACGGGGTCTCCTCCTCCAGCACGTGGTCCAGCCAGTGCCGCCCCTCCGAGAGCCGCCCGCAGCCGACCCACAGGAACCAGAGCGTGCCCGCCAGGTACTGGGCGAGATGCGCCTCCTCCGGGCACTCCAGCGAACACTCCATGGCCCGCCGCAGATTGGGCAGTTCGCTCTCCACCCGGGCCGCCACCTCGCTCTGCCGAGGGCTGAACCAGTCCAGTTCGCACCAGGTCGCCAGCCCCAGGAACCAGTCGCGGTGACGCCGTCGCAGCCGCTCCGTCTCCCCGGTGGCCGCCAGCCACTCGGCGCCGTACTCGCGCACCGTGTCGAGCATCCGGTAGCGGGTGCCGGCCGCCGAGTCCTCCCGCAGCACGATGGACTGGGCGAGCAGCCCGGAGAGCACGTCGAGCACCGAGTCGGCCGGCAGCTCGGAGCCGCTGCAGACGTACTCGACCGCCTCCAGGTCGAACTGCCCGGCGAAGACCGAGAGCCGTGACCACAGCAGCCGCTGTTCCGGGACGCAGAGCTCATGGCTCCAGCCGATGGCCGTGCGGAGCGTCTGATGGCGGGCCAGCGCGCTGCGGCTGCCGCCGGTCAGCAGCCGGAAGCGGTCGTCGAGGCGTTCGAGCACCTGCTCGGCCGAGAGCGCCCGCAGCCGCCCGGCCGCCAGCTCCAGCGCGAGCGGAATCCCGTCCAGCCGCCGGCACAGCTCCTGGACCGCGCCCCGGGTGTGCTCGGTCAGCCGGAACTCCGGCTGCACCGCGGTGGCCCGCTCCGCGAAGAGCCGGAGCGCGTCCCGGTCGGTCATGGTCGCGAGCGGATAGGTGGCCTCGCCGTCGAGTTCCATCGGCAGCCGGCCGGCCGCCAGTACCCGCAGCCGGGGGGCCCGGCGCAGCAGGTCCCGTACCAACTCCGCACAGGCGTCCACGAGATGTTCGAATCCGTCGATCACCAGCAGGAGCCGGCGCCCGGCGCAGTAATCGAGGAGCGTGGCGCGCGGCGGCCTGTTGGTGTGGTCGGTCAGGCCCAGCGCGTCGACGAGTGCGTGTTCCAGCAGCTCCGGATCGTGGACGTCGGACAGCTCCAGCAGCCAGACCCCGTCGCAGTACCGTTTCTCCAGGAGGGCCGCGGCCCTGGTGACCAGCCGGGTCTTGCCGACCCCGCCCACGCCCACGACGGTGACCAGCCGGGACTCCTCCAGGAGTCCGGTGAGCTCGGCCAACTCGTCGTCACGTCCCACGAACCTGTTCAGTTCCGCCGGGAGATTGCCCGGAAGGCCGCGTGCGGGTCCGCCACGGGCGGAGGGCGGTGTATCCGGACCGTCGGAGGAGGGGAAGGGGCGCTGAGAGCGTCGCATGAAACACGCAGAGTACTGGCCCGAAAGCGCTCCGTACAATCTCGTTGCGGGAACTCCCGCCGTGCCAGGCGGTAATGCGGTACAGGGCGCGAGCCCCGGCGCGATAGGCTCGGAGGCGGTGAACGGCCGCGACGCGGGCCGCCGCCGAAGAAGCAGAGAACAACGCAGAACAACGCAGAACACTGCGGAACAGCGCGTAACCGCGCTGAACAACGCAGAGACAGACGACAAGCCAGAGAGAGCGGTGCACTGTGTCCGGTGGTGAGGTGGCCGGGATCCTGGTGGCCGTCTTCTGGGCGATCCTGGTTTCGTTCCTCGCCGTCGTACTGGTGAGGCTCGCGCAGACGCTCAGGGCGACCACCAGACTCGTGGCGGACGTGACCGAACAGGCCGTCCCGCTGCTCGCTGACGCCTCCGCGACCGTACGTTCCGCGCAGACCCAGCTCGACAAGGTCGACGCGATCGCGACGGACGTCCAGGAGGTCACCTCCAACGCCTCTGCGCTCTCCACCACCGTCGCCTCCACGTTCGGCGGCCCGCTGGTCAAGGTCGCCGCGTTCGGCTACGGGGTCCGGCAGGCCATCGGCCGCAAGACCGCCCCCGAACCGGAAGCGCGTTCCCGGCGATCGGTGATCGTCGGCCGGACCGTGCCGTCCGCGCGTGGCAGGAAGCGCAACGGCAGAAACTCCCGCGGATCGAAGGACTGACGCAGCGATGTTCCGCCGTACGTTCTGGTTCACCGCCGGCGCAGCCGCCGGGGTCTGGGCCACCGCCAAGGTCAACCGCAAGATCAAGCAGCTGACCCCGGAGAGCCTCGCGGCGCAGGCCGCCGACAAGGCGGTGATGGCCGGTCACAAGCTCAAGGACTTCGCGCTGGACGTCCGCGAGGGCATGGTCAGGCGCGAGGCCGAGCTGGGCGAGGCGCTGGGGCTCGAAGCCCCGGTCGACCCGGAGCTCCCGGTACAGCCCCACTTCGCCGTCGAGGCGGCGCCGCCCGGCAGGCGCGGGGCGCCCGCCCGCAACCGCACGCTCCCCTACAACTCGTACAACCGGAATGAGGACCACTGATGGAGTCGGCTGAAATTCGCCGCCGCTGGCTGAGCTTCTACGAGGAGCGCGGTCACACCGTCGTCCCTTCGGCGTCGCTCATCGCGGACGACCCGACTCTGCTGCTGGTCCCGGCCGGCATGGTGCCCTTCAAGCCGTACTTCCTCGGTGAGGTCAAGCCGCCCGCCCCGCGCGTCACCAGCGTGCAGAAGTGCGTCCGTACGCCGGACATCGAAGAGGTCGGCAAGACCACCCGGCACGGCACCTTCTTCCAGATGTGCGGGAACTTCTCCTTCGGCGACTACTTCAAGGAAGGCGCCATCGACTACGCCTGGGAGCTGCTCACCGGCTCCGTGGCGGACGGCGGCTTCGGCCTCGACCCCGAGCGTCTGTGGATCACGGTCTACCTGGACGACGACGAGGCCGAGCAGATCTGGCGCGACAGGATCGGTGTCCCCGCCGAGCGCATCCAGCGCCTGGGGAAGAAGGACAACTTCTGGTCCATGGGCGTCCCCGGCCCCTGCGGTCCCTGTTCCGAGATCAACTACGACCGAGGCCCCGAGTTCGGCGTCGAGGGCGGCCCGGCCGTCAACGACGAGCGGTACGTGGAGATCTGGAACCTGGTCTTCATGCAGTACGAGCGCGGCGCCGGCGACGGCAAGGACGACTTCCCGATCCTTGGGGACCTGCCCTCCAAGAACATCGACACCGGCCTCGGCCTCGAACGCCTCGCGATGATCCTGCAGGGCGTGCAGAACATGTACGAGACCGACACCCTGCGCGTCGTCATGGACAAGGCCACCGAGCTGACCGGGGTGCGCTACGGCGCCGCCCGGAGCACGGACGTCTCGCTCCGGGTGGTAGCCGACCACATCCGTACCTCCGTCATGCTCATCGGTGACGGCGTCACCCCCGGCAACGAGGGCCGCGGCTACGTGCTGCGCCGCATCATGCGCCGCGCCATCCGCAACATGAGGCTGATGGGCTCCACCGGCTCGGTCGTCAACGAGCTGGTCGGCGTCGTGATCGAGACGATGGGGCTCCAGTACCCCGAGCTGATCACCGACCGCAAGCGCATCGAGACCGTCGCCCTCGCGGAGGAGGCCGCCTTCCTCAAGGCCCTCAAGGGCGGCACCAACATCCTTGAGACCGCCGTCACCGAGACCAAGGCCGCCGGCGGCCGGGTCATCGCCGGCGACAAGGCGTTCCTGCTCCACGACACCTGGGGCTTCCCGATCGACCTCACCCTGGAGATGGCCGCCGAGCAGGGCCTGTCCGTGGACGAGGACGGGTTCCGCCGCCTCATGCAGGAGCAGCGGGACAAGGCCAAGGCCGACGCCCGCGCCAAGAAGACCGGTCACGCCGACCTGTCCGCCTACCGCGAGGTCGCGGACAACTCCGGCGCCACCGAGTTCACCGGCTACACCATGACCGAGGGCGAGTCGACGATCGTCGGCCTCCTCGTCGACGGTGTCCCCTCGCCCGCCGCCCTGGAGGGCGACGAGGTCGAGGTCGTCCTGGACCGCACCCCGTTCTACGCCGAGGGCGGCGGCCAGCTCGCCGACACCGGGCGGATCCGGCTCGACACCGGCGCGGTGATCGAGGTCCGCGACGTCCAGAAGCCGGTCCCCGGCGTCCACGTCCACAAGGGCGTCGTCCAGGTCGGTGAGGTCACGGTCGGTGCCGCCGCCCTCGCCTCCATCGACAACACCCGCCGCCGGGCCATCGCCCGCGCCCACAGTGCCACCCACCTCACGCACCAGGCGCTGCGCGACGCGCTGGGCCCGACGGCCGCCCAGGCCGGCTCCGAGAACTCCCCGGGCCGGTTCCGCTTCGACTTCGGCTCGCCCGCCGCCGTACCCGGCACGGTCCTCACCGACGTCGAGCAGAAGATCAACACCGTGCTCTCCCGCGAGCTCGACGTCCAGGCCGAGGTCATGTCCATCGACGAGGCCAAGAAGCAGGGCGCCATCGCGGAGTTCGGTGAGAAGTACGGCGAGCGGGTCCGGGTCGTCACCATCGGGGACTTCTCCAAGGAGCTGTGCGGCGGAACGCACGTCCACAACACCGCCCAGCTCGGTCTGGTCAAGCTGCTCGGGGAGTCGTCCATCGGCTCCGGCGTGCGCCGCATCGAGGCCCTCGTCGGCGTCGACGCGTACAACTTCCTCGCCAGGGAGCACACGGTCGTCGCCCAGCTCCAGGAGCTCGTCAAGGGCCGTCCCGAGGAGCTTCCGGAGAAGATCGCCGGGATGCTCGGCAAGCTGAAGGACGCCGAGAAGGAGATCGAGAAGTTCCGCGCGGAGAAGGTCCTCCAGGCCGCCGCCGGACTCGTCGACTCCGCCCAGGACGTCCGGGGCGTCGCCCTGGTCACCGGCCAGGTCCCGGACGGCACCTCGGCCGACGATCTGCGCCGGCTCGTCCTCGACGTGCGCGGGCGCATCCAGGGCGGCCGGCCGGCCGTCGTGGCCCTGTTCACCACGGCCAACGGCCGCCCGCTGACCGTCATCGCCACCAACGAGGCCGCTCGCGAGCGGGGCCTCAAGGCCGGTGACCTGGTCCGCGCCGCCGCCAAGACGCTCGGCGGCGGAGGCGGCGGCAAGCCTGACGTCGCCCAGGGCGGCGGTACGAACCCGGACGCCATCGGTGACGCCGTCGCCGCTGTCGAACGCCTCGTCACCGAGACGGCGTGACGCCGGACATGACGGGGATGCGCCGCGGTCGCCGGCTGGCGATCGACGTCGGGGACGCCCGGATCGGGGTCGCCTCGTGCGACCCCGACGGGATCCTCGCCACGCCGGTGGAGACCGTGCCGGGACGCGATGTCCCGGCCGCCCACCGGCGGCTCGGCCAGATCGTCGCGGAGTACGAGCCGATCGAGGTCATCGTCGGCCTGCCCCGCTCCCTCGGTGGGGGAGAGGGGCCGGCCGCGGCCAAGGTCCGCGCCTTCACGGATGTGTTCGCCCGCGCGGTCGCACCCATTCCGGTGCGTTTGCTGGACGAGAGGATGACCACAGTGACGGCGAGTCAGGGCCTGCGCGCATCGGGCGTGAAGTCCAAAAAAGGCCGTTCCGTCATTGACCAGGCTGCCGCTGTGGTGATCCTTCAGAACGCTCTGGAGTCCGAACGGGCTTCGGGCAATCCTCCCGGCGAGGGCGTCGAAGTGGTGGTCTGATCGCGATACGGTAACGTTCCGCGCGATGCGGCGGTGTTCGAACAAACACCGCACAGCAAAGAGACGGAACGTCGTCTCGCGGCTCAAGGGGATCGATGACTGAGTATGGCCGGGGCCCCGGCTCCGAACCGTGGCATCCCGAGGACCCCTTGTACGGGGACCAGGGATGGGGAGGCCAGCAGCCTGCCCACGGCCAGAGCCAGTACGGCGGCCAGCAGCAGCCCTACCCGCAGGACCCGTACGCCGCCCAGCAGCAGCCGCAGGACCCGTACGCGCAGCAGCACCAGCAGCCGCAGGATCCTTACGCGCAGCAGCAGCAGCAACAACAACAGCAGCAGCAACAGCAGCACGACCCGTACGCCCAGCCGCAGCAGCAGCACGACCCGTACGCGCAGCAGCCGCAGCACCAGCAACAGCAGCAGGACCCGTACGCGCAGCAGCAGTACCAGCAGCAGCCCCAGTACGGCGCCCAGCAGGACCCGTACGCCCAGCAGCCTCCCTATAACGGCGGCTGGGACACCGGGCAGCAGCCGGCCGCGATGCCGTACGAGGGTCAGCCCGCCGCCGGGTACGGCTACGGCGAGACGAACGACTACTACGGCACCCCCGAGGCCTACCCGCCGCCGCAGCCCCCCGGCCGCCGCCGGGCGGCGCCCGAGCAAGTGGCCGAACACGCACCCGAACAGACGCCTGCGCAGAACCCCGACTGGGACCCCGAGGTCCAGCCGGAGGAGACCCACCCCTTCTTCACGGGTGTGGACGACAGCGACGGCAAGGACGACGACTACGACGACGACGATGACCCCCGCGACTCCCGCCGTGGGGGCGGGGACGAGCGCCGGGGCAAGGGCAAGAAGAAGAAGGGCCGCAGCGGCTGCGCCTGCCTGGTCATCTCTCTTGTCCTGGTCGGCGGCGTAGGCGGAGTGGGCTACTTCGGCTACTCGTACTACCAGGACAAATTCGGCCCGGCGGAGGACTACGCGGGCAGCGGCTCCGGGTCCGTCGAGATCGAGATCCCCAAGGGCTCGTACGGGTACGACATCGCCAACATCCTGAAGAAGCAGGGTGTGGTCAAGAGCGTCGACGCCTTCGTCTCCGCGCAGAGCGAGGAGCCCAAGGGCAAGTCGATCCAGGCCGGTGTCTATCTCCTGCACGAGAAGATGGCCGCGTCCGAGGCCCTGAAGATGATGCTCGACCCGAAGAGCCAGAACCTGCTGGTGATTCCCGAGGGTTCTCGCAATGCCGCCGTCTACGCGCTGATCGACAAGAAGCTGAGCCTCAAGGCGGGCACGACAGAGGGCATCGCCAAGTCCAAGAAGTCCGATCTGGGCCTGCCCGGCTGGGCGAGCAAGAGCAAGGACATCAAGGACCCGCTGGAAGGCTTCCTCTACCCGGCCGCGTATCCGGTGACGAAGGAGACCAAGCCGGAGGCGATCCTCGAGAAGATGGTCTCGCGGTCCGACGACGAGTACAAGAAGCTCGACCTCGAAGGAACCGCCAAGAAGTACAAGCTGGACGGCCCGTGGCAGGTGCTCACCGTGGCCAGCCTGGTCCAGGCGGAAGGTCTCACGCATGAGGACTTCCGCAAGATGGCCGAAGTCGTCTACAACCGCCTGAAGCCGGACAACACGGCAACGAACCGTAAGCTCGAATTCGACTCCGCGTTCAATTACCTGAACAAGCAGAGCAAGATCAAGATCAACCTGTCCGAGATCCGTACCAACCCGGATCCGTACAACACCTATTACCACGCCGGTCTTCCGCCGGGCCCCATCAGTAATCCCGGGGACGAGGCTCTGCGTGCGACGCTCAGTCCCACCGGTGATGGGTGGATGTTCTTTATCTCGCTCGACGGCAAGAAGACCGATTTCACGAAGACGGCCGCAGAGCACGCGAAACTCACAGAGAAATTCAATAAAATTCATGGCATCGACTGACGGGCGTCACAGGGCTGCCGTTCTCGGCTCGCCCATCGCCCACTCGCTCTCCCCGGTCCTGCACCGGGCCGCGTACACCGCACTCGGCCTCGACGACTGGACCTATGACCGGTACGAGACCGACGAGGCCGCGCTGCCCGGCTTTGTCGAGGGCCTGGACGGAACCTGGGCCGGGCTCTCGCTGACCATGCCGCTCAAGCGGGCGGTCATCCCGCTGCTGGACGAGATCAGCGAGACCGCCGCCTCGGTCGAGGCCGTCAACACCGTCGTCCTCACCGAGGACGGCCGGCGGGCCGGCGACAACACCGACATCCCCGGCATGATCGCCGCGCTGCGCGAGCGGGGCGTCGAGAAGACGGAGTCCGCGGCCGTCCTCGGCGCCGGAGCCACCGCCTCCTCCGCCCTCGCCGCCCTCTCCGAGATCTGTACGGGACCGGTCACGGCCTACGTCCGCAGCCGGGAACGCGGTGACGAGATGCGCGGCTGGGGCGAACGGCTCGGCGTCGACGTCCGGATCGCCGACTGGGCGGAGGCAGAGCAGGCGCTGCGGGCCCCGCTGGTCATCGCGACCACCCCGGCCGGAGCCACGGACGCGCTGACCGGAGCGCTGCCCAAGGCTCCGGGCACGCTCTTCGACGTGCTGTACGAGCCCTGGCCCACCGGGCTCGCAGCCGCCTGGGCGGCCCACGACGGCGCGGTCATCGGAGGTCTCGATCTCCTGGTGCACCAAGCGGTCCTCCAGGTCGAGCAGATGACGGGCCGTACGCCCGCGCCGCTGGCCGCCATGCGGCAGGCCGGCGAGCAGGCACTGGCCGCTCGCTGACCGCGTTACTCGCCGCTCGATCCGTCCGTCTGCTGGACCGGCGGCGGGTCGGCCGTCCGGTCCGTGGGAGGATCGGGGGCGGCGGGCCAGGGCCGCGCACCCGGTCGCGCCGTTCGGATTTCAGGCGCGAGCATGAGGAGCACCGTTGAGCAGGTTGCGCTGGCTGACCGCGGGGGAGTCGCACGGCCCCGCACTGGTGGCGACGCTGGAGGGTCTTCCCGCCGGTGTCCCGGTCACCACGGAGATGGTGGCGGACGCGCTCGCCCGGCGACGGCTCGGATACGGCCGCGGCGCCCGGATGAAGTTCGAGCAGGACGAGGTCACCTTCCTGGGCGGGGTCCGGCACGGCCTGACCATGGGTTCGCCGGTCGCCGTGATGGTGGGCAACACCGAGTGGCCCAAGTGGGAGCAGGTCATGTCGGCCGACCCGGTCGACCCCGACGTGCTGGCCGCGCAGGCCCGTAACGCCCCGCTGACTCGCCCCCGGCCCGGCCACGCCGACCTCGCCGGCATGCAGAAGTACGGCTTCGACGAGGCCCGGCCGATCCTGGAGCGCGCCAGCGCCCGGGAGACCGCGGCGCGCGTCGCCCTCGGAGCGGTCGCCCGGTCGTACCTCAAGGAGACGGCCGGCATCGAGATCGTCAGCCATGTCGTCGAGCTGGCCGCCGCCAAGGCGCCGTACGGGGTCTACCCGACGCCGGCCGACGTCGAGAAGCTCGACGCCGACCCGGTGCGCTGCCTCGACGAGGACGCGAGCAAGCAGATGGTCGCGGAGATCGACCAGGCACACAAGGACGGCGACACGCTCGGCGGTGTGGTCGAGGTGCTGGCGTACGGGGTGCCGGTCGGCCTCGGTTCGCACGTGCACTGGGACCGCCGGCTCGACGCCCGCCTCGCCGCCGCGCTCATGGGCATCCAGGCCATCAAGGGCGTCGAGGTCGGGGACGGCTTCGATCTGGCCCGGGTGCCGGGATCGCAGGCGCACGACGAGATCCTGGTGACCGAGGACGGCATCAAGCGCGCCTCCGGGCGCTCCGGCGGCACCGAGGGCGGTCTCACCACCGGCGAGCTGCTGCGCGTGCGGGCCGCGATGAAGCCCATCGCGACCGTGCCGCGCGCCCTGGCCACCGTCGACGTGGTGACCCGCGAGCCCGCCAAGGCCCACCACCAGCGCTCCGATGTCTGCGCGGTCCCGGCCGCCGGGATCGTCGCGGAGGCGATGGTCGCGCTGGTGCTCGCCGACGCGGTCGCGGAGAAGTTCGGCGGCGACAGTGTCCCCGAGACCCACCGCAACGTGCAGTCGTACCTCGACCACCTGCAGATCCGATGAGCGCCCCGCTGATCGTCCTGGTCGGCCCGATGGGCGTCGGCAAGTCCACCGTCGGCGAGCTGCTCGCCGAACGGCTCGGCACCACCTACCGGGACACCGACGCGGACGTCGTCGCCGCGGCCGGGAAACCGATCGCGGAGATCTTCTACGACGAGGGCGAGGAGCGGTTCCGCGAACTGGAGAGCCGGGCCGTGCACGACGCGGTCGCGGAGCACACGGGTGTCCTCTCGCTCGGCGGCGGCGCCGTCCTCGACGAGGCGACGCGCGACCTGCTGGCCGGCCACGCCGTCGTCTACCTCTCGATGGACGTCGACGAAGCGGTCAAGCGGGTCGGGCTGAACACCGCGCGCCCGCTGCTCGCCGTGAATCCGCGCCGGCAGTGGCGCGAACTCATGGAGGCCCGCCGCCACCTCTACACGGATGTGGCCCGCGCGGTCGTCGCGACCGACGAGCGCACACCGCACGAGGTCGCCCAGGCGGTCCTCGAAGCACTGGAACTGCCGGACGCGCCGTCGTCCGGCCGGGAGAACGCAACGATGACCGAGCAGGGACCCACCCGAATCCAGATCGCCGGCAGCGCGGGCACCGACCCGTACGAGGTGGTGATCGGCCGGCAACTGCTGGGCGAGCTCCCCGCGTTCATCGGTGACCGCGTCAAGCGCGTCGCGATCCTGCACCCCGAGGCGCTCGCGGAGACCGGCGAGGCCGTCCGCCAGGACCTCGCGGACCAGGGCTACGAGGCCATCGCGATCCAGCTGCCGAACGCCGAGGAGGCCAAGACCGTCGAGGTCGCGGCCTACTGCTGGAAGGCGCTCGGCCAGACCGGCTTCACCCGCACCGACGTCATCGTCGGCGTGGGCGGCGGCGCCACCACGGACGTCGCGGGCTTCGTCGCCGCGACCTGGCTGCGCGGAGTGCGCTGGATCGCCGTACCCACCACCGTGCTCGCCATGGTCGACGCTGCCGTCGGCGGCAAGACCGGCATCAACACCGCGGAGGGCAAGAACCTCGTCGGCGCCTTCCACCCGCCCGCCGGAGTGCTCTGCGACCTCGCCGCCCTCGACTCGCTGCCTGTCAACGACTACGTCAGCGGCGTGGCCGAGATCATCAAGGCCGGCTTCATCGCGGACCCGGCCATCCTCGACCTCGTCGAGGCCGACCCGCAGGGCGCGCGCACACCGGCCGGACCGCACACCTCCGAGCTGATCGAACGCGCCATCCGGGTCAAGGCCGAGGTCGTCTCCAGCGACCTCAAGGAGTCCGGGCTGCGCGAGATCCTCAACTACGGCCACACCCTGGCGCACGCGATCGAGAAGAACGAGCGCTACAAGTGGCGGCACGGCGCGGCCGTCTCGGTCGGCATGGTCTTCGCCGCCGAACTGGGCCGGCTGGCCGGGCGCCTGGACGACGCGACCGCCGACCGGCACCGCGCCGTCCTGGAGTCCGTCGGGCTGCCGCTCACCTACCGCGGCGACCAGTGGCCCAAGCTGCTGGAGAACATGAAGGTCGACAAGAAGTCCCGCGGCGACCTGCTGCGCTTCATCGTCCTGGACGGCCTCGGCAAGCCCACCGTCCTGGAGGGTCCCGACCCGGCCGTTCTGCTCGCCGCCTACGGGGAGGTGTCGGCGTGACCCGACGGGTCCTCGTCCTCAACGGGCCCAACCTCGGCCGGCTGGGCTCCCGTGAGCCCGACGTCTACGGGGCCACCTCGTACGCCGGGCTCGTCGAGGCCTGCCGCACGCTCGGCAAGGAGCTCGGCTTCGACGTCGACGTCCGGGAGACCAACGACGAGGGGGAGCTGATCCGCTGGCTCCACGAGGCCGCGGACGGTTCGATTCCGGTCGTTCTCAACCCGGGCGCCTTCACGCACTATTCGTACGGAATGCGGGACGCTGCCGCCCAGCGCACCGCCCCGCTGATCGAGGTGCACATCTCGAACCCGTACGCGCGCGAGGAATTCCGCCACAACTCCGTGGTCGCACCGGTTGCCACCGGGACCGTGGCGGGGTTCGGCATCGGTTCCTACCGGCTCGCGCTGCGGGCCCTGGCGGACGAGCTGACGGACTGACGGACCGTCGCACCGCACGGCCGACGTGGCCCGACTCGGCCATCGGGGCACTTCGTACGGTCCCCGGCCGTTCCCTGTGTGGCGGCCGGGGACTGTACGGTTGCCGTTCCACCAGCGCCAGTTGCCTGTACGAGACGGAGTGCCACCGGATGCAGCACGCAGTGGGGGCACCGCTGCCGCCGCCCCACGGGCCCGGGACCGGGCCTGTCGGATGGTCGCAGCAGGCCCAGCACCCCGGCCACCCCGGCCCGCCGGTCCCGCCACCGGCCGGTCCCCCCGGCCCGCCCCCGTCGAGCCGCCCCGCCCCCCCGCCGCCGGCCGGGCGCCCCGCCGCGCCGCCGCAGGCCCCGCCCGCCCAGCAGGCGCAGGGCCAGGGCTGGAGCGGACCGGCACCGCACCAGGCACCGGCGCCGGTCTCCCGGGAGAGCACCGGGCACATCCAGCTGCCGCCGGGCGGGCCCGTACCGCTGCCCGCGCCGCCCGCAGAGCCCGGGACCGGTACCGCGACCCTCGCCGTGCTCCTGATCGGCCCCGCGGGCGCCGGAAAGACCACCGTGGCCAAGCTCTGGGCCAGCCGCCGCCGGGTCCCCACCGCCCACGTCAGCCTCGACGACGTCCGGGAGTGGGTCTGCTCCGGCTTCGCGGACCCGCAGGCGGGGTGGAACGACCAGTCGGAGGCCCAGTACCGGCTGGCGCGCCGCACCTGCGGCTTCTCCGCCCGCAACTTCCTGGCCAACGGCATCTCCTGCATCCTCGACGACGCGGTCTTCCCGGACCGCCCCGTGGTCGGCCTCGGCGGCTGGAAGCGCCACGTCGGCCCCGGGCTGCTGCCCGTCGTCCTGCTGCCGGGCCTGGAGGTCGTCCTGGAGCGCAACGCCGCCCGCAGCGGCAACCGCCGCCTCTCGGACGAGGAGGTCGCCCGCATCCACGGCCGGATGGCCGGCTGGTACGGCTCCGGGCTGCCGATCATCGACAACTCCACGTACGACGTGGAGACCACCGCCCGCGTCCTGGACGACATACTCGCCCGCTCCATAGCCAGCCCCCCGGCCTGGTAGCCGGGCCCGGGGCCCACCTCCTCGCCGGGCACCGCCCCCCGGTCGGGTGCGCTGACCGCGCGGGCCCGGGGCCGCGCTCGTACGCTCGATGCATGTCAGAGGTGTACGCCGTCCGACGCGGGCTGCTCCGCGACCGGTGCGCCGCCGTCGGATCCGCGGCCGCCCTGGTCTCCCGCCCCGCCAATGTCCGCTATCTGGCAGGGGGAGCGCCGCCGGGCGCCGTGCTGCTGCTCGGCCCCGACGAGGACGTTCTGCTCTGCCCCCGTCCGCCGACCGGTGACCCGGCCGACGGACGTACCGACGAACAGCTCCGGGTGGACCTGCTGTCGGTCACCGGCGGCGATCCGGTGGTCGCCGCCGCCACTCTGGCCACCTCCGCGGGCGCGGAGTCGCTGGCCGTCGAGGAGCACGATCTGACCGTGGCCCGGCACCGGGCGATGGGCGCGGTCGCCCCGAAGCTCCGGCTGGCCGACCTCGGGGTCACCGTCGAGCAGTTGCGCATCGTCAAGGACGAGGAGGAGATCGGCTGCCTGCGGATCGCCGCCGAGATCACCGACCAGGCGCTCGGTGAACTCCTCGAATCGATCCTGGTCGGCCGCACCGAGCGGCACCTCGCGCTGGAACTGGAACGCCGGCTGGTGGACCACGGCGCCGACGGCCCCGCCTTCACCACGTCCGTCGCCACCGGTCCCAACTCCGGCCGGGGCCGTCACAGGCCCTCGGACCGAAGGGTGGAGGAAGGGGATTTCCTCTCCGTCTGCCTCGGCGCGAACTACCGCGGCTACCGGTGCGAGATCGGCCGCACCTTCGTCATCGGCACCGCTCCGGCCGACTGGCAGATCGAGCTCTACGACCTGGTTTTCGCCGCTCAGAGGGCTGGACGGGAGGCACTTGTGCCCGGCGCCGCCTACCGCGACGTGGACCGCGCGGCCCGCCACCTGCTGGACTCCGCAGGCCATGGTGAGGGCCTTGTGACCCGGACCGGGCACGGGGTCGGGCTCGAAATCGACGAGGACCCGCAACTGGCACCTGCGGCCATGGGTAAACTGGACGCTTGTGTGCCGGTCACCGTCGAACCGGGGGTCCACCTCCCGGGCCGGGGCGGGGTCCGGATCGATGACACGCTCGTCGTGCGCCCCGAGGCGGACGGCGGACCCGAGCTACTCACCATTACGACCAAGGAGCTGCTCGCGCTCTAGCGCGCATCCTCGGTCGTTCCACCAGCTTCAGTCCAGGAGATTCCGCAACCGTGGCTTCCACGAACGACCTCAAGAACGGCCTGGTGCTCAAGCTCGACGGAGGCCAGCTCTGGTCCGTCGTCGAGTTCCAGCACGTCAAGCCCGGCAAGGGCCCCGCCTTCGTGCGCACCAAGCTCAAGAACGTGCTCTCCGGCAAGGTCGTCGACAAGACGTTCAACGCCGGTGTGAAGGTCGAAACGGCCACCATTGACCGACGCGACATGCAGTTCTCGTACATGGACGGCGAGTACTTCGTCTTCATGGACATGGACACGTACGACCAGCTGATGGTCGACCGCAAGTCCGTCGGCGCAGCCGCCAACTTCCTGATCGAGGGCTTCACCGCCTCCGTCGCGCAGCACGAGGGCGAGGTGCTCTACGTCGAGCTGCCGGCCGCCGTCGAGCTCGTCATCCAGCACACGGACCCGGGCGTCCAGGGCGACCGCTCCACCGGCGGCACCAAGCCCGCCACACTGGAGACCGGTTACGAGATCGGTGTCCCGCTCTTCATCACGACCGGCGAGAAGATCAAGGTCGACACCCGCTCGGGCGATTACCTCGGCCGGGTGAACAGCTAACCGTGGCTGCCCGGAACACGGCCCGCAAGCGCGCCTTCCAGATCCTCTTCGAGGCCGACCAGCGCGGTGAGTCCGTGCAGACGGTCCTCGCGGACTGGGTGCGGCACTCGCGGTCCGACACCCGTCAGCCGCCGGTCACCGAGTACACGATGGAGCTCGTCGAGGGGTACGCGCAGTACGCGGACCGCATCGACGACCTCATCGTCACCTACGCCGTGGACTGGGAGATCGACCGGATGCCGGTCGTCGACCGAAACATCCTGCGGCTCGGTGCGTACGAGCTGATCTGGGTGGACGCGACCCCGGACGCGGTGGTGATCGACGAGGCGGTGCAGATCGCCAAGGAGTTCTCCACCGACGACTCCCCGTCCTTCGTGAACGGCCTGCTGGCCCGCTTCAAGGACCTCAAGCCGAACCTCCGCCGGGAGCAGTAGCCACCGGCGCCGCTCAGTACGACGAAGGGCCCGCGGTCAGCAGACCGCGGGCCCTTCGTCGTACTGAGCGGCCCGCCCGAGAAGGCGGACTGCCGGAAAAACAGGAACGCCGGAGCGGCGGGGCGTCCGGGAAAGGGCCCCGCCGATCCGGCGGTACGTTTCTGCTGGGGCGCTCAGCCCTCGTCGTGGGCGACGGCGCGGCGCGCGTCCGCGTCCAGCACACCCCAGCTGATCAGCTGCTCCGTGAGCACGGACGGGGACTGGTCGTAGATCACGGCGAGCGTGCGCAGGTCGTCCTGGCGGATCGAGAGCACCTTGCCGTTGTAGTCACCGCGCTGGCTCTGGATCGTTGCCGCGTAGCGCTGCAGCGGTCCGGCCTTCTCCGGCGGGACGTGGGCGAGGCGCTCCAGGTCCAGGACGAGCTTCGGCGGCGGCTCGGCAGCGCCGCCGGGCGTCGTACCGGGCAGGAGCTCCTGCACGGGGACACCGTAGAAGTCGGCCAGCTCGGCGAGGCGCTGCACGGTCACGGCACGGTCACCGCGCTCGTACGACCCCACGACGACGGCCTTCCAGCGGCCCTGGGACTTCTCCTCGACTCCGTGGAGGGAGAGGCCCTGCTGGGTGCGGATGGCACGGAGCTTGGCCCCGAGCTGCTTTGCGTATTCGCTGGACATAAGGCTCCCGGGACGCTGGAACATTTCGCGGCTCCGCCGCGTGGCTGGTAACTCACTGTGAGGTTACGCAGCGTTACTTGGGTGCGTCAAGCTGAAAGGTTCCGACCGGTACCTCCCGGGGGTGCGTCGAGGGCCCTGCACAAGCCCTGGTAACGTGGATGACGCAATTTCGACGTCCTTTAAGATCCGTCCGGTGAGGCGGAGAAGGAGGTCCGTTTCTTATGGACGCACAGCACGACGCCACCGGCAATGCGGCACGCCCCGTTCTCGAGGCTCCCGACATCGCCCGAGTACTGACCCGTATCGCCCACGAGATCGTCGAACGCGCCAAGGGCGCCGACGACGTGGTGCTCCTCGGCATCCCGACCCGGGGCGTCTACCTCGCCCGCCGGCTCGCCGACAAGCTCGAAGAGATCACCGGCCGGAAGATGCCGGTCGGCTCCCTCGACATCACCATGTACCGGGACGACCTGCGGATGCACCCGGCACGGGCCCTGGCCCGCACCGAGATCCCCGGCGAGGGCATCGAGGGCCGCCTGGTCGTCCTCGTCGACGACGTCCTCTTCTCCGGCCGTACGATCCGCGCCGCGCTCGACGCGCTCGGCGACATCGGCCGGCCACGCGCGGTGCAGCTCGCGGTCCTCGTCGACCGCGGACACCGCGAACTCCCGATCCGCGCCGACTACGTCGGCAAGAACCTCCCCACGTCGCTGCGGGAGACGGTCAAGGTCCAGCTCGACGAGGAGGACGGCCGCGACGCCGTCCTGCTCGGTGCCGGGCGGACCGCCCCGTCGGGCGAGCGGTAACCGCACCTCACGTACGGCTCACCCGCCGTACGGCGGCTTCCGCACGCCCGCACGCCTGAACCCTCCAGCCACCCGGAGAACACCCAGATGAAGCGTCACCTCATCTCGGCCGCCGACCTCACCCGCGACGACGCCGTCCTGATCCTCGACACCGCCGAGGAGATGGCCAGGGTTGCGGACCGGCCGATCAAGAAGCTCCCCACCCTGCGCGGCCGTACCGTCGTCAACCTCTTCTTCGAGGACTCGACGCGCACCCGCATCTCCTTCGAGGCGGCCGCCAAGCGGCTGTCCGCCGACGTCATCAACTTCTCCGCCAAGGGCTCGTCCGTCTCCAAGGGCGAGTCGCTCAAGGACACCGCCCTCACCCTGGAGGCGATGGGCGCGGACGCCGTCGTCATCCGGCACGGCGCCTCCGGCGCCCCCTACCGCCTGGCCACCTCCGGCTGGATCGACGGCGCGGTCGTCAACGCCGGTGACGGCACCCACGAGCACCCCACCCAGGCCCTGCTGGACGCCTTCACGATGCGCCGCAGGCTGGTCGGGGCGGACGCCGGACTCGGCGAGGACCTCGCCGGACGCCGGATCACGATCGTCGGCGACATCCTGCACAGCCGGGTCGCCCGCTCCAACGTCCACCTGCTGACCACCCTCGGCGCCCACGTCACCCTGGTGGCCCCGCCGACCCTCGTCCCGGTCGGCGTCGAGCAGTGGCCCTGCGACGTCAGCTACAGCCTCGACAAGGTGCTGCCGGAGTCGGACGCGGTGATGATGCTGCGTGTGCAGCGTGAGCGGATGAACGCCGCGTACTTCCCGACCGAGCGGGAGTACTCCCGCCGCTACGGCCTGGACGGCGAGCGGATGGCGAAGATGCCCGGGGACGCCATCGTCATGCACCCCGGCCCGATGGTCCGGGGCATGGAGATCACCGCCGAGGTCGCGGACTCCGACCGCTGCACGGTCGTCGAGCAGGTCGCCAACGGGGTCTCCATCCGGATGGCCGTGCTCTACCTGCTGCTGGGCGGCTCCGGACCCGCCGCCCCGTCCCACCCGTCGCCCGCCGCCCGTACCGAGGAGAACAAGTAACCATGAGCAAGATCCTTATCCGCGGCGCGAAGGTCCTCGGCGGCGAGCCGCAGGACATCCTGATCGACGGCGAGACCATCGCGGCGGTCGGCACCGGCCTCGACGCCGCCGGCGCCACCGTCGTCGAGGCGGCGGGCCAGGTCCTGCTGCCCGGCCTGGTCGACCTCCACACCCACCTGCGCGAGCCCGGCCGCGAGGACTCAGAGACCGTCCTGACCGGCACCAGGGCCGCGGCCGTCGGCGGCTTCACCGCCGTGCACGCCATGGCCAACACCTTCCCGGTCGCGGACACCGCCGGAGTCGTCGAGCAGGTCTGGCGGCTCGGCAAGGAGTCCGGCTACTGCGACGTGCAGCCCATCGGCGCCGTCACCGTCGGCCTGGAGGGCAAGCAGCTCGCGGAACTCGGCGCCATGCACGATTCGGCCGCCGGAGTGAGGGTCTTCTCCGACGACGGCAAGTGCGTCGACGACGCCGTGATCATGCGCCGCGCCCTGGAGTACGTGAAGGCGTTCGACGGGGTCGTCGCCCAGCACGCCCAGGAGCCCCGCCTCACCGAGGGCGCCCAGATGAACGAGGGCGTCGTCTCGGCCGAGCTCGGCCTCGGCGGCTGGCCCGCCGTCGCGGAGGAGTCGATCATCGCCCGCGATGTGCTGCTCGCCGCCCACGTGGACTCCCGGGTGCACATCTGCCACCTGTCGACCGCCGGATCCGTCGAGATCGTCCGCTGGGCCAAGTCCAAGGGCTGGAACGTCACCGCCGAGGTCACACCGCACCACCTGCTCCTCACCGACGAGCTCGTGCGCTCCTACAACCCCGTCTACAAGGTGAACCCGCCGCTGCGCACCGAGGCCGACGTCATGGCGCTGCGCGAGGCCCTCGCCGACGGCACCATCGACTGCGTCGCCACCGACCACGCCCCGCACCCGCACGAGGACAAGGACTGCGAGTGGGCCGCGGCCGCCATGGGAATGGTGGGCCTGGAGACCGCGCTCTCCGTCGTCCAGCAGACGATGGTCGAGACCGGACTCCTGGACTGGGCGGGCGTCGCGGACCGGATGTCGCTGCGCCCGGCCGCCATCGGCCGCCTCGAAGGCCACGGCCGCCCCGTCGCCGCCGGCGAACCCGCCAACCTCACCCTGGTCGATCCGGCATACCGTGGAGCGGTGGACCCCGCGGGCTTCGCCTCCCGCAGCCGCAACACTCCGTACGAGGGACGCGAGCTGCCGGGCCGAGTGACCCACACATTCCTGCGGGGCCGTGCCACGGTCGTCGACGGGAAGCTCGCGTGACAACACTCAGCCCCAATTTCCAGCTGTACCAACTGGCCGCCGAGCGGAAGTCGGCCGAGGTCACCGACTGGTCCGCCCGGATCAGCTGGGTGATCGGACTGGCCGTCCTCGTAGCCTTCGTCTACTGGCTGATGCGCCAGGGATGGAAGTGGCGCGGCAGCCTCCAGTCCGGACTGTCGGACCTCGCGACCCGCCCGGACGGCTTCGCGGACGGTGAGCAACTGCTCACCCTGACCGGGCGCTACCACGCCTCGACGACGGCCGGGCAGTGGCTCGACCGCATCGTCGCCCACGGCCTCGGCACCCGCAGCCGCGTCGAGCTCACCCTCACCGAGCAGGGCCTCGACGTCGTACGGCCCGGCGCGGCGGACTTCTTCGTCCCCGCCGCCGACCTGCGCGAGGCCCGGACCGACAAGGCACTCGCCGGCAAGGTCCTCCCCGAGGGCGGCCTGCTCGTCATCACCTGGGCGCTCGGCGACCAGCTGATCGACTCCGGATTCCGCTCCGACCACTCGGCAGAACACGCTGCCTGGGTCGAAGCCGTCAACCACCTCACCAGCTCTACGGAAGGCACCGCACGATGACGATCTCCACCCGGGGAGCCGCCAAAGCTCCCGCCGTACTCGTCCTGGAGGACGGCCGCGCCTTCCGCGGCCGCGCCTACGGGGCTGTGGGGGAGACCTTCGGCGAGGCGGTGTTCTCCACCGGCATGACCGGCTACCAGGAGACGCTGACCGACCCCTCGTACCACCGCCAGGTCGTCGTGATGACCGCCCCGCACGTCGGGAACACCGGTGTGAACGACGAGGACCCCGAGTCGAAGCGCATCTGGGTCTCCGGCTACGTCGTGCGCGACCCCGCCCGTACGCCCTCCAACTGGCGCTCGAAGCGCTCGCTCGACGAGGAGCTCACGGCCCAGGGCGTCGTCGGGATCAGCGGCATCGACACCCGCGCCCTCACCCGCCACCTGCGCGAGCGCGGCGCGATGCGCGTCGGCATCTTCTCCGGCAACGCCATCGCGGATGAGGGCGCCCTGCTCGCCAGGGTGCGCCAGGCCCCCGAGATGAGCGGTGCCGACCTGTCCGCGGAGGTCGCCACCAAGGAGACGTACGTCGTCCCCGCGATCGGCACCAAGAAGTTCACCGTCGCCGCGATCGACCTCGGCATCAAGGGCATGACCCCGCACCGGATGGCCGAACGCGGCATCGAGGTGCACGTCCTGCCCGCGACCGCCACCCTTGAGGAGGTGTACGCGGTCGCCCCCGACGGCGTCTTCTTCTCCAACGGCCCCGGCGACCCGTCCACCGCGGACCACCCGGTCTCCCTCATGCAGGGCGTCCTGGAGCGGCAGACCCCGCTCTTCGGCATCTGCTTCGGCAACCAGATCCTGGGCCGCGCGCTCGGCTTCGGCACCTACAAGCTGAAGTACGGCCACCGAGGCATCAACCAGCCCGTGCAGGACCGCTCGACCGGCAAGGTCGAGGTCACCGCGCACAACCACGGATTCGCCGTCGACGCCCCGCTCGACAAGGTCTCCGACACCGCCTACGGGCGGGCCGAGGTCTCCCACGTCTGCCTGAACGACCAGGTCGTCGAGGGCCTCCAGCTCCTCGACCGGCCGGCCTTCAGCGTCCAGTACCACCCCGAGGCGGCCGCCGGCCCGCACGACGCCGCGTACCTCTTCGACCGCTTCGTATCCCTGATGGAGGGCCAGCGTGCCTAAGCGCTCCGATATCCAGTCCGTCCTGGTCATCGGCTCCGGTCCGATCGTCATCGGCCAGGCCGCCGAGTTCGACTACTCCGGCACCCAGGCCTGCCGCGTCCTCAAGGCCGAGGGCCTGCGCGTCATCCTGGTGAACTCCAACCCGGCGACGATCATGACCGACCCGGAGATCGCCGACGCCACCTACGTCGAGCCGATCACCCCCGAGTTCGTCGAGAAGATCATCGCCAAGGAGCGCCCCGACGCGCTGCTCCCCACCCTGGGCGGCCAGACCGCGCTGAACACCGCGATCTCCATGCACGAGAACGGTGTCCTGGAGAAGTACGGCGTCGAGCTCATCGGCGCCAACGTCGAGGCCATCAACAAGGGCGAGGACCGCGAGCTCTTCAAGGGTGTTGTCGAGGCGGTCAAGGCGAAGATCGGCTACGGCGAGTCCGCCCGCTCGGTCATCTGCCACTCCATGGACGACATCATGAAGGGCGTCGACACGCTCGGCGGCTACCCCGTCGTCGTCCGCCCCTCCTTCACCATGGGCGGCGCCGGCTCCGGCTTCGCCCACGACGAGGAGGAGCTGCGCCGCATCGCCGGACAGGGCCTCACGCTCTCCCCGACCACCGAGGTGCTCCTGGAGGAGTCCATCCTCGGCTGGAAGGAGTACGAGCTGGAGCTGATGCGCGACCGGAACGACAACGTCGTGGTCGTCTGCTCCATCGAGAACTTCGACCCGATGGGCGTCCACACCGGTGACTCGATCACCGTCGCCCCGTCGATGACCCTCACCGACCGCGAGTACCAGCGGCTGCGCGACATCGGCATCGCGATCATCCGCGAGGTCGGCGTCGACACCGGCGGCTGCAACATCCAGTTCGCCATCGACCCGGTCGACGGCCGGGTCATCGTGATCGAGATGAACCCGCGCGTCTCCCGCTCCTCCGCGCTGGCGTCGAAGGCCACCGGCTTCCCGATCGCCAAGATCGCCGCCAAGCTGGCCGTCGGCTACACGCTCGACGAGATCCCCAACGACATCACCGAGAAGACGCCGGCCTCCTTCGAGCCGACCCTCGACTACGTCGTCGTCAAGGCCCCGCGCTTCGCCTTCGAGAAGTTCCCCTCCGCCGACTCCACCCTCACCACCACCATGAAGTCGGTGGGCGAGGCCATGGCGATCGGCCGGAACTTCACCGAGGCACTGCAGAAGGCGCTGCGCTCCCTGGAGAAGAAGGGCTCGCAGTTCACCTTCACCGGCGAGCCCGGCGACAAGGCCGAGCTGCTGGCCGAGGCGGTCCGCCCGACCGACGGCCGCATCAACACCGTCATGCAGGCGATCCGGGCCGGCGCCACCCAGGAGGAGGTCTTCGACTCGACGAAGATCGACCCCTGGTTCGTCGACCAGCTCTTCCTCATCAAGGAGATCGCCGACGAGCTGGCCGCCGCCGACAAGCTGCTGCCCGAACTGCTGGCCGACGCCAAGCGGCACGGCTTCTCCGACGCCCAGATCGCCGGGATCCGCGGTCTGCGCGAG
Organism: Streptomyces sp. NBC_00341; assembly: GCF_041435055.1. Classification (NCBI taxonomy): domain Bacteria; kingdom Bacillati; phylum Actinomycetota; class Actinomycetes; order Kitasatosporales; family Streptomycetaceae; genus Streptomyces; species Streptomyces sp. NBC_00341. Next base: position 1,323,016 of record NZ_CP108002.1, on the reverse strand, counting down.
GACGTCGTCCGCGAGGTCCGGCACGCGCTCGGCATCCGCCCGGTCTACAAGACGGTCGACACCTGCGCCGCCGAGTTCGCCGCGAAGACGCCGTACTTCTACTCCTCCTACGACGAGGAGAGCGAGGTCGCGCCCCGCACCAAGCCCGCGGTGATCATCCTCGGCTCCGGCCCCAACCGCATCGGCCAGGGCATTGAGTTCGACTACTCCTGCGTCCACGCCTCCTTCGCCCTGAGCGACGCCGGCTACGAGACCGTGATGGTCAACTGCAACCCCGAGACCGTCTCCACGGACTACGACACCTCCGACCGCCTGTACTTCGAGCCCCTGACGCTGGAAGACGTGCTGGAGATCGTGCACGCGGAGTCCCTCGCGGGCCCGATCGCGGGTGTCATCGTCCAGCTCGGCGGCCAGACCCCGCTCGGCCTGGCCCAGGCGCTCAAGGACAACGGCGTGCCCGTCGTCGGCACCCCGCCGGAGGCCATCCACGCAGCGGAGGACCGCGGCGCCTTCGGCCAGGTCCTGGCCGAGGCCGGACTGCCCGCACCCAAGCACGGCACCGCCACCACCTTCGCCGGGGCCAAGGCCATCGCCGACGAGATCGGCTACCCCGTCCTCGTACGCCCCTCGTACGTGCTCGGCGGCCGCGGCATGGAGATCGTGTACGACGAGACCCGCCTCGCCTCGTACATCTCCGAGTCCACCGAGATCAGCCCCACCCGGCCGGTCCTGGTCGACCGCTTCCTCGACGACGCCATCGAGATCGACGTCGACGCGCTCTACGACGGCACCGAGCTCTACCTCGGCGGCGTCATGGAGCACATCGAGGAAGCCGGTATCCACTCCGGCGACTCCGCCTGCGCACTGCCCCCGATCACCCTCGGCGGCTACGACATCAAGCGGCTGCGCGCCTCCACGGAGGGCATCGCCAAGGGCGTCGGCGTACGCGGGCTCATCAACATCCAGTTCGCGCTCTCCGGAGACATCCTCTACGTCCTGGAGGCCAACCCGCGCGCCTCCCGGACCGTCCCCTTCACTTCGAAGGCGACCGCCGTGCCGCTCGCCAAGGCCGCCGCCCGCATCTCGCTGGGCGCGACCGTGGCGGAGCTGCGCGCGGAGGGCCTGCTGCCGAAGCACGGCGACGGCGGCACGCTGCCGCTGGACGCGCCGATCTCCGTCAAGGAGGCCGTCATGCCGTGGTCGCGCTTCCGCGACATCCACGGCCGCGGCGTCGACACGGTCCTCGGCCCGGAGATGCGCTCCACCGGCGAGGTCATGGGCATCGACTCGGTCTTCGGCACGGCGTACGCCAAGTCGCAGGCCGGCGCGTACGGCCCGCTGCCCACCTCGGGCCGCGCCTTCATCTCCGTCGCCAACCGCGACAAGCGCTCGATGATCTTCCCGGCCCGCGAGCTGGTCGCCCACGGCTTCGAGCTGATGGCCACCTCCGGCACCGCGGAGGTCCTCAAGCGCAACGGCATCAACGCGACGGTGGTGCGCAAGCAGTCCGAGGGCGAGGGCCCGGGCGGCGAGAAGACCATCGTCCAGCTGATCCACGACGGCGAGGTCGACCTCATCGTCAACACGCCGTACGGAACGGGCGGCCGGCTCGACGGCTACGAGATCCGCACCGCCGCCGTGGCCCGCTCCGTACCGTGCCTCACCACGGTCCAGGCGCTCGCCGCGGCGGTCCAGGGCATCGACGCCCTCAACCACGGCGACGTGGGGGTCCGTTCCCTCCAGGAACACGCGGAACATCTGACCGCGGCCCGCGACTAGAGAAGCCCAGCAGGGGGACACCGGAAACGGTGTCCCCCTCTTCATGAGGACACCGTGATGTACAAGTTCTTCTTCCAACTGGTCTTCAAGCGGATGGACCCGGAGCAGGCCCACTACCTGGCCTTCCGCTGGATCCGCCTCGCCGCCCGCGTGCCCGTCCTGCGCACCTTCGTCGCCGCCGCGCTCGCACCCCGCTACCGGGAGCTGCGCACCGAGGCCCTCGGCCTGCGGATGCACGGCCCCTTCGGACTCGCCGCCGGCTTCGACAAGAACGCCGTCGCGATCGACGGCATGTCGATGCTCGGCTTCGACCACATCGAGATCGGCACGGTCACCGGCGAACCACAGCCGGGCAACCCCAAGAAGCGGCTGTTCCGCCTCGTCGCGGACCGCGCGCTGATCAACCGCATGGGCTTCAACAACGAGGGCTCCGCCGCCGTGGCCGAGCGCCTGGCCGCCCGCGTGCCGGTCTTCCGGACCACGGTCGGCGTCAACATCGGCAAGACCAAGGTCGTCCCGGAGGCCGAGGCCGCCGCCGACTACGTGAAGTCCACCGAGCGGCTCGCCGCCCACGCCGACTACCTCGTCGTCAACGTCTCCTCGCCCAACACGCCCGGACTGCGCAACCTCCAGGCCACCGAGTCGCTGCGCCCGCTGCTGTCCGCCGTGCGCGAGGCAGCGGACCGGACCGTCACCGGGCGCCGGGTCCCGCTGCTCGTCAAGATCGCCCCGGATCTCGCGGACGAGGACATCGACGCGGTCGCGGACCTCGCGGTCGAACTGGGCCTGGACGGCATCATCGCCACCAACACCACCATCGCCCGCGACACCCTGGGTCTGAACTCCTCGCCGTCCCTGACCGGGGAGACAGGCGGGCTGTCCGGCGCACCCCTCAAGGAACGCTCCCTGGCGGTCGTGAGCCGCCTCTACGCGCGAGTGGGGGACCGGATCACCCTGGTGGGCGTCGGAGGCATCGAGAACGCCGAGGACGCCTGGCAGCGCATCCTGGCCGGCGCCACGCTCGTACAGGGCTACAGCGCCTTCATCTACGAGGGCCCGTTCTACGCCCGGTCGATCCACAAGGGCCTGGCCGCGCGCCTGGCCGCCTCCCCGTACGCCACCCTCACCGACGCGGTCGGCGCGGAAACCCGGAAGGCCGTGAAATGACCCCGGAACCCTTCGGCGCACGACTGCGCCGCGCCATGGACACCCGTGGCCCGCTCTGCGTCGGCATCGACCCGCACGCCTCCCTGCTCACCTCCTGGGGGCTGAACGACGACATCGCGGGCCTGGAGCGGTTCACCCGTACGGTCGTCGAGGCGCTGGCGGACCGGGTCGCCGTCCTCAAGCCGCAGTCGGCGTTCTTCGAGCGCTTCGGCTCGCGCGGCATCGCCGTCCTGGAGAAGGCCGTCGAGGAGGCACGGGCGGCCGGCGCGCTGGTCCTGATGGACGCCAAGCGCGGCGACATCGGCTCCACCATGGGCGCCTACGCCGCCACCTACCTGGACAAGGACTCGCCGCTGTTCTCCGACGCGGTCACCGTCTCGCCCTACCTCGGCTTCGGCTCGCTGCGGCCGGCGCTGGACGCGGCGGCGATCTCCGGCGCGGGCGTCTTCGTGCTCGCCCTCACCTCCAACCCGGAGGGCGCCGAGGTACAGCGCGCCACCGCGGCCGACGGCCGCTCACTGGCCCAGCTGATGCTCGACCACATGGCCGCGGAGAACGAGGGGGCCACCCCGCTCGGCTCGGTCGGCGCGGTCGTCGGCGCCACCCTCGGGGACGCGGGCGTGAACCTCGCGATCAACGGCCCGCTGCTCGCGCCCGGCATCGGCGCGCAGGGGGCGACCCCCGCGGATCTGCCGGGGGTCTTCGGGGACGCGGTACGCGAGGTGCTGCCCAGCGTGAGCCGGGGCGTGCTGCGCCACGGTCCGGACGCGGCAGGGCTGCGCGAAGCCGCCGAGCGGTTCGCGGACGAGGTCCGCGCGGCCGTCTCGGAGGGCTGACCATCCCACGTAACAGCGTGTTGACGTAATCCTGACCAAAAAACTCGGTTGTTATGCCAGGAATGTCCTGGTCGGCAAAGGCTGACCAGGACTTTTCGTCTGTTCTCGCTGACTCCGGCGGCCCTGGCCGCTAGTCTCCGTCGAGAGCCAACGCACACAGGTTGTTCGTTGCTCACCAGGTGAGGGGCGATCCCGCTGCCTCACCGGTCCGTATCCGACAGATCGACATCCGAGGTGACGTAGGCGTGGCTCTTCCGCCCCTTACCCCTGAACAGCGCGCAGCCGCGCTCGAAAAGGCCGCCGCGGCTCGCCGGGAGCGGGCCGAGGTCAAGAATCGACTCAAGCACTCCGGCGCCTCCCTCCACGAGGTCATCAAGTCGGGCCAGGAGAACGACGTCATCGGCAAGATGAAGGTCTCCGCCCTGCTGGAGTCCCTGCCCGGCGTGGGCAAGGTCCGCGCCAAACAGATCATGGAACGGCTCGGCATCTCCGAGAGCCGCCGAGTTCGGGGTCTCGGCTCCAACCAGATCGCATCCCTGGAGCGTGAGTTCGGCGGCAGTCCCGCCTGACGTTCTCAGGCACTCCTGAGAACCTGGATAATCGCTCCATGGCTGCAACATCCCGGGGGACGTCCCCCGTACCCCCGGACGCACGTCCGCGGCTGACCGTGCTCTCCGGCCCCTCGGGGGTCGGCAAGAGCACGGTCGTCGCGCATATGCGCAAGGTCCACCCCGAGGTCTGGCTCTCCGTGTCGGCGACGACCCGCAAGCCCCGCCCCGGCGAACGCAACGGCGTCCACTACTTCTTCGTGGACAACGAGGAGTTCGACAAGCTGATCGCCAACGGCGAGCTGCTGGAGTGGGCCGAGTTCGCGGGCAACCGCTACGGCACGCCCCGCCGCGCCGTGCAGGAGCGTCTTGAGGCGGGCGAGCCGGTGCTGCTGGAGATCGACCTCCAGGGCGCCCGGCTGGTCAGGCAGTCGATGGCCGACGCCCAGCTGGTCTTCCTGGCACCGCCGAGCTGGGACGAGCTGGTGCGCCGGCTCACCGGCCGGGGCACCGAGGCGCCCGCCGTGATCGACCGACGGCTCGCCGCGGCCAGGATCGAACTGGCCGCCGAATCCGAGTTCGATACGACGCTCGTCAATACCTCCGTCGAGGATGTGGCACGTGAGCTGCTAGCCTTGATGCTGGAGGCTTCCGGCCACCGTGCCGCCGGCGACTGAACGAACGGGTCGCACCGGTACGGGACCGCACCACACAGCCCCTGACTGTCAAAGATTTCTTTGATCTTCACCCCCTTCGGAAGGCAGAGAGTGTCCTCTTCCATCACCACGCCCGAGGGCATCATCAACCCGCCGATTGATGAGCTCCTCGAAGCAACCGACTCGAAGTACAGCCTCGTGATCTACGCCGCCAAGCGCGCGCGCCAGATCAACGCGTACTACTCGCAGCTCGGTGAGGGACTCCTCGAGTACGTCGGTCCGCTCGTCGACACCCACGTCCACGAGAAGCCGCTCTCGATCGCGCTCCGCGAGATCAACGCGGGCCTGCTCACCTCCGAGGCCATCGAGGGCCCCGCGCAGTAGCAGGAGAACGCACCTTCACCACGGGCCCGGCGGTCACCACCGCCGGGCCCGTGGTGTGTCCGGGGCGGCGGACCGGCGTCCGCGACGGTGAGGCAGCATGGAGGCGTACGTATCCGAGTACGTACCCGAGTGCGGGGAGACGCAGTGGAGAAGCCGAAGGTCGTTCTGGGCGTCAGCGGCGGCATCGCCGCGTACAAGGCGTGCGAGCTGCTGCGCCGGCTGACCGAGTCCGGCCACGACGTACGGGTCGTCCCGACCGAGGCGTCGCTCCACTTCGTGGGCGCGGCCACCTGGTCGGCGCTCTCCGGCCACCCGGTCTCGACCGAGGTCTGGAACGACGTCCACGAGGTCCCGCACGTACGCATCGGGCAGCACGCCGACCTCGTCGTCGTCGCCCCCGCCACCGCCGACCTGCTGGCCAGGGCCGCCCACGGGCTCGCCGACGACCTCCTCACCAACACACTGCTCACCGCCCGCTGTCCGGTCGTCTTCGCGCCCGCCATGCACACCGAGATGTGGGAGCACCCGGCCACCCGGGAGAACGTCGCCACCCTGCGCCGCCGGGGCGCCGTCGTCATCGAGCCCGCCGTGGGCCGGCTCACCGGCGTCGACACCGGCAAGGGCAGGCTGCCGGATCCGGGGGAGATCTTCGAGGTCTGCCGCCGCGTGCTGGCCCGCGGGCCCGCCGCCCCCGATCTGGCGGGCCGCCATGTGGTGATCAGCGCGGGCGGCACCCGCGAACCGCTCGACCCGGTCCGCTACCTCGGCAACCGCTCCTCCGGGAAGCAGGGGTACGCGCTCGCCCGGACCGCCGTCGCCCGCGGCGCGCGGGTCACGCTCGTCGAGGCCAACACCGGCCTGCCCGACCCGTCCGGGGCCGACATCGTCCGGGTCGGCACCGCGACACAGCTGCGCGAGGCCGTGCTGAAGGCGGCGGCGGACGCGGACGTCGTGGTGATGGCGGCGGCGGTGGCCGACTTCCGCCCGGCCGAGTACGCCGCCGGGAAGATCAAGAAGAAGGACGGCCAGGAGCCCGCGCCGATCGCGCTCGTCCGCAACCCGGACATCCTCGCGGAGGTCGCCGGGCGGCGCGCCCGGCCGGAACAGATCGTCGTCGGATTCGCCGCCGAGACCGACAACGTCCTGGCCAACGGGCGCGAGAAGCTCCGCCGCAAGGGCTGCGACCTGCTGGTGGTCAACGAGGTGGGGGAGCGCAGGACCTTCGGCGCGGAGGAGAACGAGGCGGTGGTGCTGGCGGCCGACGGCGGCGAGACCCCGGTGCCGTTCGGGCCCAAGGAGGCGCTCGCCGACACGGTCTGGGACCTCGTGTCGCCACGACTTGCGTGAATTTCCCGTGACGCCGCTCCGACGGCCCGGTCCCCCGGGAACACGGCACCGGACGGCGTCCGGAGACGCCGCCGAGGGGCCTTCGGACGGCCGTGCCACATGTCACAGAACTCCCAAAGGGCGAGACACGTTGTCCACCGGCCGGAGCCGACCGATAAACTGGTCCAGGACCGTACCGGGCGCAGCTCCCGGGCCCGTCCGCCAATGATCAGCCAGCAGCCGCTGCAACCCCAGGGAGCGATGTGTCCCGCCGTCTCTTCACCTCGGAGTCCGTTACCGAGGGTCACCCCGACAAGATCGCTGACCAGATCAGCGACACCATTCTCGATGCACTCCTCCGAGAGGACCCGACGTCGCGCGTTGCCGTCGAGACCTTGATCACCACAGGTCAGGTGCATGTTGCGGGTGAGGTCACGACCAAGGCCTACGCCCCGATCGCCCAGCTGGTGCGCGACAAGATCCTGGAGATCGGCTACGACTCCTCCAAGAAGGGCTTCGACGGCGCCTCCTGCGGCGTCTCGGTGTCCATCGGCGCGCAGTCGCCCGACATCGCGCAGGGCGTCGACACCGCGTACGAGAAGCGGGTCGAGGGCGATGAGGACGAACTCGACAAGCAGGGCGCCGGCGACCAGGGCCTGATGTTCGGGTACGCCTGCGACGAGACGCCCGAGCTGATGCCGCTGCCGATCCACCTCGCGCACCGGCTGTCGCGCCGGCTGTCCGAGGTCCGCAAGAACGGGACCATCCCGTACCTGCGTCCCGACGGCAAGACCCAGGTCACCATCGAGTACGACGGTGACAAGGCCGTCCGGCTCGACACGGTCGTCGTCTCCTCGCAGCACGCCAGCGACATCGACCTCGACTCGCTCCTCGCACCGGACATCCGCGAGTTCGTCGTCGAGCACGTGCTCTCGCAGCTGATCGAGGACGGCATCAAGCTGGACACCGAGGGCTACCGCCTGCTGGTGAACCCGACCGGACGCTTCGAGATCGGCGGCCCGATGGGCGACGCGGGTCTCACCGGCCGCAAGATCATCATCGACACCTACGGCGGCATGGCCCGTCACGGCGGCGGTGCCTTCTCCGGCAAGGACCCGTCCAAGGTGGACCGTTCGGCCGCCTACGCGATGCGCTGGGTCGCCAAGAACGTCGTCGCCGCCGGGCTCGCCGCCCGCTGCGAGGTCCAGGTCGCCTACGCGATCGGCAAGGCCGAGCCGGTGGGCCTCTTCGTCGAGACCTTCGGCACCGCCGTGATCGAGACCGAGAAGATCGAGCACGCCATCGGCGAGGTCTTCGACCTCCGCCCGGCCGCGATCATCCGGGACCTCGACCTGCTCCGCCCGATCTACGCCCAGACCGCCGCGTACGGCCACTTCGGCCGTGAGCTCCCCGACTTCACCTGGGAGCGCACGGACCGGGTGGAGGCACTGCGGGGGGCCGCGGGCCTGTAGGTCCCAGGCCGGCCCCGCCCAGCGGGCACCCTTTCGCCGGAGCCCGGACGCCCCATCGGTGTCCGGGCTCCGGCGTTGCGTCCGGGCTCGGAGCCGGCCGGAATGTCAGTGGCGTCTGGTAGGAATTTGGCTGTGAGCAGCGACAACGAGGGGTCCGACGAGCCCGGCACCGGGGCTCCGGAGCAGCTTGCGCTGATTCGGGAGACGGTGCGGCAGGCCAAGGTGCCCCGCGCCAAACCGAGGACCTGGCGCGGCGCCGCCCTCGCCGGTGAGCTGCCCGTCGCCCGCGTCCTGGTGAACAAGGGCGCGCTCCACCTCGACCAGTACTTCGACTACGCCGTCCCCGAGGAGCTCGACGCCGTCGCGCAGCCCGGGGTGCGGGTGCGGGTGCGCTTCGGCGCGGGCGGCCGCAATGTCCGGGGCGGGCGGCGCGAGGGCGGCGGCCTGATCGACGGATTCCTGGTCGAGCGGCTGGCCGAGTCCGACTACGGCGGGGCGCTGGCCGCCCTCGCCTCCGTCGTGTCACCCGAACCGGTCCTCGGGCCCGAGCTGCTCGGCCTCGCCCGAGCCGTGGCCGACCGGTACGCCGGCAGTCTCGCGGACGTCCTGCAGCTCGCGGTGCCGCCGAGGAACGCCCGCGCCGAGTCCAAGCCCTCTCCCGAACCCCTGCCGCCGCCCCCGGCCCCCGCTCCGGGGAGCTGGGCGCGCTACGGGCAGGGCGCGGCGTTCCTGGACGCGCTGGCCTCCGGCGGCGCGCCCAGGGCCGTGTGGACCGCCCTGCCGGGACCGCACTGGCCGGAGGAGATCGCCAGGGCCGTCGGCGCGACCCTCGCCTCCGGACGCGGCGCACTGGTGGTGGTCCCCGACGGACGGACCGCGGCACGGGCCGACACCGCGCTCACCGGGATCCTCGGTGAGGGCCGCCACGCCCTGCTGACCGCCGGCTCCGGCCCGGAGAAGCGGTACCGGGAGTGGCTCGCCGTGCGGCGCGGGTCCGTCCGGGCGGTCGTGGGTACGCGGGCCGCGATGTTCGCCCCGGTCGCCAACCTCGGCCTGGTCGCCGTCTGGGACGACGGGGACTCCAGCCACAGCGATGACAACGCCCCCTTCCCGCACGTCCGCGAGGTCCTCGAACTGCGGGCGGCGCACAGCGGGTGCGGCTTCCTGCTCGGCGGTACGAACTGCACCGTGGAGGCCGCCCAGCTGGTCGAGAGCGGCTGGGCGCTGCCGCTGCGCGCCGACCGGGAGCAGACCAGGATCGCGGCGCCCCTGGTGCGTACCGTCGGGGACGGCGAGCTCGCGCGGGACGGCGCCGCACGGGCCGCGAGGCTGCCGAGCCTCGCCTGGCAGACCGTCCGGGACGGACTGCGCAGCGGCCCGGTGCTCGTCCAGGTGCCGCGTCGCGGGTACGCCCCGCGGCTGGCCTGCGAGCGCTGCCGGGAGCCCGCGCGCTGCCGGCACTGCGCGGGACCGCTGGAGGCGCCCGACCAGCGGGACCTGAACTGCGCCTGGTGCGGCCTGCCCGAGACGTCCTGGCACTGCGTGGCCTGCGGGGGCCGCCGGCTGCGCGCCCAGATCGTCGGGGCCCGCCGCACGGCGGAGGAGCTCGGCCGGGCGTTTCCCGCCGTACCGGTGCGGACCTCAGGACGCGACCACGTGCTGGACTCGGTGCCGGATCAGCCCGCGCTCGTGGTCAGCACCCCCGGCGCAGAACCCGTCGCGGAGGGCGGGTACGCGGCCGCGCTGCTGCTGGACGGCTGGGCGATGGTCGGCCGCCCCGATCTGCGGGCCGGTGAGGAGGCGCTGCGCCGCTGGACGGCGGCCGCCGCGCTGGTACGGGGGCAGCCGGAGGGCGGCACGGTGGTGATCGTCGCGGAGCCGACGCTGCGTCCGGTGCAGGCCCTGGTGCGCTGGGACCCGGTCGGTCACGCCCGCCGTGAGCTGGCGGAACGGGCCGAGCTGGGCTTTCCGCCGGTGTCCCGGATGGCGTCGGTGACGGGGGAGCCGCAGGCACTCGCCGCGTTCCTGGCCACCGCGGAGCTGCCGGCGGACGCGGAGGTGCTCGGTCCGGTGCCGGTCCCCTCCGCCGAGCCCGGACGGCCCCGCAGGCCGTTCGACGCGCCGCCGGGGGAGACCTGGGAGCGGGCCCTGGTCCGGGTGCGTCCGGGCAGCGGGGCGGCGCTGGCGGCCGCGCTGAAGTCCGCGCAGGCGGCGCGGATGTCCCGTGGGGGAGGCGGGGGTCCGGTACGGATCAGGGTGGACCCGCCGGACATCGGGTGACGGCGTGACGTTGCCGCTTCTCCTTGGCGCGGGTTTTGTCCTCAATCGCCGGACGGGCTTGGGTGGTGCGGGGGCTCCGCCGGGTGCGGGGTGCGCCTGCACGGTGGGTGGGGGTTCGGGGGCCCTCCGGGGCGTCTCCTCAAAAACTGGCGTGGCGACCGGAGACGTAGCGGGGGCCGGGTAGTACGCCAATTTTCTGCGGGGACTCCCCTGCACGCCCCCGGACCCACTCGTCGCGCGTCTGCGACAGTCGTTTCGCCGGTGTTCAGACGCGCACGATGCTGGGGTGGGGACGTGCAGGGGAGTCCCCGCAGGAAATGGCGTACGACCCGGGTCCCTCACGTACCCGGGTGAACACGCCATTTTCGAGGAGACGCCCCGGAGGGGCACCACCCCCACCCACCGGACCAGGCGCACCCCGCACAGGCGGAGCACCCGCACCAAGGGCCCGGGAGTGTCAGCCGTTGCGCGGTCCCGGGAAGGCGCCCGGGCGCAGATCCTCGCGCGACGGCGGACGCTCCGGCGACGGCTGCGGCGGCATCGATCGTGCGGCAGGCACGGAGGGCAGCGCCGGAGCGGCGGACCCCGGCGCCATGGGCTCCGGGCGCTGCGCCATGGGCTCCGGGGCCTCGGCCGCCGGCGGCTGGGCGGCGGCGCGCCGGGTGCCGTAGCGGCGGTGGACCGCCTGCTTGGTGACTCCGAGCGCGGAGCCCACCGCGTCCCAGGAGAAGCCCAGCGAACGGTCGAAGTCCACTGCCGCCGTCACCAGGGTCTCGACACTGTCCCGCAGTTCCTGGGCCAGCCTGACGGTGGGGGCCGGGGCCCTGCCGTAGACGACGAAGCCGGCGGACGGGCCGGAGCGGCGCGGACGGTAGACGTTGCCCAGTTGGGCGGTGAGCGTGCGCAGCGCGTCCACCTGCCGCCGGACCCGCTCGATGTCCCGCACCAGAAGATGCAGGCTGGCCCGCGCTTGGGCGTCGTGGGTTGCGTGGTCGGCCATGAAGAAGCCTCTCGAACCGGCGTTGAAAGGGATCGGGCCGCACCGTGGCGGCTCGCTTCGGTCAATCTCACTTGACCAACGCCTCAGCCGGGGATCTGGTCACGCTACGGGGGCGTATACGCACCTGCGAGGGGCGCGCAACCGTGCGTACGCCCCCTGGGAGGGCGCCGGCCCCCGGGACCATAGACTTGTGCGTTGCTCGTCACCGTAACGTTTCGGCCTGAGAGGCAGTCAGCCACCCATGAAGCTCGTCTTCGCAGGCACCCCCGAGGTAGCCGTACCCGCACTGGACGCACTGATCGCCTCCGGCCGGCACGAGGTCGCCGCCGTCGTCACCCGGCCCGACGCGCCCGCGGGGCGCGGCCGCAGGTTGGTGGCCAGTCCCGTCGCGGAGCGGGCGGAGGAGGCCGGGATCGAGGTGCTCAAGCCGGCCAAGCCGCGGGACGCGGACTTCCTGGCACGGCTGCGGGAGATCGCGCCGGACTGCTGCCCGGTCGTCGCCTACGGGGCGCTGCTGCCCAAGGCCGCGCTGGATGTTCCCGCCCGGGGCTGGGTCAACCTGCACTTCTCGCTGCTGCCGGCCTGGCGCGGCGCCGCACCCGTGCAGCACTCCGTCATGGCGGGCGACGAGGTGACGGGCGCCTCCACCTTCCTGATCGAGGAGGGGCTCGACTCCGGGCCCGTGTACGGAGTGCTCACCGAGGAGGTCCGGCCCACCGACACCAGCGGTGACCTGCTGACCCGGCTGGCCTTCGCCGGGGCCGGGCTGCTCGCCGCGACCATGGACGGCATCGAGGACGGCACCCTGCACGCCGTGCCGCAGCCCGCGGAGGGGGTCACCCTCGCGCCGAAGATCAGCGTCGAGGACGCCCGGATCGAGTGGTCGGCGCCCGCCCTGCGCGTCGACCGGGTGGTCCGCGGCTGCACCCCCGCCCCCGGCGCCTGGACGCTCTTCCGCGGCGAGCGGCTCAAGCTGGTGCAGGCGGTGCCCGTCGTGGACCGGGCCGATCTGGCGCCCGGCGAGCTGTCGGCGGCCAAGAACAACGTGTACGTGGGCACCGGATCGCACGCGGTCGAGCTGCTCTGGGTCCAGCCGCAGGGCAAGAAGCCGATGCGGGCCGCGGACTGGGCGCGCGGCGTGCGGATCGTCCCCGGCGAGCTCGTCGGCAGCTGACGGACCGGCGGGCCGGGGCGGGGACGTAGGCTGGGGCGGTTCGCCCTCTCACCATCAGCGGAGCACCTTTCACGTGAACGACCAGCCGCGTCGCCGTCCCGCCACACCGCACCGCCGACCGAAGAAGGACCCGGTCCGGTTCCTCGCCTTCGAGGCCCTCAGGGCCGTCGACGAACGCGACGCGTACGCCAACCTCGTCCTTCCCCCGCTGCTGAAGAAGGCCCGCGCGGCGGGCGACTTCGACAGCCGGGACGCGGCGCTGGCGACCGAGCTTGTCTACGGAACGCTGCGCCGCCAGGGCACCTACGACGCGATCGTCGCCGCCTGCATCGACCGGCCGCTGCGCGAGGTCGACCCGCCGGTCCTGGACGTGCTCAACATGGGCGTGCACCAGCTGCTCGGCACCCGCATCCCGACCCACGCCGCCGTCTCCGCCAGTGTGGAGCTGGCCCGGGTGGTGCTCGGTGAGGGGCGGGCCAAATTCGTCAACGCCGTCCTGCGCAAGGTGACCGCCGACGACTTCGACGGTTGGGTGGCGCGGGTCGCACCCTCTTACGAGGACGACGCGGAGGACCACCTCGCCCTCGTGCACTCGCACCCGCGCTGGATCGTCTCCGCGCTGTGGGACGCCCTCGGCGGCGGCCGGGCCGGCATCGAGGACCTGCTGGAGGCCGACAACGAACGGCCCGAGGTCACCCTCGTCGCCCGCCCCGGCCGCTCCACCACCGATGAGCTGATGGATGCGCTCGGCGAGGACAACGGGCTCCCGGGCCGCTGGTCGCCCTACGCCGTACGGATGGCCGAGGGCGGTGAGCCCGGCGCCCTGACCGCCGTGCGGGAGAGCCGGGCCGGAGTCCAGGACGAGGGCAGCCAGCTCGTCGCCGCGGCCCTCGCCAACGCGCCGCTGGAGGGCAGCGACACCCGCTGGCTCGACGGCTGCGCCGGACCCGGCGGAAAGGCCGCCCTGCTGGCCGCCCTCGCCGCCGGCCGGGGTGCCGCCCTGCTGGCGGCCGAGAAGCAGCCGCACCGGGCCCGGCTCGTCGAGCGCTCGCTGGCCGGCAACCCCGGCCCGTACCAGGTGATCACCGCCGACGGCACCCGCCCGCCGTGGCGGCCCGGCACCTTCGACCGGATCCTGATGGACGTCCCGTGCTCGGGCCTCGGCGCGCTGCGCCGCCGGCCGGAGTCCCGCTGGCGGCGCCGCAAGGAGGACCTGGAGAGCTTCGCGCCGCTCCAGCGCGGTCTGCTGCGCGAGGCGCTGAAGGCCGTACGGGTCGGCGGCGTCGTCGGCTACGCGACCTGCTCGCCGCACCTGGCGGAGACCCGGGTGGTCGTCGAGGACGTGCTCAAGGGCCGCGGCGGCGCGCCGGTCGAGGCCGAGTGGGTCGACGCCCGTCCGCTGATGCCCGGGGTGCCCGCCCTGGGTGACGGACCGGACGTCCAGCTGTGGCCGCATCTGCACGGCACGGACGCGATGTACCTCGCCGTGCTGCGGCGTACCGGCTGATCACACCCGCCCCCGTGTATTCGCCTTTCCGATGTCCTTTTCCCGGGATATGAAAAGAAGGCAAATGCCAAAGAATATTGAATTACTTTCCCGGCTTTGCCGTATGTTTAATGAGGCGGCCGATTGGGTGACTTTTTCTCCGCGCATGTATAGGTGTGAAGTGTCCTTGCTCGCGCGGGCGAAAGGTACATGCTATGGCGGAATCGGCGATCGTACTCCTCAGTGGCGGCCTAGACTCGACGACCGCCCTGGCGGTGGCGAAAGACCGGGGATTCACTCCCTACGCTCTCAGTTTCAGCTATGGACAACGGCATTCCGTCGAATTGGCCGCCGCCCGGAGGGTCGCAGAGCGGCAAGGAGTTGAGCGGCACGTCGTCGCGGACATCGACCTCCGCGTCTTCGGCGGTTCGGCGCTGACCGATGCCGGCGTCGACGTCCCCAAGGGGCGCGGCGAAGCGGAGATGGGGGAGGGCATCCCGGCTACGTACGTGCCGGCCCGCAACACGATCTTCCTGTCGTTCGCGCTCGCCTACGCGGAGGTCGTCGGGGCCGCGGACATCTTCACCGGAGTCACGGCCGTCGACTACAGCGGATACCCCGACTGCCGGCCCGAGTACCTGGGGGCCTTCGAGGCGATGGCCAACCTCGCGACCAGGTCGGCGGTCGAGGGGAAGCGCCGGATCACGCTGCACTCGCCGCTGCTGGACCTGTCCAAGGCGGAGATCATCCGCACGGGAACCGCTCTCGGCGTCGACTACGCGCTGACCTCCAGTTGCTACGACCCCGACGACAGCGGGCGGGCCTGTGGCCACTGCGACACCTGCCTGCTGCGGCTGAAGGGCTTCACCGAGGCCGGATTCCCCGATCCGATCACCTACCAGGGCGCGCCCGCATGACCTACCGGGTGAAAGAGATCTTCTACACGCTCCAGGGCGAGGGGCGGCACGCGGGGCGGCCCGCGGTCTTCTGCCGCTTCTCCAACTGCAATCTGTGGACCGGCCGGGAGAAGGACCGCCACCGGGCCGTCTGTGCCTTCTGCGACACTGACTTCGTCGGTACCGACGGTGAGAACGGCGGCCGCTTCGCGACCCCCGAGGCGCTGGCCGACAACGTCCTGGAGCAGTGGGCGCCCCGCACCGACGCCCAGCGGTTCGTTGTCTGCACGGGCGGAGAGCCGCTTCTCCAGCTCGACGCCCCCGCCGTCGAAGCCCTGCACGACCGCGGCTTCACGGTCTCGGTCGAGACCAACGGAACCAGGGTGCCGCCCCCGGGCATCGACTGGTTGTGCGTGAGCCCGAAGATCGGCTCGCGGATGGTCGTGGAGCGCGGCGACGAACTCAAACTCGTCTACCCCCAGCAGCACGGCGACCCCGCACGGTTCGAGCACCTGGACTTCGACTCGTTCCGCCTCCAGCCGATGGACGGACCGGACATCGCCGCCAACACCCGCGCCACCGTCGAGTACTGCCTGGAGCACCCGCTGTGGAACTTCTCCCTGCAAACCCACAAGTACCTCGGAATTCCCTGATGGGCGCGGTACATCCGCCTGAGTTACCCGAAGGCCCGAAGGCGGCCCATTCGGTATCGGTACGGCACAACTTCGAGACCGCGCACCGGATTCCGCATCTGGTCGGCAAATGCGTCAACCTCCATGGGCATTCCTGGTGGATGGAGGCCACCGTCACGGCCCCGCTGCTGGAGCGGGGGACGGTCGTCGAGTTCGGGGCCTTCAAGGGCCGGGTCAGATCCTGGATCGACACCCACCTCGACCACGGGGCCATGCTCGGAGCGGACGACCCCCTCGCAGGCATCCTGGCCGAGCACCGCAGCAAGGTCTTCCGCTTCGGCGCGAGTGACCCCGGCCCGGCGGAGCGCTTCGCGGTAGATCTTCCCCATCCGACCGTCGAGGCGGTGGCCGAACTGCTCGCACGCGTGGTCGGCCAGGCCCTCCTTGAGCTGTCCGCCGCCGCCGGCGCCGTCGTCAGCGAGGTCGTCGTGAGCGAGACACACGTCAACACCGCGGGATGGCGCCATGCCCGGACCTGACCCGTCCAGCGGCCGTTCCTCCGTGTCACCCGTTCAGGAATGGTGCGCATGACCATCACGAGCCACCCGAGCACAGCGGAAGCAGAGACGGACCCGGCCGCGATCGGCGCCCCGGGCGAACCTGCCTTGGCGCAGGCCACCACACACGCGAGAGAGATGTTCTCGGCCCTGGGCATCGACTGCGACACCACCTCGACCGAACAGACCCCGCACCGGTTCGTCACGGCTCTGGCCGAGATGACCCGCGGACTCCGCCTCGACCCGGACCGTCATCTGCGGGTCCAGTTCCCGCCCGAGTCCACGGACCAGGGAGTCATCGCCGCCGTCGACGTCCCCTTCGTCGCCCTGTGCGAGCACCACGTCCTGCCGTTCGTGGGCCGGGCGACCGTCGCCTATCTCCCCCGGCCCGACGCCCACATCGTCGGCCTGTCCAAGCTCGCCCGGCTGCTCCAGGAGTACGGCGCGCGCCCCCAGGTGCAGGAACGGCTGGGCGGTCAGGTCACCGACGCCCTCACCCGGAATCTGGACTCGCTCGGCGCGGCCTGTCTGATCCGTTCCGAACACGCCTGCATGACCCAACGGGGGGCCCAGGCGCATGGCGCGGTGATGGTCACCACCCACCTGACGGGCCGGTTCAGCGCCGACCCGGGCCTGCGCGCACAGGTCCTCGCTCTGGCACCGACCCGCACCGGACGCTGACGTCCACCGGAGCGGCGACGCACGCACGCCGGCCGATGCCGCCCGACGAGACGGCGCGCACTGCCCGGACGGCGCGTCGCGACCCGACCGACTGTCCCGCGACAGGCACAGGAGAACACCTTGCCCACCCACACGCCCACCGCCGTCACTCCGTCCGTCACCGATGTCCTGGATGTGCGCCGCCACCCCCTCTGCGGGCCTTCCGACCGGATGCCGGTCCGCTACCGCGGGCCCCACCGCCTCGGCCACGCAGGCTGGCTGGGTTTCACCGGACGGCTGGAGCGCCGCGAGGAGATCGCCCTCGTCCGCAGTGCCACCGCTGCCAGCCACCGCGTCCTCGACGTCGGTGGGGGAACCGGCGAACTGACCCGGGCGGTCGCGAGCCAACTGGGCCACTGCACCACCGTCGAACCGCACGGCTCCCGGGTCGCCACGCTCAACGCGCACGCCGGCGACAGCCGCACAGGGACGGTCGAGCCCGTCCCCGGGCACGCCGAATCGCTGCCCTTCCCCGACCGGAGCTTCGACGCGGTGCTGGCCGCCTGGGTCCTTCCCTACGTGGACGACCTGGAACAGTCCGTACGCGAGATGGCGCGGGTATGCGACATCGGCCACCCCCAGGCCCGGATCGTGCTGATCGGCGGAGCCCCGGACAACGAACTCGTGGGCCTGCTCAACGAGACCTGCGTACCGCTCTCCGGCGAACCCCTCGACCATCAGGGATTCCTGCTGGCCACCGCCGCTGAAATCCTCGCCCCGCTCGGATTCCGGCACTTCTCGCTGCACCGGACCGAGGCCGCCCTGCACTTCCCTGAGACCGCGCCGGAGGAACGGGTCCACGCCGCCGCCGGATCCCTGGTCAACCTCTGGTACGAGGACCATCCGCGCGCCCCCGACATGCGACGGGCCATCGCCCCCGCGCTACGTCGCCACTTCGCGCGACGCCCCCACGCCATCGGCGATCAGGGCGTCGCGCTGATCGCCCGCCCCAACCCGCCCCAGGAGTAACCGCGTTGCCGCCGGGCCGGGTCAATACACCTAGTCCGCCCCGGCCCGGCACCCTTCCCACGCACCCGCCACGGAGGACCACCCCGCGTGAACATCGCCTTCGTCCTGTTGACGCACAATCCCAGCGAACCTGCCGGGATCGAGCGCAGCGTCGCTTCGCTCGCCGACGGTCTGCGCGAACTGGGCCATCACGCCGTGATCGTGGCAGCCGGTCCGGCCACCGGTGCGGACGGTCCCCACCTCCTGAGGCTCGACAGCCTGACCCTGCCACGGCCGATCGTCTACGACGAGGCACTGAACCTGCTCGCAGATCCGGAACCGGTGTGCCGCGAAGTCCGCGGGCTTCTGCGCGAGCACGACGTGGACCTGGTGTGCTGGGTCGACGCGGTCGTGGGTCTGGGGTACCTCGCACCCGCGCCGCCCGGGGTGCGCACGGCTCTGATGGTCCACTTCCTGCGTACCGACGAACGCATGCTGGAGAGCCTCGCCCACCGCCCGGACGCCGTGCTGACCGTCAGCGACTTCCTGACCGACGAGGCCCGCCGGGCCGGACTCGACACGGAAGGCTGGCTCTCGCTGCCCAACGCCCTGCCCCGGCAGGGCACCGCGCCCCCCGACGACGAGCGTGAACGGCTGCGCCGCGGCGGTCCGGTACGGACGCTGGCCCGCGCCGATCCGCAGAAGGGGATCTCCGAACTCCTGCGTGCTTTTCCCCACGACCTCGGCCGCCCGGTGGACATCGTGCTGGCATCGGCCGGATTCGAGTTCCGGACCGGCATGCAGGACCGGGTGATCGCCGAGTGCCGCGCCCTGGCCGCGTCCCTGCCTGACGTCTCGATCCTCCCCGCCCTGCCCTGGCAGGAGGTCCAGCCCTTCCTGGCGGGCGCCGCCGTCGCCGTGCTGCCCTCGATTCTCCCCGAGACGTTCGGCAACGTGGCCGCGGAAGCACTCTCGGTGGGAACCCCGGTGGTGGGCTACGGACTCGGGCACCTGCCCACGCTCACCGGCGCGGCCGGCCGGATGCTGGATCTCGTCGACGGACCCGAACGTCTGTGGCGGGCCACAGCCGAACTCCTCGACGACCCGGACGCCTACCACGCCGCCGCACGACAGGCGCCCCTCCAGGTCGCAGAACACACCCCCGCGCGGATCGCGGAGGCCTTCCTGAGGGCCACGGGCCTCTGAGGAGGCCCCTGGGATTCCTCAGAGGCCCGTGGCCTGCCGACGACGCGGACGTCGGGGAACGGCCGCTGTCCTGGTGATCGTCCGTGGGCGATAAAGCCAGGAATGTGCGAACCGTAATGATCCCGTGAGGCTTTGGAGCGCACCGAAGCGGGGAAGTGCCGCAGAACATGGCAGGCTGGACCCATGGCCCAGATCAACCCCAGCATTCTCTCCGCCGACTTCGCACGCCTCGCCGAGGAGGCACAGGCCGTCGAAGGCGCCGACTGGCTTCATGTCGACGTCATGGACAACCACTTCGTGCCCAATCTGACCCTCGGTGTGCCGATCGTGGAATCGCTCAGCAGGGCCACGGACACCCCGCTGGACTGCCATCTGATGATCGAGGACGCGGACCGCTGGGCCCCGCAGTACGTCGAGGCGGGCGCGGGTTCCGTCACCTTCCACGTGGAGGCCGCGGCAGCCCCCGTACGGCTGGCGCGGGAGATCCGGGCCAAGGGCGCCCGCGCCTCCATGGCGCTCAAGCCGGCGACGCCCATCGAACCGTACGAGGACCTGCTCCCCGAGCTGGACATGCTGCTGATCATGACGGTCGAGCCGGGCTTCGGGGGCCAGTCCTTCCTGGACATCATGCTGCCGAAGATCCGCCGCACCCGTGAGCTGATCTCCCGGCACGGCCTCGAACTGTGGCTCCAGGTCGACGGCGGAGTCTCCGAGTCCACCATCGAGCGGTGCGCGGACGCCGGCGCCGACGTCTTCGTCGCGGGCTCCGCCGTGTACGGCGCCAAGGACCCGGCCGAGGCGGTGCGGGCGCTGCGCGCGAAGGCCGACGGGGCCACCGCCTCGGCGCCGTGGGCGTGCGGCCACTGACGGGGGCGACGGAGCAGGCAGCCGCTCCGGCCCCCGATCGCCGGTCGGTCCGGCCAAGGGCAGATGAACGCGGCCCGACGTGGCCGATCAAGGATCGCCGTATCTGACAGGATGAACGGCGTATCGAGAGCGTGAACAGCAGTGAGGAGAACGCGGTGTCTGCAATGTCGGCGGGCCGGTCCGCCCTGCGGATGGGGCCCGCGGAGCTGGTGCAGGCGGCGGCCATGGCCCGCCGCTTCTACCTTGAGGGCAAATCCAAGATCCAGATCGCGGAGGAGTTCGGCGTCAGCCGCTTCAAGGTCGCCAGGGTCCTGGAGACGGCGCTGGAGCGCGACCTCGTACGGATCGAGATCCGGGTCCCCGCAGAGCTGGACGCCGAGCGCTCCGACGCGCTCCGCGCGCGTTACGGGCTGCGCCACGCGGTCGTGGTCGAGTCCCCCGCGGAGGAGCAGGACGACGCCGCCGATCCGGAGAACCTGGGCGAGGTCGCGGCCGATCTGCTCGGCGAACTGGTGAACGAGGGCGATGTGCTCGGGCTGGCCTGGGGCCGGTCCACCATCCACATGGCCGCCGCCCTGGACCGGCTCCCGCCGTGCACGGTCGTGCAGCTCACCGGGGTGTACGACGCGGGCACCGCCGAGCGCGGCTCGGTCGAGGCGGTCCGGCGGGCCGCGCAGGTCTCCGGCGGCGAGGCCCACCCGATCTACGCGCCGATGCTGCTGCCCGACCCGGCCACGGCCGCCGCGCTGCGCCACCAGACGGGGATCGCCCGCGCCTTCGAGTACTTCGACAAGGTGACGGTCGCGGCGGTGTCCATCGGCTCCTGGGAGCCCGGCATCTCCACGGTGCACGACATGCTGTCCGACGAGGAGCGCGAGCACTACGCCTCGCTCGGCGTCGCCGCCGAGATGTCGGCGCACCTCTTCGACTCGGAGGGCCGGCGGGTCGGCCGGGACCTCGGTGAGCGCTGCATCACGGTCGAGGCGGACCGGCTGCGCCGGATCCCCGAGGTGGTGGCGATCGCGGGCGGCCAGCGCAAGGCCGCGGCGATCGGCGCGGTGCTGCGGTCCGGTCTGGTCACCAGCCTGGTGACGGACACCGCGGCGGCCGACTACCTGCTGACCGACTCGGCCGCGCCGCGCAGGCCGGCGCTGGAGCGGCGCGACCCGGACGGCGAGTGAGCGAAGGACGTGGGGGCGGGGACGGTGTCGCCGTCCCCGCCCCCACGTCCTTCGACGCCCTCGGCCCCGTCAGTCCTGCGGGACGCCCAGGACCGTGGCCTCCAGATACTGCTCCGGCTCCTTGTACTGGCTGACGTCGGCCGGGTTGTAGCGCGGTGTCTGCCGGGACCAGTCGAGGTTGCCGCGCATCCAGCTCCGCATGCCGTCCAGATACGGCTCCAGCATCCAGCCGAGCTGCGGATAGGCGGCGAGCAGCTCGGCCTCCGCGGAGAGGAAGCGCTCGGTCTCGGTGGCGATCTCCGCGCAGACGTGGTCGAGCGACTCCTGCTTGCCGTACCCGCGGTGGTGCCTGACCAGGTGGACGAGATTGTGGATCTCGCCCAGGACCTGCTCCTTCTCGTACGAATACACGTCATTGGCCCAGCACACGACGTTGCACGAGGCCTCCAGCGCGGTGATGAACCGGGGGTCGTTGTGGATCGACTCGGGCGCCTCGATGCCCGCCACGATCTCTATCAGGTCCATGCAGACGTGGATCGCACCGGTGTGCCGGCGCTTCTCGATGTACGTCGCCTCGGCCGGGACCACCCCGTCGGCCCTGTTCCCGGCCTCCCAGGTGGTGGCGGTCGTGAGGTACTTCATCAGGTGGTACGTGAACCGGCGCCGCCACTGGGGTGCGGCGGCCGGCACCGTGCGTTCCCACAGGTCGACGAGGGCGACGACCGCGGCCGGCAGCCCCTCGTCCGCGGGCCTGGCACCGCGCTCGACCACGGAACGCATCACCTCCACCACGCTGCGCACCCGGTCCGGGCTGCGGCCGAGGTGTCCGTCGTCCAGCTGGTCGTCGACGAGGAACAGCCAGACGAACCAGTCGGCGACCAGGTCCAGATTCTCGCTGTCGGCGGTCGGGTACACCATGCCGACGAAGGCCCCGAAGTCGGCCTGCTCGAAGCGGTCCCTGGCTGAATCCCGGTGCACCAGACCGGTGTTGCGGGTCCAGCTGTCGAGGTGTTCCCGTACGTGCCCGACGTGCGGGTTCGTGCGCTGGGGGAACGGGCAGTAGATGTCCGGCAGTTCGCTCTCCACGGGCGGGTCGTGATCCTCTCCGGTCGTGCCTGCGACGGAAGTTGTGAGCATTCCGCCTGTTCCTCCGGGGTGTCTGGCTGACCCGTCGGACCTGCGGATTTGAAGCTACCTGACCCCTTGTCACCAGGTCCAGGGATGATGATCCCCAATGATCCGGAGGCGGTGGGGGTAGGGTCTGTGGGTAAGGCAGGTTCCACTTGCCCGGGGCTCCCGGTCCTGTTCCTCGGAGGAACATACGAAGGCGGGAGTCGTTTGTTGTGTCTTCGTGGAAACGACCTGCGCCATTTCGTATGAAAAAATGAGTGTTATGCGTTTTCTTGAGCCCGGCACCGGTCGATACACAGAGTCCCCCTCGGTCCCGTACGACCTCACGTACGACGATGTCTTCATGGTCCCGGGCAGGTCGGCGGTCGGATCCCGCCAGGGCGTGGACCTGTCCTCGCCCGACGGCACCGGCACCACCATCCCGCTCGTCGTCGCGAACATGACGGCCATCGCGGGCCGCCGGATGGCCGAGACGATCGCCCGTCGCGGTGGTCTCGTCGTCATTCCGCAGGACATCCCGATCGAGGTCGTCACCGAGGTCATCAGCTGGGTCAAGACGCGCCACCTCGTGCTCGACACCCCCATCGAGCTGGCCCCCGGACAGACCGTCGCCGACGCCCTGTCCCTGCTGCCCAAGCGCGCCCACGGCGCCGGTGTCGTCGTCGACAGCGACCGGCGGCCCGTCGGCGTGGTCACCGACCACGACCTGACCGGCGTCGACCGCTTCACGCAGCTCTCCGAGGTCATGTCCAGGGACCTGGTGCTGCTCGACGCGGACATCGACCCGCGCGACGCGTTCAACAAGCTCGACGGCGCCAACCGCAAGCTCGCCCCCGCGGTCGACGCCGAGGGCCGTCTCGTCGGCATACTCACCCGGAAGGCCGCACTGCGCGCCACTCTCTACACCCCCGCCACCGACGCGAAGGGCAGGCTGCGGATCGCCGCCGCCGTCGGGATCAACGGTGATGTGGCGGGGAAGGCCAAGCAGCTCCTCGACGCCGGAGCCGACACCCTGGTCGTCGACACCGCGCACGGCCACCAGGAGTCCATGATCAACGCGGTCCGCGCGGTGCGGGCACTGGACCCGCAGGTGCCGATCGTCGCGGGCAACATCGTCGCCGCCGAGGGTGTGCGCGACCTCATCGAGGCCGGCGCCGACGTCATCAAGGTCGGTGTCGGACCCGGCGCCATGTGCACCACCCGGATGATGACCGGAGTGGGCCGGCCGCAGTTCTCCGCCGTCCTGGAGTGCGCCGCCGAGGCGAAGAAGTACGGCAAGCACGTCTGGGCCGACGGTGGCGTCCGCCACCCGCGCGACGTCGCCATGGCGCTCGCCGCGGGCGCGTCCAACGTGATGATCGGTTCCTGGTTCGCCGGGACGTACGAGTCGCCCGGCGATCTCCAGCAGTCCGCCGACGGCCGCTTCTACAAGGAGTCCTTCGGCATGGCGTCCGCGCGCGCCGTGAAGAACCGCACCTCCGACGAGTCGGCGTACGACCGGGCCCGCAAGGCGCTCTTCGAGGAGGGCATCTCCACCTCGCGGATGTTCCTGGACCCGACCCGTCCCGGCGTCGAGGACCTGGTCGACTCGATCATCGCGGGCGTCCGCTCCTCCTGCACCTACGCCGGTGCCGGCTCGCTCGCGGAGTTCGCGGAGAAGGCCGTCGTCGGAGTGCAGAGCGCCTCCGGATACGCGGAGGGCAAGCCGCTGCACTCCAGCTGGAGCTGACCCCGGGCCACCGCACCACCCGTGCCCCTTCCGGCCGTTCGCGCCGGAGGGGGTCCCGGCGTTTCCGGGGAGCTCAGGGGCGTTCACGGGGGGCTCGTGGGGGGTCGTTCAGGTGTCCGGATCCCGGTGCCTGCGAAGGCCTTCACGCTTTCCAACTCAGTTGAAAATTAAGTAACATGAACCCCAATCAGCTGCCCGCCTCTCTGCGGTAAGGGATCTCATGTCCTTCTTCACTGACCTGGCCCATCAGTACATCGACGGCGAGTGGAGGCCGGGCAAGGGCTCGTGGGACATCATCGACTTCAACCCCTTCGACGGGGAGAAGCTCGCCTCGATCACGGTCGCCACGGCCGACGAGGTGGACCAGGCCTACCGGGCGGCCGAGACGGCTCAGCAGGCGTGGGCCGACACCAACGCCTACGCCCGGCGGGCCGTACTGGAGAAGGCGCTGCGGATCGTCGAGGACCGCGAGGCCGAGATCGGTGACGCGATCGTCGCGGAGCTGGGCGGCACCCGCCTCAAGGCCGCATTCGAGCTGCACCTGGCCAAGGAGTTCCTGCGCGAGTCGATCCAGCTCGCGCTGCGGTCCACCGGACAGATACTGCCCTCACCGACCGAGGGCAAGGAGAACCGGGTCTACCGCGTGCCCGCCGGAGTCGTCGGTGTCATCAGCCCGTTCAACTTCCCCTTCCTGCTGTCGCTGAAGTCGGTCGCCCCCGCCCTGGCGCTCGGCAACGCCGTGGTCCTCAAGCCGCACCAGAACACGCCGATCTGCGGCGGCACCCTGGTGGCCAAGGTGTTCGAGGACGCCGGGCTGCCCGCCGGACTCCTCAACGTGGTGGTCACCGACATCGCGGAGATCGGGGACGCGCTGCTGGAGCACCCCGTACCGCAGGTCATCTCCTTCACCGGCTCCGACAAGGTCGGGCGGCACGTCGCGACCGTGTGCGCCGCCAACCTGAAGCGTTCCGTGCTCGAACTCGGCGGCAACAGCGCGCTCATCGTGCTCGACGACGCCGATGTGGACTACGCGGTCGACGCGGCGGTGTTCAGCCGCTACGTGCACCAGGGCCAGGTCTGCATGGCCGCCAACCGGATTCTCGTCGACCGCTCGGTGGAGCGGGAGTTCACCGAGAAGTTCGTCGCCAAGGTCGCCTCGCTGCGCGTCGGTGACCCGGCCGACCCGGCGACCCAGATCGGCCCGCTGATCAACTCCACCCAGGCCGAGGCGATCACCGCCCTCGTCGACCAGACCGTGGCGGCCGGTGCGACCGCGCTGCTGCACGGGCAGGCCGTCGGCAACCTCGTCAGCCCCTCCGTGCTGACCGGCCTGGCCGCCGACTCCCCGGTGCTCTCGCAGGAGATCTTCGGCCCGGTCGCGCTCCTCGTGCCCTTCGACGGTGAGGACGAGGCCGTCCGGATCGCCAACGACTCCCCGTACGGGCTGAGCGGCGCGGTGCACACCGGCAACATCGAGCGCGGTGTCCGGGTCGGGCAGCGGATCCGCACCGGCATGATCCACATCAACGACGGCACCGTCCACGACGAGCCGATCGTCCCCTTCGGCGGCGAGAAGAGCTCCGGACTCGGGCGGCTGAACGGCGACTCGATGCTCGACGCCTTCACCACCCTGAAGTGGATCTCCGTGCAGCACGGACGCTCCCAGTTCCCGTTCTGACCCCGCTCCACCTGCGGTGAGCGCGCCCTGCCGGGCGGGCCCATGGTCTACTTCGGGGGCGGCACCGCCGCCCCCGAACCGGCCGTCGCCATGGCCGTCACCCGGCCATCGCCCTCGCAGAGAAGTGACCCGTACGACGTGCGACTGAACGACCTCGACGAACGCATCGTCCACGCCCTCGCCGAAGACGCCCGCCGTTCCTACGCCGACATCGGCTCCATCATCGGACTGTCCGCGCCCGCCGTGAAGCGCCGGGTGGACCGGCTGCGCGCCGAGGGCGCGATCACGGGGTTCACCGTGCGGGTGGACCCGGCGGCGCTCGGCTGGGAGACCGAGGGGTTCATCGAGATCTACTGCAGCCGCAACACCTCGCCGGAGTCGATCAAGGACGGCCTCGCCCGGTATCCGGAGGTCGCGTCGGCGTCCACGGTGACCGGGGACGCCGACGCGATCGTCCAGGTGTTCGCGGCCGATATGCGCCACTTCGAGCAGGTGCTGGAGCGGATCGCGGGCGAGCCCTACGTGGAGCGGACGAAGTCCGTACTGGTGCTCTCACCGCTGGTGCGGCGGTACTCGTCGGGGGCGCCGGGGTAGCCGGTCCTCCGCCGACGGCGTTGTCCTCGAACGCCGGACGGGCCGGATCCGGCCGGCCGGAGACCTCAGGCGCAACGAATCGCCGCACCGGGGTGGACAGACGCAATGGATCAATGGTCCATGCGCAACGGTCGCGCCTTGTCCGGGAGTAAGCGCGGACCGTACCGTCAATACGTCCCCGCCCCGCCCGCACCGCCCGAGGTCAGCCATGCCGCCGTTGCGCACCGCCCTGCTCCAGAGCTCCGGAACTCCGGGCTCGGTGGCCCGGAACACCGAGGCGCTCGACGACGCCGCACGGCGCGCCGCCGCAGACGGGGCACGGCTGCTCGTCTGCCCCGAGATGTTCCTGACCGGGTACGCGATCGGGGACGACGTGCCCCGGCTGGCCGAGGCCGCCGACGGGCCCGCCGCGCAGGCCGTCGCCCGGATCGCCGCACGGCACCGGATCGCCGTCCACTACGGCTACCCGGAGCGGGACGGCGACACCCTGTACAACGCCGCCCAGCTCATCGGCCCGGACGGCACCCCGCTCGCGAACTACCGCAAGACCCACCTCTTCGGCGGCTTCGAGCAGCGCTGGTTCACCCCCGGTGAGCAGCCGGTCGTCCAGGCGGAGCTGGACGGCGTCCGCCTCGGGCTCATGATCTGCTACGACGTCGAGTTCCCGGAGAACGTCCGGGCGCACGCGCTGGCCGGCACCGATCTGCTGCTGGTGCCGACCGCCCAGATGCACCCCTTCCAGTTCGTCGCGGAGTCCCTCGTCCCCGTCCGTGCCTTCGAGAACCAGCTGTACATCGCCTACGTCAACCGGACCGGCCCGGAAGGCGAGTTCGAGTTCGTCGGGCTGAGCTGCCTCGCCGGTCCCGACGGCACGGTCCGCACCCGGGCCGGACGCGGCGAGGAGCTCGTACTCGCGGACGTGGACCCGGCCCTGCTGACCGCGTCCAGGGCCGCCAACCCGTATCTGGCCGACCGCCGCCCCGGCCTGTACGGCTCCCTCGTCTGAGCCCGCCGCTCCGCTCACCCACACCTTTTCCCGCAAGGAGTCCGTACCCCATGACGTCCACGGTGCCCACCGCCGTCCCGCACACCGAGGCAGCCCCGCCGATCACCATGTTCGGGCCGGACTTCCCGTACGCGTACGACGACTTCCTCGCACACCCCGCCGGGCTCGGCCAGATACCGGCGACCGAGCACGGCGCTGAGGTGGCCGTCATCGGCGGCGGGCTCTCCGGGATCATCACCGCCTACGAGCTGATGAAGATGGGGCTGCGGCCCGTCCTGTACGAGGCCGACCGGATCGGCGGCCGGCTGCGCACGGTCGAGTTCGACGGCTGCACGGTGGACGGGGAGCCGCTCACCGCCGAGATGGGCGCCATGCGCTTCCCGCCGTCCTCGACCGCGCTCCAGCACTACATCGACCTGGTCGACCTGGAGACCAAGCCGTTCCCCAACCCGCTCTCCCCGGTCACCCCCTCGACCGTCGTCGACCTGAAGGGCGAATCGCACTACGCCCGTACGATCGACGACCTCCCGCAGATCTACCGGGACGTGATGGACGCCTGGAACAGCTGCCTGGAGGAGGGCGCCGACTTCTCCGACATGAACCGGGCGATGCGCGAGCGCGACGTGCCGAGGATCCGGGAGATCTGGGCCCGGCTCGTCGAGAAGCTCGACAACCAGACCTTCTACGGCTTCCTCTGCGACTCCGAGGCCTTCAAGTCCTTCCGGCACCGCGAGATCTTCGGCCAGGTCGGCTTCGGCACCGGCGGCTGGGACACCGACTTCCCCAACTCCATCCTGGAGATCCTGCGCGTCGTCTACACCGAGGCGGACGACCACCACCGCTCCATCGTGGGCGGCAGCCAGCAGCTTCCGCTGCGCCTGTGGGAACGCGAACCGCAGAAGATCATCCACTGGCCGCTCGGCACCTCGCTGGCCTCGCTGCACGACGGCGAGCCGCGCCCCGCGGTGACCCGGCTGAACCGCACCGCGGGGAACCGGATCACCGTCACCGACGCCTCCGGCGACATCCGCACCTTCCGGGCGGCCGTCTTCACCGGGCAGTCCTGGCTGCTGCTCTCCAAGATCGCCTGCGACGACGCGCTCTTCCCGATCGACCACTGGACGGCGATGGAGCGCACCCACTACATGGAGTCGTCCAAGCTGTTCGTCCCCGTCGACCGGCCGTTCTGGCTGGACAAGGACGAGACCACCGGTCGCGACACCATGTCGATGACGCTGACCGACCGGATGACGCGCGGCACGTACCTGCTCGACGACGGCCCGGACAGGCCCGCCAGCATCTGCCTCTCGTACACCTGGTGCGACGACAGCCTGAAGTGGCTGCCGCTCTCCGCGACCGAGCGCATGGACGTCATGCTGAAGTCGCTCGGCGAGATCTACCCGGGCGTCGACATCAGGAAGCACATCACCGGTAACCCGGTGACGGTGTCCTGGGAGAACGAGCCGTACTTCATGGGCGCGTTCAAGGCCAACCTGCCCGGCCACTACCGCTACCAGCGGCGGCTGTTCACCCACTTCATGCAGGACCGGCTGCCCGCCGACAAGCGGGGGGTGTTCCTGGCGGGCGACGACATCTCCTGGACGGCCGGCTGGGCCGAGGGGGCCGTGCAGACCGCGCTGAACGCCGTCTGGGGCGTGATGACCCAGTTCGGCGGCGCGACCGACGCGGCCAACCCCGGCCCCGGCGACCTGTTCGACGAGCTCGCCCCGGTCGAACTCCCGGAGGACTGAGGCCGGTTACGCGGGCCGGCAGACGCTGCGCTGGCGGCCCAGGCCGGAGATCTCGACCTCCATCACATCGTCCGGGCCCAGGTAGGGGAAGCGGCCGGACAGCGCCACGCCCTGCGGCGTACCCGTGTTGATGATGTCTCCGGGCTCCAGCACCAGGTACTGCGACAGGTGGTGCACCAGATGCGCCACGCTGAAGATCATGTCCGCGGTGGAGGAGTCCTGCCGGGGCTCCCCGTTGACGTGGCTGGTCAGCCGGAGCCGCTGCGGGTCACCGACCTCGTCGGCCGTCACCAGCACCGGGCCCAGCGGGTTGAACGTGGCGCAGCTCTTGCCCTTGGACCACTGGCCGCCCGACTCCTCCAGCTGGAAGGCGCGCTCCGAGACGTCGTTGCTGACGGCGTAGCCCGCGATGTGCGCGGCCGCGTCGGCGGGGGAGTCCAGGTAGGAGGCGCGGCGGCCGATGACGACGGCCAGCTCCACCTCCCAGTCGGTCTTCTTCGAGCCGCGCGGGATGAGCACGTCGTCGTACGGGCCGACGACGGTGTTCGGGGACTTGTAGAACAGGATCGGCTGCTCGGGCGGCTCGGCGCCGGACTCCGCCGCGTGGGCCGCGTAGTTCTGCCCGATGCACAGGAGCGCGGAGGGCCGGGCCACCGGGGCGCCGACCCGCTGCCCGGTGATGTCGGTCTCCGGGAGCTTCGGTTCGGCGGGGATCAGGTGCGGGTTGTCGGCCAGCGCGGCGAGGAACGCGCCGTCGATGTCGTCGGTGATGCCCGACAGGTCGTAGTGGCGGCCCTCGGGGCAGACGACGACCGGGCGCTCGTGGCCCGGCTCGCCTATGCGCATCAGTCGCATGACGGGTGGATCTCCTGACAGGTACGGGGACGGGTACGGGTTTCGGTACGGGTGGTGGTCAGCGCAGCCGGGCGAGCGCCTCGGCGGTGACGGCGTGCACCGGCGGGCGCCCGGCGAGCAGGCGCAGCACCTCGTTGACGGCGCTGGTGCCCAGCCGCTGCCGGCACTCGACGCTGCCGGCCGCCTGGTGCGGGGTGAGCAGCACGTTCGGCAGGGCGCGGAAGGGGTGGCCGACGGGCAGCGGCTCGGCGTCGTAGACGTCGATCGCCGCGTCGAGGCGGCCGGTGGTCAGCTCGGCCAGCAGCGCGTCCTCGTCGACCAGCCACGAGCGGGCGGTGTTCACCAGGCCCGCCCCGTCCGGCATTAGCGCCAGCTGTTCGGCGCCGATCATCCGGTGGGTCTCCTCGGTGACCGGTGCGTGCACGGCCACGATCCGGCTGCCGGAGAGCAGCGTCTCCAGCGGTACGGACCGCACGCCGAGCGCCTCCGCGTCGGCCTCGGAGAGGAACGGGTCCGTGACGCTGACCCGTGCGCCCATCGCCCGCACCATCCGGATGTAGGCCCGTCCGGTGCGGGAGGCGCCGATCACCCCGATGTCGCTGCCGTGGATCTCGTGGCGCGGCGGTGCCGTGCTCGCCGCCGCCCAGTCCTGCCCGCCGCGCAGGGCGTGGTCGAAGCGCTGGATGCGGTGGAGCAGCGAGAGGGTGAAGGCGAGGGCCACCTCGGCGACCGGGCGGGCCATCTCGTCGCCGGCCTGGGTGACCAGGATGCCCCGCCGGAACACGTCCTCGGTGACATAGGGCGCGACCGCTGAGCCGGTGTGCGCCACCAGCTCCAGCCGGTCCGCGTGGGCGAGGAGTCCGGCGTCCACCTTGGGCGCCCGCCAGGACAGGATCAGCGCGCGGGCGCCGGGCAGCGCCGCCTTGAGCGCTTCCCGGTCGCTGTGGTCGTCCAGGACGGTCAGTGCGGCGGCCCGCTCCAGCTCCTGCCACACCTCCGCGGTGAAGAACTGGTCGCGCAGGTGCGGGGGTACGGCGACGACCACCCGGGAGGAGCGGTCGGCGGTTTCAGGAGAGCCAGGCATCGAGGTGCTCCGCAACGAAGGCGTCATCGGTCAGCCAAGGGTAGGCCGAGGCCACCCGGGTGATCTCCTCGGCCTGTCCGGGGGAGAGCGTCTCGGTCGGGTCCAGGCAGCGGATGTTCGCCAACAGGCCCTGGCGGCGCAGCACTTCGTGCACTCCGGCGATGCAGCCGCGGAACGCGTTGCGTACGTCGAAGACCGCGCTGTTGGCGTCGGTCAGCTCGGTGCGGCGGGCCAGGCAGCGGACCATCGCGTCGTGGTCCCCGGCGCGGGCCAGCCGGACGTCGTCGAGGAGGGTGACCGCGGAGCTCGTCCACACCGCCCACTGGCCGAGCAGCCCGCCCGCGAACCAGCGCCGGGGCCCGTCCGCCGCGCCGTACGGGGTGAGCAGGTCACCGATGATGTCGTCGTCGTTGCCGGTGTACAGGGCCACCTCGCCGGCCCGGTCGGCGGCGGACACCGCCCGTACTACATCGGCGGTGCGGTAGCGGTCGAAGGGGGCGATCTTGACGGCGGCGGTGTTCGGCAGGTCGGTGAACGCGGACCAGAAGCCGGGCGACAAGTACCGTCCGCCGACCGCCTCCTGGAGGTAGAACCCGATCACCGGCAGTACCTCGCCGACCGCCCGCGCCCGCTCCAGCAGCCCCTTCTCGTCGGCGCCGGGCACGGCCGGGGAGAGCAGTACCGCGTCGTAGCCCAGCTCGGCGGCGGTGGTGGCCTCGGAGACGGCCTGCGCGGTGTAGCCGCAGGCGCCGGCGACCTTGACGAACGGGCGGCCGGCCTCGGCGTCGATCGTCTCGGCCGCGAGTTCCAGGACGGGCCGGAAGAGACCGACGCCGGGCTCGCGGATCTCGAACTGCGTGGTGTGTACGGCGACGGCGGCGCCGCCCGCCCCGGACGCCAGGTAGTAGCGGGTCAGCGCGCGCTGGCGGCGCTCGTCGAACGTGCCGTCCGCGTGCAGCGCCAGCGGATGGGCGGGTATCGCCGCACCCCGGGCGAGCAGATCCAGAGCGGGGGTGGACGGGCGGGGGGAAGCCTGGGTGGACGGGCGGGCGGAAGCCTGGGTGGACGGGCGGGGGGAAGCGGACATGGAGTGGATCAGAACCTTCCGTCACGGACCTGGAACTTGGTGGGCTTGCCGGACAGCGGGAGCCCGCGCCGCAGCCAGTCGGCCTGCCACTCGACGAGGGTGCGCAGCGCCACGTCCGGGTAGCCGAAGAGGGCGTGGCAGCGGCTCGCGTCGGAGAGCAGCGCGGTGGGCGCCTCTGTCCCGGCGAGGACGGGCTCACGGTCGAACTCCTCGCCGAACCACTGCGCGATGCGGCGCACCGAAGCGGTCTCGGGGCCGGTGAGGTTGAGGGTGAACGGCTCGCCGTCGGTGGCGTGCAGCAGCGAGCGCAGCGCGACCTCGTTGGCGTAACCCTGCCAGACGACGTTGGCGTGACCGGTCGTCACATCGACGGGCTCGCCGGCCCGGACCCGGTACGCGATGTCGGCGAGGACTCCGTAGCGCAGGTCGACCGCGTAGTTGAGCCGGATGTTGGCGACCCTGGTGCCGAGGGTCAGCGCGGCGTGGCCGAAGATCCGCTCCCGGCCGAGGCACGACATGGCGTACTCCCCGACCGGGCCGACCGGGTCGGTCTCGGTGCAGCCGCCGGAGGACAGCGGTACCAGCGGGTACACGTTGCCGGTGGAGAACGCGGCGATCCGCGCGCCGGACCAGCGGCGCGCCACCCGGTCCGGCATCGCGGCGTTCACCGCCCAGGCGAGCGAGGGCGCCCCGGCGGAGCCGAATTTGGCGCCGACCATGAAGACGACGTTCCCGGCGTCGGGCAGTTCGGCCAGATCGGCGGCCGGGTCCATCAGGTCGAAGGCGACCGTGCGGACCCCGGCGGCCTCCAGCTCGTCCGCGGCGGCCTTGTCCGACCAGCGGGAGACCGCGTACACGGTCACGTCCGTGCGGCCGGCGGCGTCCAGCGCCCGGCGGGCCAGCCGGCACAGGCTGGGGCCCATCTTGCCGCCCGCCCCGAGGACCAGCAGATCGCCTTCGAGGCGGCCGAGGTCGGTGACGAGCGCGGGGGAGGGGGTGGCGAGCCGCTCTTCGAGTGCGGCCTCATCGGTGAACATACCTGGCTATCCCTTGATTCCGGACGCGGTGACGCCCTCGGTGAAGTAGCGCTGGCCCACCATGTACGCGGCGAAGATGGGGACGAACGCGATGACGGAGCCGGACAGCACCACGTTGAGCGGCACGTTCTGCTGCTGGAGCGAGGCGATGCCGACGGTGAGGGTGCGCATGTCGGTGGACTGGCCGATGACCAGTGGCCACAGGAAGTCGTTCCAGTGCCACAGGAAGACGAAGACGCCGAGCGTGGCGAGGATCGGCTTGAGGAGCGGCAGCACGATCCGGTAGAAGATCTGCCACTCGCTGCACCCGTCGAGCCGGGCCGCCTCGAAGAGTTCGTCGGGCAGCCCCTGGATGAACTGCCGCATCAGGAACACCGCCTGGGCGTTGGCCAGGGTCGGCACGATCAGTCCCCAGTACGTGTCGACGCCGCCGAGCTTCGCGATCATCGCGAACGTCGGGATCATCGTGACGTGGTACGGGACCATCACCATCGACAGGAACGACCAGAACATGGCCTCCCGGCCGGGGAAGCGCTTCTTGGCGAACGCGTATCCGGCGAGCGAGGCGAGCAGCAGCACGCCGACGACCGAGACGACCGAGTACATCAGCGTGTTCAGCAGCCAGCGCGGTACGTCCTGGGCGCCCATGACGGTGTCGTACGCCTCGCCGGTCAGCGGCCAGGGCAGCAGACTGCCGGGGAAGTCGACCGCCGCGGACGGCTTCAGCGAGAGCACGACCATCGCGTAGAACGGGAAGACCGTCACGAGCGCGGCCACCGTCAGCAGCGCGCCGCGCGCGATCCGGCCGGCCCGGCTCGGGCGCATGCCGTACGGGACGGTGTCCTGCTCGGAGAGCTTGCGCAGCCTGCGCTCGGCCCGGCGCGCGGCGCGGTCCGGGGGCGCCGGGGCCTTGCGGACGGGCGGGGCCTTCGTCTCTTCGGGTGCCGTTGTCATGGTCACTGGTCCTTCCCGATCACGAGCCGCTGGATCACCGCGACGACCACGGTCAGCACGAAGAGCGCGACCCCGATGGCGGAGGCGTAACCCAGGTCGAAGTACTTGAAGCCCGCGTCGTAGAGCTGGAAGACGAGCGTGTAACTGGCGTTGGCGGGTCCGCCGCCCGTCATGGTGTAGACGGCGTCGAACACCTGGAACGAGGCCGTCGTCTCGATCACGGCGAGGAAGAACAGGGCGGGCTTGAGCTGCGGCAGCACGATGTACCGGAACCGCTGCCAGGGCCCCGCCCCGTCGGTGAGCGCGGCCTCCTCCAGCTCGCGCGGGATGTCCTGCATCCGGGCGAGCAGGATGAGCATCCCGTAGCCGAAGCGGGACCAGATGCCGACGATCGCGAGCGCGGGCAGCACCAGCACGTCGTCGGAGAGCCAGGAGCCCTCGGACAGCCCGAACCAGCCCATCAGGGTGGACCACGGGCCGCCGGTCGAGAAGATCCAGACGAAGACGGTGGCTGCCAGCACCAGTGAGGTGACCACCGGCAGGAAGAACACCGAACGGAAGAACTTGGCGCCGCGGAACGCGCGGCGGGTGATCAGCGCCAGGCACACAGAGGCGGCGAGCGTGCCCGGTACGGCGATCACGGTGTACAGGACGGTGACCTTGAGGGCCTGCCAGAACAGCGGATCGGCCCAGAGGCGGGTGAAGTTGTCGAGCCCGATGAAGCTGCCGCCGCCGGTGAGGGAGTAGTCGGTGAAGCTCATCAGCACACCGGCGACGCCCGGTCCGAACCGGAAGGCGAGGAACAGCAGGAAACACGGGAGGACGAAGAGCAGGCCGATCCGGGCCTCGCGGCGCGCCTGCGGCCCGCTGCGACGGCCCCGGCGGGTGGGTTCCGCGACGACTGCCACGGGGATCTCCTTGCGGTACGGGGGAATTGCGGGGGGTTTGGGGGAGTGCCCCAGGGGTCGCGGGGGCCGGAAACCGGCCCCCGCGACCGTGGGTCAGCGGCCGAGCATCGCCTGCGCGGCCTTCTGTGCGGTGTCCAGCGCGTCCTGCGGGCTCTTCTTGCCGAGCAGCGCGGCCTGGATCTCCGGGGCGAGCACGCCCTGGACCTCACGCGCCTTGTCCTGGAGCGGGCCCACGTCCATGCTCGGCAGCGTGGCGCCGACGGCGGTCTGGAGCTTGTCGTCCGGGTACAGGTCGCCGCCGGACTTGCGGGCCGGGAAGTAGCCGGCGGCCTTCTGCAGCCCGGCCGAGTTCTTCGACTCCGCGACGAAGTTCAGCCAGTCGCCGGTGTTCTTCTTGTCGGCGCCCTTCAGCATCGCCAGCGCGCCCACGGTGCCGTAACCGACCGACGCGGTGTCCTTCAGCGGCGGCTGGACGACGATGTTCTCCTTGCCCCAGAACGGCTCGACGTCCGCCGGGGTGTTCTGCCAGGTGCAGGCCACCTTCCCCTTGGCGGTCGGGGTCTGCTCCAGCTTGGGCGTGGTCGTGACCAGGTCCTTGTCGGTGTAGCCGCCGTCGACCAGCTTCTTCAGGTACGTCAGGGCCTTGACGCCGGCCGCGTCGTTGAAGGTTACGTTCTTGCCGTCCTCGGAGAAGACGTCGCCGCCGGCCTGCCAGAGCAGCGGGTAGAAGGTCATGTTCAGGGTCTGCTGGGTGTCACCGCTGTAGCTGGTGGCGTAGTAGCCCTTCTTCTTCAGCTTCGGGGCCAGCGACTCCAGGTCGGCCCAGCTCGACGGGTAGCTCTTCTCACCGATCGCGTCGAACACCCGCTTGTCGCAGATCAGCGGGTTGGCGCTGGTCAGGATCGGGGTGGCGAGCGGCTTGCCGTCCACGGTGACGGACTTCAGCGCGAAGTCGGTGTAGTCCGACTTGGCGGAGGCCGGCATGTAGTCGCCTGCCGGGATGATGCTCTTGGTGTACTTCGGCAGCTGGTCGGGGATCAGGTAGACCGCGTCGGGGCCCTTGCCGGAGGCGATCGCGGTGGCCAGGGCGGTGTCGCGGTTGGCCCAGGGGAAGGTCTCCACCTTCACCTTGACGCCGTCGTGCTTCTTCTCGAACGCCTTGACCAGGCCGTCCCAGTACGCCTTGTTCTTGGCCTCGTCGAAGATGACCGGGTAGGTCCA
This sequence comes from Streptomyces sp. NBC_00341, assembly GCF_041435055.1. Lineage (NCBI taxonomy): Bacteria > Bacillati > Actinomycetota > Actinomycetes > Kitasatosporales > Streptomycetaceae > Streptomyces > Streptomyces sp. NBC_00341. The sequence goes on along the minus strand of NZ_CP108002.1, from coordinate 1,286,866 downwards.
CATGGTCACGGTGTTGCCGTCGTCGCCGCTGCCGGAACAGCCGGCCAGCACACCGGCGGCGAGCGCGGTGGCCAGGACGGGCGCGGCGAGGGCGCGGACTCTGGAACGGCGGGTGAGGAGACGGGACATGAGGTGGTCCTCCGGGAACCTGAGGGCGGGAAGAGGGGAAGTCACTGCGCCGGGACCGTCTGGACGGTGCCGGTGTGCCGGGCGCGTTCTGCGGCGAACGCCGCGAGGTGGCTGCCGAGCGAGGTGGCGGGACCGGAGCGGACGGCCCCGGAGTCGCCGGTGGCGACGGCGGTGACGAACGCCTCGACGAGTGCGGCGTCCCCGCCGCCGTGCCCGTCGGCCGCGTTCGAACCGGACGTGCCGAGTTCGTGGACGGTGGATTCGCCGGTCCGGAAGTCCTGCACCGTGACCCGCTCACCGTCACCGATGAGCCAGCCGTGCGAGCCGAAGATCCGGGTCTGGCGGTGGGTCTGCTCGGTGAACGCGACCATCTGGAAGGTCGCGGTCACCCCGTCCGTCAACTGCATGGCGAGGACCTGGTGGTCCACCACGTCGTTGTCGCTCCGGTACGCGCAGACCCCGTACGGGCCCTCGCGCAGGGCCTTCAGGAGACCGGCCTCGTCGGTCGCCTCCGTGACATGGGTGACCGGCCAGACCGCGCCCTTCTCGCGCAGCGTCGGCATGTACAGCTTCAGCGCGCTGTACGGGCAGTCCGCCTCGACCGCGCAGTCGAGGCAGCGCTCCGAGGAGCCGGCCGGAGCGTTCTCCGGCCGGAAGTGCTTCAGCCCGCCGAAGCCGGTGACCTGCTCGATCCGGCCGCCCATGATGTACGTGATCCAGTCCAGGTCGTGGCAGGACTTGGCCAGCAGCATCGGGGAGGAGTCCTTCTCGCTGCGCCACGGACCGCGTACGTAGCTGTGGGCGTAGTGCCACCAGCCGACGGGCTCCAGATGGTCGAGCGAGACGAGCTGACCGAGCACCCCGGAGTCCACGACCTCCTTCACCAGGTCGGTGTACGGGGTGTACCGCATGACGTGGCACACCGCGAACAGCACCCCGGCCCGCTCCACCCCCTCGACGATCCGCCGGGTCTCCTCCTCGGTCGGGGCGAGCGGCTTCTCCGCGAGGATCGCGTAACCGGCCCCGGCCAGCGCCAGCACCGGCTCCACGTGGAAGCGGTCCTGGGTGGCGACGATGACGGCGTCCGCGATGCGGTTCTCCACGAGCGGCCGCCAGTCGTCGAACTCGACGGGCGCGCCCGCCGCCGCCCGCGCCGCGGGGCGCGGATCCGCGACGGCGACGAGTTCGGCGCGCTCCGGGTGCGCCTTGATCCACTCGGCGTACGTCAGACCGCGGTTGCCGGCGCCGACGAGTGCGACGCGTACGGGCCGGCCGGTGATCGGGGTATGCGTGGACACGGGGAATCCCTGGTGCTCGATGGGCGCGGGGGCCCAGATGGTCAGAAGCGCAGCGTGGCCGCGGTGTGGGCGACGCGGTCGCCCTCGTCCGGGAGCGCGGTGCGCTCGGTGCCGTCCTCGACGCAGCCGGTGTGCAGCAGATGGCTGGAGCCGCCGAACGCCGCGGGCCGCAGTTCGAGCCGGCCACCGGTGAAGGTGGAGCCGGTGGCCCGGTAGCGGTTGGGCCCCTCGGTGAGCAGCACATGGGCGGTGTCCCCGGACGCGGCCGAGTCGATGCCGCCGAGCTGCCAGTCGACGGTGCGCCCGGAGCCGGTACGGGCGAGCAGGGCGCCGTCCTTGTTGGTGCCGGACAGCCGCGTGCCGTCGATGCGCAGGCGCTGGTCCTTGGCCGAGGTCAGCTTCAGCCCGGTGTCGCGGAGTTCGCCGCCCAGGACGGTGACGTCGGAGTGGGCGAGCGAGACCGGGGCGGTGTCCTTGGAACCGGTCAGCGTGCACTGGTCGAGGACGAGTGGCCCGGTGCCGTTGAACAGCGCGCCGTCGACGCCCTTCAGGGTGGTGCGCTGGAGGGTGAGCGGGACGGTGACGCCTGCCTGGGTGATCTCCGCGCCCGCCGCGAAGGAGAAGGAGGAGTCCGCGATCACGTTGGGGCGGGTGGACAGGTCGGAGGCCCGGGAGACGATCAGCGGGCCCGTCGCCGTACAGCCCCGCATCTGCACGCCGTCCGCGTTGACCCAGAGCATTCCGGAGCCGTCCAGCGACTTCTTGCCGATGACCAGGACGTCCTCAAGAGTCAGATCGGTGATCTTGACGCGGGCCACGAACCAGGAGCAGGCGTGCCTGCGCACGGTGATCCGCTTGGCCCGGCCGCCCCAGGCCGCACCCGAGTTGGCGAAGGTCATCAGCCCGGAGTTGCCGGTGTACGTGAGGTCGTGCTCGAACTGGCCGTGCGTCACGAACGGGCCCTCGTCGTCACCGTCGCCGTGGCAGTTGGTGACGTAGCAGTAGGCCGAGGCCGTGAAGTCGTTCAGATGGCGGGCGTTGGAGGTGTGGCAGTCCTCCACGTGCCCGTACAGGCAGTAGATCTGCTGGGTGAGGTAGCCCGCGCCGCCGTAGGTGACGGACTTCGGGTTGGTCAGCGAGCACTGCTCGGTGCGGTAGTACGTGCACCAGCGGCGCATCACCACCGGCCAGAACGTGCCGATGGCCTCGATCCCGGAGACGTCGCAGCGCACCGCGTACTCGTAGGCGACCGGGTGCGAGCCGGTCATCTCGTCCTCGCCCCAGCCCTCGAAGACCATGTTGCGCACGTGGGCGCGGTCGACGGGTTCGATCCGGGTCCAGTTCAGGGTGCGTCCGGCGGCCAGGTCCCAGCCGATCTGGTAGTTGACCCGGATGTGCGTGGCGTCGACGACACCGGTGACCTGGACGAGCCGCTGGATCTCCTTCTCGTACGTGCCCGCCAGGGCGTTGATCTCCACGGCCCACCACTGGCCGACCGCGAACTTCGACGCGTCACCGACCTCGAAGAGGTCGGAGAGATCCGGCATCGCCGCGCTCAGTGTGTGCTTGATGGTGGTGTCGGTGACGGTGCCGCGGAAGGAGAGGACGGCGCCGAAGGGGTTGTCGTGGGTGTTCTTCTCGATGCCTGTGGTGTGGATGTGGTGTCCGCCGAAGTCGAGTTCGATGTTCGAGCGGTCGAAGAGGTGGCGCTTGGTGAACAGGAGGTCGGTGTGGGCCTCGATGCGGTGGACGCTGTTGTCGTTGACCATGGCGTCGAGTGCTGCGTCGGCCGGGGTCTTGGCGTCGAAGTGGCCGAAGGTGCGGAAGTCGAGCGTTCCGGTGTGGAGCTGGTGCCAGCGGCCGGTCTTCGCCCCGTCGGGGGCGATGACGGTGCCGCCGTTGTGGGCGGCGGTGGACTTCTTGTCCCAGCGCAGGGCCATCGCGCCGCCGTCACCGGGGGTCCGGTAGCCGGCCAGCAGGATCTGGGTGCCATCGGCCAGCGGCTTGGTGTTCAGGGCCCGCAGCGCGGCGACCGTGTCCAGGTTCAGTACGTCGCCCGTGTGGGCGGGGGCGGCCTGGGCGGACCCGGCGGCCACGGCCGAACCGGCCATGACCAGACCGGCGAGACCCGAGGCCCGCAGCACATTGCGACGGGACGAGGCAGGGGTGGAGTGGTGCGGAACGCTCATGCGGACTTCGCCTTCCAAGAAGCGCGACAAGTGAGGGAGCGTTCCTGCGGTGGACTGCCATGGGGCGGATGGCTGAAAAGGGTCCGGCCGTCGGATGTTCACGACGCGCTGGGCAGGCGTCGGAATCGGACCGGGAGGGGTAAATCGGCGGTGACGGGTGAGCGTCACCGGGGTTGGCAGGGAACCTACGGCGGGTTGTGCCGATCGGTCAAGACCCGATTTCGTCGGAATGCGACGTCGTGGTGTCCGAAACGCCGTCCTCCGGGTCGTCGACCCAGCCCAGCGAGACGCTGATCCGGTGCGCCGAGTCCCGCACCTGGCCGCCCAGCTCCTGGTAGCGCCAGGCCGGCAGTCCGGTCTTCAGGCCGGTGATGGAGACGGCCCCGGCGCACACCGAGCGGTCGTCGAAGACCGGTGCGCCGATGCAGATGATCCCCTCGGCGTCCTCCTCGTCGTCCAGGGCGTAGCCGACCCTGGCGATGTCGCGGAGGTGGGACAGGAAGGTCGCCGGGTCGGTGATCGTGCGGGACGTGCGCCGGGGCAGCCCGAACCGCTCGACGATCGAGGCGGCCTCGCCCTGCGGCACCGCGGAGAGCAGCGCCTTGCCCAGGCCCGTGCAGTGCGGCAGCTCGCGCTGGCCCATCCGCAGATCGAGCCGGACGCGCTGGTCCAGCTCGACCTGGTCCACCACGACCGCGTGGCCGTCCTCCGGGACGGCGAGCCTGGAGGCCATGCCGGTGGCGCGGCTGAGCTCGCGCAGGACGGGGTGGGCGACCCCGCGCAGCGAGACCTGGGACCTGGCCCGGTCGCCGAGCCTGGCCAGGCTCATGCCGAGCCGGTAGCGGCGGTTCATGCCCTCGCCGTCGTCCGAGACCAGGCCGTAGGCGCGCAGGGTCTGGAGCATGCCGAACGCGGCGCTCTTGGAGATGGAGCAGACCTGGCCGACCTCGGTGACGCTCAGACCGTTCCCCTGGGAGGGGGCGGCAAGAGCTTCGAGGATGTCGGCTGCCCTGGCCACACTCTTGACCCAGTATTTCGGTTCCTCAGGGGCAGCACTGTTCGTCATAGCAGAACAGCCTAGTGCCTGTGGGGTCTTGTGGTGCACGTGCGAGTCAAGAAAACCCGGAAATCGGCGCCTTGAGTGGCCGAAAGGGGGTTGACCGGTCTCAGGGGCGGACGTAATATCCAGGCACTGTTCTGCTCTACAGAACAGTGTTCTGAAAAAGTGAAACGCAGTACCGAGCACCACGGATCACCTCTTCCTGCGGCGACTGCCGGGCGGATGGCGCCAGGGACTCACGGGCCGGGCAGGGCCCGCGAAAACCGACGACTCTCGACGCAAGGAGCAAGCACCATGAGTTCAGGCCCGGTAGGCAACGAATCCGGAGCCCGACTCGCCGAACGCGCCCGCCAGGTCGTACCCGGCGGCGTGAACAGCGGTCAGCGCAGCGTTCCCGGACTGACCGACCTGGTCGTCACCGGGACCGACGGAGCACGGTTCCGAACCGCCGACGGACGCGAGTACACCGACTTCCACTCGGCGTTCGGCCCGCCGCTGCTCGGCCACAACGACCCCGACGTGGCCGCCGCCACCGCCGAGGCCGGCGCGACCCTCGGCCACATGGGCGTCGGCGTCACCGAGGGCGAGGTCCTCCTCGCAGAGCAGCTCACCGAGCTGATCCCCTCGATCGAGAAGGTGCTGCTCACCAGCACCGGCAGCGAGGCCACGTTCCACGCGCTGCGGGTCTCCCGCGCCGCCACCGGCCGCCGCCTCGTCGTCAAGTTCCAGGGCTGCTACCACGGCTGGCACGACTCGGTGAGCCTCAACGTCATCTCCGCGCCCGAGAAGGTCGGCGGCCACGACCCGATCTCGACAGGCATCCTGCCCGAGGTCCTCGAAGCCACCCTCGTCCTGCCGTTCAACGACAGCGAGGCCGTCCGGCGCACCTTCGCCGAGCACGGCTCCGACATCGCCGCCGTCATCGTCGAACCCGTCCCGCACAACGTCGGCGCGCTCCTGCCGTACCAGGAGTTCCTCACCACGCTGCGCGAGGAGACCACGAAGGCCGGCAGCGTCCTGATCTTCGACGAGGTCATCACCGGCTTCCGCCACGCGCTGGGCGGCTGGCAGCAGATCTCCGGCGTCACCCCCGACCTCACCACCCTCGGCAAGGCCATCGCCAACGGCGCCCCCGTCGGCGCGATCGGCGGCCGCGCAGAGCTGATGGACCTCTTCTCCACCCGCCCCGGCGCCCCGGCCTTCTTCGCCGGCACGTACAACGGCCACCCCTCCGTCGTCGCAGCCGCCCTCGCCACCCTGCGCAAACTCCGCGAGGAGCCGGTCCACGACCACGTCTTCCGGCTCGGCGGCCGCGTCCGCACCGAACTGACCGGACTGTACGAGCGCCTCGGCGTCCCCGCCGTCGTCACCGGCTACGGCTCCGTCTTCGTCAGCTACTTCATGCCAGGCGAGGCCCCCCGCACCTACGCGGACCTGCTGAACAACGACGCCTCGCTGTTCGTCGGCTACCGCCGCAAGCTCCTGGAGCACGGCCTGTTCGAGCTGCCGCTCAACCTCAAGCGCAGCCACATCAGCTACGCGCACACCGACGCCGACGTGGACCGCCTGATCGAGGGCACGGAGGCCGCGGTCAAGGCCGTCCTCGCCGACGGCGGCGCCCGCGACCTGGAGAACACCTCGACCATGGGTGGAGCGACCCGCTGATGCTGACCGTCAACCGCACCCGCCCCGTCGGCCCCGCCGGACGGATCACCCGCGTCGAGACCCTGATGCTCGGCACCTCCTGGCGCGACTTCGGCTACGTCCGGGTCCACACCGACGAGGGCCTGTCCGGCATCGGGGAGATCACCCACCCCTACCGGGTCGGCGAGGTCTGCGCGCTCACCGAGGCCATCGCCCGGCGCCACCTGATCGGCGCCGACCCCTTCGACGTCGAGGAACTCTGGCTCCGCGTCTACCAGGGCGACTTCCTGCGCGGCGGCGACATGGGCGGCGTCGCCCTGTCCGGCCTCGACCAGGCGATGTACGACCTGATGGGCAAGGCGCTCGGCGTCCCCGCCTACCGGCTGACCGGCGGCGCCTGCCGCGACGACGTACGCGTCTACGCCAACGGCTGGTACACCGGGGAACGCGAGCCCGAGACCTTCGCGGCCAAGGCGAAGGAGACCGTCGCCAAGGGCTTCACCGCCCTCAAGTTCGACCCCTTCGGCCCGGGCCTGCACGAGCTGGAACGCGCCGAACTGCGCCGCTCCATCGACCTCGTCGCCGCCGTCCGCGAAGCCATCGGACCGGACATCGACCTCTTCATCGAGGGCCACGCCCGCTTCGCGATGCCGACCGCCGCCCGTCTCGTACGGGAACTGGAACCGTTCGACATCGGCTGGTTCGAGGAGCCGATGCCCTGGACCCACATCGAGCGGTACGCGGAACTGCGCCAGCGCGCCACTTTCCCGATCTCCGGCGGCGAGCACTTCCACAACCGCTACGAGTACAAGCAGCTCTTCGCCACCAACGCCGTCGACATCATCCAGCCCGACCTGTCGATGGCCGGCGGCTTCACCGAGGTCAGGAAGCTCGCCGCGATCGCCGACACCCACGGCATGCTCGTCGCCCCGCACAACTCCAACTCGCCGCTCTGCACCACCGTCTCGGTGCACGCGGCGCTCGGAATCCCCAACTTCAAGATCCTCGAAACCTTCGACGGGCTCCTGGAGCCGTTCGTCTTCGACGCCCTCAAGGGCACCCTCCCGATGAAGGACGGCCGCATCGGGCTGCCGACCGCCCCCGGGCTCGGCGTCGAACTCGTCGACGAGGTCTTCGAGGAACACCCGCCCAGCCACCGCTTCTGGAACATGTTCGCGGACGGCTGGGAGAAGCGGAACCGCACATGATCACCGACGTCCACTCCCATCTCTTCCGGCACAGCCACGACTTCACCGACCCGTTCAGCTCCGACTCCGCCCGCGCCCACGCGGGCGAGGTCGACCTCACGGTGAAGTGGGAGGAGTACGCCGCCACGGCGCCCGACTCCACCCGCACGATCGTCGTCGGCGGCAAGGCCAGACGCAGCGGCCTCTGGGTCGACGACGCCGCCGTGGCCGCGTACGTGGGGAAACACCCCGACCGGCTGATCGGCTACCTGGCGCTCGACCCCACCCAGCCCGGCTGGCAGGAGGAGCTGCGCTACGGCCACCAGGAGCTGGGCCTGCGCGGCATCAAGCTGATGCCGATGTACGCGGGCTTCGACCCGGCCGCGGAGGAGTACGACGAGCTGTACACGTACGCCGAACGGCACGGGCTGCCGCTCCTGGTGCACACCGGCACAACGTTCGTGTCCAGCGCGCCGCTGGAGTGGGCGATGCCCCGCCACCTGGACGCGGTCGCCATCCGCCATCCCGAGCTGCGGATGGTCCTGGCCCACCTCGGCCACCCCTTCGAGGGCGAGTGCATCGCGGTCATCCGCAAGCACCCGCACGTGTACGCCGACCTCAGCGCCCTGCACTACCGGCCCTTCCAGCTCTGGCACAGCCTCCGGCTGGTCCAGGACTACGGGGTCTTCCACAAGGTGCTGTTCGGCAGCGACTACCCGTTCACGACGGTCGACGACTCGGTGAAGGGGCTCCGGGAGATCGCCCGTATCCCCGGCATCCCCGGGCTGCCGCCGCTGGACGCGGACGCGATCGAGGAGATCATCCACCGGCCCTCGCTCGATCTGCTGGGCCTGAACGGCTGACCCGCCGTTCCCCCCGAACTACCGGTACGGCGCCCCGGTTCACCCCCTGTCCAGGGGCGCCGGCCGGTAGCAGGGCCGCCGCGCACTCACCCATGTGTCCCCTCGCGCGGCGGCCCGACCCAGCCCGAAGGCAAGGCCCTGTTCCGTATCTCTCCGCCTGGAGGAGCCCCGCCATGACCGCAGCCGTCCCGCCCCGCGGCACCGACCGCTTCGACCTGACCGGCCGCACCGCGCTCGTGACCGGGGCCGCCCGGGGCCTCGGCCGGTCCTTCGCCGTGGGACTGGCGGAGGCGGGCGCCGATCTGGTGCTCGTCGACCTACCGGGGGCGGAGGGCATCGAGCGGACCCGGGCGGAGGTCGAGGCGCTCGGGCGGCGCTGCCGGGTGTACGGCCAGGACCTCGCGGACATCGACGCGCTGGCCGGCTTCGCCGACGCGGTGCGCGCCGACAACGGTCCGCTGCACATCCTGGTCAACAACGCGGGCACGGCGGCGCTGGAACGCTTCAACGAGATCACCCCGGCCAGCTGGTCGCACATCATGCGGGTCAACGTGGACGCGGTGTTCTTCCTCAGCCAGCGCGTCGCCGAACACATGACGGCGGACTCCGTGGCCGGCCGCATCATCACCATCACCTCGAAGAACGCCCTGGTGGCCGAAGCGGGCCTGGCCCACTACAACGCCTCCAAGGCCGCCGCCCAACTGCTCACCGAGACCCTGGCGGTCGAGCTCGCCCCGTACGGCATCACCGCCAACACCCTGGCCCCCGGAATGGTCGAGACCCCCATCGACGGCGAGTTCCCCTTCGACCGGGAGGCCTTCGAGTCCGCGTACCGCGAGCGCATCCCGCTCGGCCGGTACGCACAGCCCGACGAGTGCGTGGGCGCCCTGCTGCTGCTCGCCTCCGACGCCGGTGCCTACCTCACCGGGACGCGGATCGTCGTGGACGGCGGGGTGCTGGCCGACCAGATGCCGCGGATGCGCTTCATGCCGCCGTACCGCAGCACGATCTGACCGCGACCGGGCGGCAGCCGGTTCCCTTCGAGCCCCATCGAGCACGCACCGACCACGCGAGGAGCACCTCCGTCATGTCCGCGAACGCTTCGTCCCGCCGGAATCTGCTGCGGGCCTCGGGTCTCGCCGGTCTGGTCATGGCCGGTTCGGCCGTGGCCGCCGGGTCCGCCCAGGCCACCCCCGCCCACACCGGCGACGTACTGAACCTGGACACGGTCGCCGCGCTGCGGGCCCTGAACACCAAGCCACTGGCCGATGGCACCCAGATCCTGCTGGCCGGCTACCGGACCCCCGGTGACGGCGGCGCGATGGCCCTGCGCTGGAACAAGAAGTCCACCGCCGCCCACAACGGCGGCACCGTCATCGCCCCCGACGGGGCGAAGACCGGCCGCTGGCACCAGCTCCACACCGGAACGCTCGACTTCCGCACCTTCGGCCACTTCGACGCCAAGACCCCGGCCGACGCAGCACTCGACGCCATGGTCAACGACAACAGCGTCCACCGCATCGAGGCCCACACCGACCTCCTGTTCACCAAGCGCCACCTCTTCGACCGCTCGAACATCGAACTCGACTTCGGCGGACACCACATCCACACCACAGGCATCGAGAAGAACACCCACGACAACCCCTTCGGCGCCGTCCTCTCCTTCCGAGGCACCGTCACCGACACCACCGTCACGCACCCGCTCTCCGGCAAGGTCATCGAACTCACCGACACCTTCCCGGTTCCCGACGCGAAGGCCTTCGAGGTCGGTCAGTGGTGGTCGGTGCAGGTCGACCCGGTCGAGGGCGGCGGCGGTGACGAGCGCGAGCTCCAGAAGCTGGTCGAGGTCACCGAGATCATCGACGCGGGCCACATCCGGATCGGCTACCTCAACGGCTGGGAACTCGCCGCCGGCCGCACCCTCAACTGGACCCGGATCGAGCCGGTCCGCAACAGCCACATCCGCAACATGCTCTTCGAGGGCGCCGGCCCCGACGAGTACACCGGCTCCCACCCCGTCAGCTTCGAGTACGCCGTCGGCTGCGACGTCTCCGGCATCCACGCCACCGGCACCTTCTGGCCGGTCGTCATGCGCCGCTGGTGCACCCGCTTCCGTACCGAGAGCTGCTCGCTGAAGAACCCGCCCACCGTCGAGTACGGCGGCGCGGGCTACCTCACCCAGCAGATCTACTGCCTGTACGGGCGGGTGGCCGACTGCACCACGAGCAACGTGCGCCACCTCAACGACCTCACCGCCTCCGCCTACTGCACCGTCGTGAACTGCCACGGCGACGGCGACGACGCCGGCGGCAACCCCTTCACCACCCACGGCCAGTACGAACACGATCTGCTCTTCGACGGCAACTCCGGGCTCATGGACATCGCCAACTCGGGTGCCCAGTGGGGCATTTCCGCCAAGCGGATCACCGTACGCAGACACGTCTGCTCCTGGTTCACCGCCAACACCAAGATCACGGATCTGACCCTGGACGACGTCACGGTGATCGCCCGCCCCACCTTCGACCAGGCCGGCACCCTCACGGTGAACGCCGACGGGGCCCAGGTGCGCGGCTGCACCGCGAAGACCTTCGCCGTCGCCCAGCGCTCAGACCGCTCCACCCGGCCGACCACCGTCAGCGACTGCTCCTTCGAACCGCCCGCCGGAGCCGTCCTCGTCCAGACTCCCGTCACCGCACCCGTCCACTTCGTGCGCTGCACGTTCAAGGGCGTCGACGGTGTCGTCCTGCGCGGTGCGGGCCCCGTCCACCTCACCGACTGCACCGTCACCGGCGCCGACGACGCGGCCCCGCTCTCGGTCGGCTCGGCCGATCTGCGACTGGACGGCGGTACGTTCCACAACACCGGTATCGAACTCAGCGGCGTGCGCGACCAGCGGATCACCGTCACCGGCGGCGCCAGGATCACCGGCGGCAACAAGGCGGGAGCGCTGCTCGGCCGGGCGGCCGGCTCCGGGAGCACGACCTGGGACCTCACCGGTCTCAGCAGCACCGCCGCCGGGGCGGACACCGCGCACATCCGCATCGCCGACGGCGTGAACCACTACGCGGCGACCGGCAGCCGCTTCACCGGCGGCGTCCTCCATCTCGCCCCGGAAGCCCTGGACTCGGTCCTGCACACCGGGTGCGTGGAGGACGGCGCCCGGCGCAGCGCGATGCCGAAGGACGGCGAACGGGTGCGCACGGACGGGAACCTGATCCTGTGAGCGCCACCGTCCGCACCGCCACCCCGGCCGACGACCCGGCTCTGGCCGCCCTGTGGAAGAGGTGCTTCGAGTCCCCGCACCTCGCGGCCCTCCACGCGCTCGACCCGGACCGCCACCGGCACACCTTCGTCGCGCAGAACGACGCGGGGGAGGGGATCGACGCGGTCGTCGTCTACGTACCGAGGCTGATCCGGGACGCGGACGGCACCCCGCGCAGGGTCGGCGGCATCGGCAGCGTGGCGACCCGCCCCGAGGCCAGGGGGCAGGGACTGGTGCGACGGCTGCTGGTGGCGGCGGAGCGCACCATGACGGCCGAACAGTGCGCATGGTCGCTGCTGTTCACCGGAACGCCCGGCGTCTACCGGGGCTCCGGGTGGCAGGAGTTCGCGAGCAGCTACACCGAGGGGACGCTCGCACCCTCGTCCGCTCCGGAGCCCTTCCCGGTCCGTGCGGCCACGGCCCGGGACGCCGTGGAGGTGGCCGCGCTGCACCACGCGTACAACGCGCGGCGGCCGCTCAGCTCGCTGCGGGCCCCGGAGGACTGGGCGGTGCGCGTGCCCGCCTGGTACGGCGCGCTCGAACAGTCGCTCGTGGCGCGGGACCCGGCTTCCGGTGCGCTCACCGGCTGGATCGTGGCGCAGCACGCGGGGGAGTGCGTGGAGGTGCGCGAGTTCGCGGGTGCGGACGCGTGTCTGGGGGCGCTGTTCGCCGCCGTCGGCTCCCGGGCCCGTGCGGCGGGGCTGACCAGGGCCCGGGTCCGGATTCCCGTCACTCCCGGGGTGCGGGCCGCACTGCCGGTCCTGCTGGCGGACGCCGGGCAGGTCACGGAGCACGTGGGGATGGCACGGCCGCTGCACGCCCCGGCCGGGTCGGTGCGCGCCGCGGTCACGGCGCCCGGCGCGGTCCACTGGTACGGCGACTGCTTCTGAGCGCCGGTACGGCGACTGCTGCTGGCCGCGCCGCCTGTCGACGGCCTGGCCATGCGTACCGCCCGGGCCGCCGGGCGGTCAGGCTTCGTCGGCCGGCGGCTTCCCGTCGTAGCCGGAGGTCCCGGAGTCGAGCAGCGGCTCCTGGGTCTTGAGGTGGGCCGGGGCGAAGGCCCGCAGCACGTGATAGCCGGTGATCACGACGATGGTGCCGAGCGCGATCCCGCTCAGCTCGAAGTTGTCGGACACCTTCAGGCTGACCCCGCCGACGCCGATGATGATGCCCGCCGCGGCCGGTACCAGGTTCAGCGGGTTGCGCAGATCGACCTTGGCGTTCAGCCAGATCTGGGCACCGAGGAGACCGATCATGCCGTAGAGGATCACCGTGATGCCGCCGAGGACCCCGCCCGGAATGACCGCCACGACCGCGCCGAACTTGGGGCACAGACCGAACAGCAGGGCGAAGCAGGCGGCCGCCCAGTAGGCCGCGGTGGAGTACACCCGGGTCGCGGCCATCACGCCGATGTTCTCGGAGTACGTCGTGTTCGGCGGACCGCCGACCGCGGTCGACAGCATCGAGGCGGCACCGTCCGCGGCGATCGCGGTGCCGAGCTTGCCGTCCAGCGAGCGGCCCGTCATCTCGCCGACCGCCTTCACGTGGCCGGCGTTCTCCGCGATGAGCGCGATGACCACGGGCAGCGCGACCAGGATCGCGGACCACTCGAAGCTCGGGGCGTGGAACGACGGCAGCCCGACCCAGTCGGCCTTGCCCACCCCCGACAGGTCCAGCCGCCAGTGGTCCACGGCCTCGGCGCCCCCGGCGGGCGAGTGGATCTTCCCGAACACCCGGTCCAGAACCCAGGACAGGACATAGCCGAAGACCAGCCCGAGGAAGATCGCGATCCGGGACAGGAAACCGCGCAGACAGACCACGGCCAGTCCGGTGAACAGCATCACCAGCAGGGCCGTCCACTGGTCCTGCGGCCAGTACGTCGACGCGGTGACCGGCGCCAGGTTGAAGCCGATCAGCATCACGACCGCACCCGTCACCACGGGCGGCATCGCCGCGTGGATGATCCGCGCGCCGAACCGCTGCACCGCGAGGCCGGCGAGGAAGAGCACCGCCCCCACCACGAAGACCGCCCCGGTGACCACGGCACTGCTGCCGCCACTGGCCCGGATGGTCGCGGCAACCCCGACGAACGAGAGCGAACAGCCCAGATAGCTGGGCACCTGCCCGCGCGTGGCCAGCAGGAAGATGGCCGTCGCGACACCCGACATCATGATCGCCAGGTTCGGGTCGAGACCCATGAGCACCGGGGCGACGAACGAGGCGCCGAACATCGCGACCACGTGCTGGGCGCCCAGCACGAACGTCCGCGGCCAGGAGAGCCGCTCGTCGGGGCGGACGACCGCTCCCGGTGCGGGCGTCTTCCCGTCGCCGTGCAAGGTCCAGCGCACGCCGAGGCCGCCCATGGTTGCTCCCTGTGTGTAGGTGCGGCGGGCCGGTGCCTCACGGGGCACGGCGCGGACCGCGGAAAAGATCAGCGCCATGTTAGTGCCGGTTCGTCAACCGCCCCCCGCCGGGATCCGGGCACAGCGAGCCACCGCCCGCCGCGCCCGGTGACCAGGACGGCTCAGGGGCGCGGCTCGGCCGGAGCCGGTCCCGGTACCCCGGCGTCGGAGGAGGACACCTTGCGATCGCCCGCCCGCAGCACTCCGGCTCCGAGCACCAGCCCGAAGGCCAGCACCGAGACCAGGCCGAAGGAGACGACCAGCGAGGTCGCCTCGGCCAGCGAGCCGATGGCCGACGGGGCGATCAGCCCCGAGGTGTACGTGATCGTCGCGACACCCGCGATCGCCCGGCTCGGGTTCGACCCGCTGCGCCCGGCCGCCGCGAAGGCGAGCGGTACGACCACGGCGATGCCGAGGCCCATCAGACCGAAGCCGCACAACGCCAGGACCACGTTGGGCGCGGTGACCACCAGGACCCCGCCGACCGTGGCGAGCACGCCGCCGGTCCGTACGGTCCGCACCGCGCCGAAGCGGTCGACGACCCGGTCACCGGCGATCCGGGCCACCGCCATCGTCAGTGCGAACGCGGTCGTCGACGCGGCCGCCAGACCTGCGGAACTGTCCAGGACATCCCGGAGGTAGACCGCCGACCAGTCCAGGCTGGCGCCCTCCGCGAACACCGCGCAGAAGCCCACCGCGCCGATGATCAGGGCCGACCTGGGCGGCAGGGTGAAGCGCGGCGGAGCCTCCGCGTCCGGCTCGCTGTGCAGATCCAGCACCTGCCGGCAGGCGATCAGGCCGAGCGCGGTGAGGGCGAGCGCGGCGATGGCGTGGTGCAGTCGCGCGTCGGCCCCCAGATGGGCGGCCACCGTGCCGGCCGCCGATCCGACCAGGGCGCCCACGCTCCACATCCCGTGCAGCCCGGACATGATCGACTTGTTGAGGCGGTTCTCCACCTCGACCCCGAGCGCGTTCATCGCCACGTCCGACATGCCCGCCGACGCCCCGTACACCAGGAGGGCCGCGCACAGCGTCAGCAGGCTGGGGGCTATGGAAGGCAGGATCAGCGCCAGGGTCCACAGCATCAGCAGCCCGCGCAGCGCGGTTCGGGCGCCGAAGCGGTGGCTGATCGCGCCGGCCAGCGGCATCGCCAGCGAGGCGCCGATCGCCGGGAAGGCCAGGGCTATGCCGAGCTGTCCGGCACTGAGCCCGGCGTGGTCCTGGATCCACGGCACCCGGGTGGCGAAACTGCCGGTCACCGCCCCGTGTACCGCGAAGACCGCGGCGATGGCGTACCTGGCGCGCCTCACCTGCTCCGTGCTGAAGACCGCTGCCGTGGAATCCGTCGTCATGCCGCCGTGCCCTCCCCTGGGAATTCTCCGCTGCCGTGGTTCCGACGCTCCCCGGCGCCCTTCTCCACGATGCGGGCAGTAAACTATCAGGAACCCTGCCTGATAAATAGGCCGTGCCGGCATCGACAGCGGCGACGGTCTGGAAGGATCCCGGCATGCCCGCATCACCGAGCACCGCCAGGGCCATCAACGACCGGCTCGCCCTGCGGCTCCTCCAGCAGGACGGCCCGCTGACGGCCACGCAGTTGAAGACCCTGACGGGGCTCTCCCGGCCCACCGTCGCCGACCTGGTCGAACGGCTCCAGGGAGCGGGTCTGGTCCGGGTGGTCGGAGAGGCCGGGGCCGAGCGCCGCGGCCCCAACGCCCGGCTCTACGGGATCGTCGCGGACCGCGCCCATCTGGCCGCCCTCGACGTCCGTACCGACAGCCTCGCGGTGGTCGTCGCCGACCTCCTGGGCGCGACCCTGGCCGAGGCCACCCTGCCGATCGGCAGCGAGACCGCCACCGACGACGCCGTCGAGCAGGCCGTGGCCCTCCTCGAACGCACCGCGCGCCGGGCCGGCACCGCGCCGCTGCACAGTGTCGGCATCGGCGCCCCCGGCCTGATCGACCCGGTCACCGGGGAACTCCGCGACACCACAGGACTGCCGGCCTGGCACCGCCGACTGGTCCTGGCGCTCCAGCAGCGGCTGCCTGCCGGCGTGCTCGTCGAGAACGAGACCAATCTGGCGGCTGTGGCCGAGCACCGGGTCGGAGCGGCCCGTGACCACGACACGTTCGTCCTGCTCTGGCTCGGGCACGGGGTGGGGGCGGCCGTCATGCTGGACGGGAAGGTGCGCCGCGGTGCCTCCGGCGGCGCGGGCGAACTCGGTTTCCTCCCGGTGCCCGGCACGATCGGTATCCCGTCGGCCGTCAGCTGCGACGGCGGCTTCCACTCGCTGGCGGGCTCGGTGGCGCTCTGTGCACTGGCCGCCGACCACGGCATCGCCACGCCGTCCGGCGGCCGGGAGCCGGGCGCCGCCGACGCCGTCCGCGCGGCCCTGGCGGGGGAGGGCGACAGCGAGGCGTTCCTCGGCGCGCTCGCCGACCGGCTGGCAATCGGCGCGGCAGCCGTCGTCTCGGTCCTGGACCCGGGGTGCGTGCTGCTGTCGGGCGAGGTCGGCCTCGCGGGCGGCGACGCGCTGGCCGCACGGGTCGAGGAACGGCTCGCCGTGATGTCCCCCCTGCGCACCGAGGTCAGGGCCGGCCTGCTCGGCGGCACGGCGGTCCTGCGCGGCGCGTTGCTCGCGGCGCGGGAGGCGGCGCAGGACGCGCTGTTCGGTGACGGGTCCCCGGGGCGCGGGGTTCCGTCCTCAATCGCCGGACGGGCTTGAGTGCGGGTGCTCCGCCGGGTGCGGGGTGCGCCTGCCCGGTGGGTGGGGGGGTGGTGCCCCTCCGGGGCGTCTCCTCGAAAATGGCGTGTTCACCCGGGTACGTGAGGGACCCGGGTCGTACGCCATTTCCTGCGGGGACTCCCCTGCACGTCCCCACCCCAGCGTCAGTCGCGTCTGCACACCGGCGGAGCTGCTGTCGCAGACGCGCGGCGGCCGGGTTCGGGGGCGTGCAGGGGAGTCCCCGCAGAACGACGAACAGATACCCGGGTACGCAATGCGGACCCGCCGCACGTTCGTCGTTCGAGGAGACGCCCCGGAGGGACCCCGGACCCCCACCCACCGGGAAAGCGCACCCCGCACCCGGCGGAGCACCCGCACCCAAGCCCGTCCGGCGATTGAGGACAAAACCCCGCACCAAGGAAAAGCCGCAACGTCACGGGCTGTCTGTGAGCCACTCCACAGCGTTCACCCGCATGGCCCACGGCCAGTCGTGGCACACTGATCCTGTACCAGCAGCAGCGCACTCCGGGGTCGGTGCAATTCCGAACCGGCGGTTATAGTCCGCGACCCGTCCGCATCCAGCGGCCGGTTGACCAGGTGGGATTCCTGGACCGACGGTTAAAGTCCGGATGGGAGGCAGTGCGCGGCGGGCCGTTTCGCGGGTACGCCGCCGTCGGCGGATGGTTTTCGGGCGACCGATCCATCCGTTTTTCCGGCATTCGGCGTCCCCGTTCCGCGTTCCGCTTCATCTGTCGTCATCGACAGGCCCCGGAGTCCGTGCCCGAAGAGGCAGGAGGACCCGGTGGACACCGCAGCCGACACCACCGCAATGCGCCGAGCCATCGCGCTCGCAGCCCGCGGTCTCGGCTCCACCAGCCCCAATCCGGTCGTCGGATGTGTCGTCCTCGACGCGACGGGCCGGCCGGCCGGTGAGGGCTTCCACCAGCGCGCCGGAGGGCCGCACGCCGAGGTCCACGCCCTGCGCGCGGCCGGCGAGAAGGCCCGGGGCGGCACCGCCTACGTCACCCTCGAACCCTGTAACCACACCGGCCGCACCGGCCCCTGTGCCCAGGCGCTCATCGCGGCCGGAATCGCCCGCGTCGTGTACGCGGTCGGGGATCCGAACCCGCAGGCCACCGGCGGTGCCGACACCCTGCGCGGCGCCGGGGTCAAGGCCGAGCAGGGCCTCCTCGCCGAGGAGGCCGAGCAGGGCAACGCAGCCTGGCTGACCTCCGTGCGGCTGGGCCGGCCCCATGTCACCTGGAAGTACGCGGCCACCCTGGACGGCCGGATCGCGGCCGCCGACGCCACCAGCCGCTGGATCACCTCAGCGGAGTCCCGCGCCGACGTCCACCGGCTGCGCGCCGAGGCGGACGCCGTCGTCGTCGGCTCCGGAACCGCCCGCACCGACGACCCCCAGCTCGGGGTCAGGGGCATCGACGGCGCGGTCCAGCCGCTGCGGGTCGTCGTGGACACCGCCGCCACCGCCGTCCGGCCCGGCGCCCGGGTTCTCGACGCGGGCGCCCCCACTCTGATCGCCGTGGCCGACGACGCGGACGTCCGCCACCTTCCGGAAGAGGCCGTCCTGCGGCTGCCGCGCGCCGTGCCCGGCCCCGGGCTGGACCTTGCCGCGCTGCTCGCCGCCCTCCACGGGCGCGGCATCCGCTCCGTACTCCTCGAAGGCGGGCCGACCCTGGCCGGGGCCTTCGTCGCGGCGGGAGCCGTCGACCGGATCGTCGGCTACCTCGCCCCCGTGCTCCTCGGCGCGGGCCCCGCGGCCCTGGCCGACGCCGGAATCCCCACCATCTCCAAGGCGTTGCGCCTCCAGATGACCGAGACCGTGCGTATCGGCCCCGATCTGCGCATCACCGCCGTCCCCGGCCCTGCTCCGAAGGGAAACTGAGTGTTCACCGGAATTGTCGAAGAACTGGGTGAGGTCACCGCCGTCGAGAACCTCGGCGACTCCTCCCGATTCCGCCTGCGCGGACCCGTGGTCACCGAGGGCGCCAAGCACGGCGACTCGATCGCCGTCAACGGTGTCTGCCTGACCGTCGTCGACCACGGCGGGCAGGAGTTCACCGCCGATGTGATGGCCGAGACGCTGAACAGGTCCAGTCTGGGCGCACTGCGGGCCGGCTCCCGGGTCAACCTGGAGCGGCCCATGGCGGTCGGCGGCCGGCTCGGCGGGCACATCGTGCAGGGCCATGTGGACGGCACGGGCCGCATCGTCGAGCGCAAGCCCTCCGAGAACTGGGAGATCGTGAAGGTCTCCCTCCCCGCCGAGCTCACCCGGTACGTGGTGGAGAAGGGCTCGATCACCGTCGACGGCGTGAGCCTGACCGTCGTGGACGCCGGACCCGACTACTTCACCATCAGCCTCATCCCCACCACCCTCGCCCTGACCACGCTCGGCCACAAGGAGCCCGGCGACCCGGTCAACCTAGAGGTGGACGTCATCGCGAAGTACGTCGAGCGGCTGCTCGGCCACCGCGCGCAGGAGCCAGAGGAGCCGGTGAAGTGAGCGCTCTGCACTGGCTGAACTCGGAGGCGTTCAGCGTCTTCGGACAGCACATCATCTGGTCCGACATGATCGGCAACACGATCGGTCTGATCGCCCTCACGCTGGGCTGGCTGCGCTCGATCTGGACCTGGCCGGCGCAGTTGCTGTCCGGCGTCGTCCTGGTCGCCGCCAACGTCTCCGTGCACCAGGCGGGCAGCGTCGGCAAACAGGTCATCGTCATCGCGGTGGCCGTCTGGGGCTGGCAGCAGTGGACCCGGGGCAGGCAGCAGGCCCAGGACGGCTCCATCGCCGTACGGTTCGCCACCTGGCGCGAGCGCGGCTACCTGCTCGGCGGGGCGGCGGTCGGCACCCTCGCGGTCGGCGGCCTGTTCACCGCGTTCCCCTCGCTCTCGTGGAGCCCGTGGGCGGACGCGTACATATTCGCCGGCACGCTCGTGGCGATGCTCGCCCAGGCCCGCGGCATGGTCGAGTTCTGGTTCGCCTGGCTCCTCGTCGACCTGGTCGGCGTACCGCTCAACTTCCACAGCGGTCTCGCCTTCTCCGGTCTCATCTACGTCGTCTACGGGGCCCTCGTCCTGTGGGGCATGCGCGACTGGTGGCTGCGTACGCGGACACCCGCTCTGGAAGGAGCCACGGCATGACTGCCCAGCCCACCTGGTTGCACCGGGAACACCACGCGCCCGCGGAGGACCTCACCCTGGACCCCGTCGAGCAGGCCATCCGCGACATCGCGGCGGGCCGGCCCGTCGTGGTCGTCGACGACGAGGACCGGGAGAACGAGGGCGACCTCGTCATCGCGGCCGAGAAGGCCACCCCCGAGATCGTCGCCTTCATGATGAGCGAGTGCCGCGGACTGATCTGCGCGCCCATGGAGAACGCCGAGCTGGAACGGCTCGAACTCCCGCAGATGGTCGACCACAACACCGAGTCGATGAAGACGGCCTTCACCGTCTCCGTCGACGCCTCCGCCGCGCACGGCGTCACCACCGGCATCTCCGCCGCCGACCGGGCCGCCACGCTCCGGCTGCTGGCCGGCGGCGTCGCGGGCCCCGGTGACTTCGTACGGCCCGGCCACATCTTCCCGCTCCGGGCCCGTACCGGCGGTGTGCTCGTGCGCAACGGGCACACCGAGGCGGCCGTCGACCTCGCCCGGCTCGCCGGACTGCGGCCCGCCGGGGCGATCGTCGAGATCGCGGGCGAGGACGGCGTCATGCTGCGCCTTCCCCAGCTGGTCCCGTTCGCCCGCAAGCACGGGCTCACGATCATCTCCATCGAGGACCTGATCGCCTACCGGCGCACCTCGGAGCCGACCGTCCGCCGCGAGGCAGAGGTCCGGCTGCCGACGGACTTCGGCGCGTTCACCGCGTACGGCTACCGCTCCACCGTGGACGGCGTCGAGCACGTCGCGCTGGTCCACGGCGACATCGGGGACGGCGACGACGTCCTGGTCCGGGTCCACTCCGAGTGCCTGACCGGCGACATCTTCCAGTCGGAGCGCTGCGACTGCGGCCCCCAGCTGCACGCCTCGATGCGACGCATCACGGACGAGGGACGCGGCGTCGTCGTCTATCTGCGCGGCCACGAGGGACGCGGCATCGGCCTGGTCTCCAAGCTCCGCGCGTACGAGCTCCAGGAGCGCGGCGTCGACACCCTCGACGCCAACCTGGAGCTCGGACTGCCCGCCGACGCCCGCGACTACGCGGCCGGCGCCCAGATCCTCAAGGACCTCGGCGTCCGCAGCCTGCGCCTGATGACGAACAACCCCGACAAGACCGCCGCGATCCTGCGGCACGGACTGGCCGTCACCGGACGGGAACCGATGCCCGTCCAGGCCGGCGAGCACAATCTGCGCTACCTGCGCACCAAGCGGGACCGGATGGGCCACGACCTGCCCTGGCTCGACGCCGCCACGGTGTCGACCTGCGGCAACCAGTAGCCGGACCACCAGCACTTCCAGCAGCCATCAAGGAAACGAGCGGTAGGAGAGACATGAGCGGCAAGGGCGCACCCGAACTGTCCGTACGCAACTGCGGTGACCTGCGCGTGGCGGTCATCGCCGCGCAGTGGCACGAGAAGGTCATGGACGGACTCGTCGACGGCGCGCTGCGCGCCCTGCACGAGCTGGGCATCGACGAGCCGACCCTGCTGAGGGTCCCCGGCAGCTTCGAGCTCCCGGTGGTCGCCAAGGTACTGGCCGGGCGCGGGTACGACGCGATCGTCGCGCTAGGCGTGATCATCCGGGGCGGCACCCCGCACTTCGAATACGTGTCCCACGGCGTCACCAACGGCCTCACCCAGGTCGCGGTCGACACCGGTGTACCGGTCGGCTTCGGCGTCCTCACCTGTGACACCGAGGAGCAGGCACTCGACCGGGCGGGCATCGAGGGGTCCAACGAGGACAAGGGGCACGAAGCGGTCACCGCCGCCGTCGCCACCGCCACCACGCTGCGCTCGGTCAGCGAACCCTGGCGCTGAGTGCGTGTCCGGGACCCCGTATTCTAAGGACATCATGGCGAACAAAACCTTCGAAGAGCTCTTCGCCGAGCTGCAGCTCAAGGCCGCCGACGGCGACCCCTCCACCTCCCGTACCGCCGAACTGGTGGACAAGGGTGTGCATGCCATCGGCAAGAAGGTCGTGGAGGAGGCCGCCGAAGTCTGGATGGCCGCCGAGCACGAGAGCAAGGACGCGGCAGCCGAGGAGATCTCCCAGCTGCTCTACCACGTCCAGGTGATGATGGTCGCGCGCGGAATCTCGCTCGACGACGTCTACGCCCATCTCTGAGCACGACCTCGCACCCGTCCGACGCTCCCAGACCCCTTTCGCAAAGGAAACCCGACCTCATGCTGCGCATCGCCGTCCCCAACAAGGGTTCACTCTCAGGGCCTGCGATGGCGATGCTCCATGAGGCCGGCTACCAGCAGCGCAAGGAGTCCAAGGAGCTCGTCCTCGTCGACCCCGAGAACCAGGTGGAGTTCTTCTACCTGCGGCCGCGCGACATCGCGATCTACGTCAGCTCGGGCCGCCTCGACATCGGCATCACCGGCCGTGACCTGCTGCTGGACAGCGGCGCCGAGTCGGAGGAGATCCTCCAGCTCGGTTTCGCCCGCTCGACCTTCCGCTACGCCACCAAGCCCGGCACGGCCGCGGGCCCGCAGGACTTCGACGGGCTGACGATCGCGACCTCCTACGAGGGCATCGTCGCCAAGCACCTGGCCGATGTCGGGGTCAACGCCTCCGTCGTCCACCTGGACGGCGCCGTCGAGACCGCGATCGAACTCGGTGTCGCGCAGATCATCGCCGACGTCGTCGAGACCGGCACCAGCCTGCGCAACGCCGGCCTCGAAGTCATCGGCGAACCGATCATGAAGTCGGAGGCGGTCGTCATCCGCCGCGTCGGCGCCCCGGACGACGAGCCCAAGGTGCAGCAGTTCCTGCGCCGCCTCCAGGGCGTCCTGGTCGCCCGCAGCTACGTGATGATGGACTACGACTGCCGCGTCGAGCACCTGGAGCGCGCGGTCGCCCTCACCCCGGGCCTGGAGTCGCCCACCATCTCCCCGCTGCACCACGAGGGCTGGGTCGCCGTCCGCTCCATGGTCGCCGCCAAGGAGGCGCAGCGGATCATGGACGACCTGTACGACCTCGGCGCCCGCGCCATCCTCACCACGGCCATCCACGCCTGCCGGCTCTGACGGCGGGACACGGAAGAAGACCATGTCAGCCCCCGTACCCCCGGCCGGAGCCCCCGCGCTTCCGGTCACCTTCCGGCCGACCCGCACCCGCGTGGTCCTGCTGAGCGTCGGCGTGATGATGTTCGTCGTCATCACCGTCGTCGCCTTCACCCTGGAGCAGCTCAGCAACGGGGAGCGGGCCAGCTTCGTCTTCACCGCGCTGGTCTTCCTCGGTGTGCTGGCGCTGCTCAGCCGTCCCAAGGTCGTCGCGGACGACAGCGGGGTGACCGTGGTCAATCTCACCCGTACCAGGCGGCTGTCCTGGGCCGAGATCGTGCGCGTCAACCTGCGCGTCGGTGACCCCTGGGTCTTCCTCGACCTCAGCGACGGCACCAGCATGCCCGCCCTCGGCATCCAGCCCGGAATCGCCAAGGAGCAGGCCATTCGCGACGCCCGCGCGCTCCGCGCCCTCGCCGAGAACCACGGCACGGGTACGGACAACGGCTGAGCCCCCTGCCCCGCAGGGCCTCTTGTTGATTACTCTGGGGGGCGGCGGCGCCCTGTGGCGCCCCGCCCCCACCAGAGGTCTTTGAGACCCGCGGGGCTTTCCTGCGACCCAAGGAGTGACTCCCTCCAGCAATGGACGGATCTTCCGGTAGTACCTGCGCCGCCCCTTCTGTGGAGGCGGCGGCATGACCACCCCCCTGCTGCTTCTCGGTGCGGCATTCCTTCTCATCCTCGCCAACGGATTCTTCGTGGCAGCCGAATTCGGGCTCGTCACCGTGGAACGGGCGGACGCCGAGCGCGCCGCCACCGAGGGCGACCGGCGGGCCCGTACCGTCGTCGACGCCCTGCGCGAACTCTCCTTCCAGCTGTCCGGCACCCAGCTCGGCATCACGATCACCTCACTGGTGGTCGGCATGCTCGCCGAGCCGGCGCTCGCCCAGCTGCTGGAGAGCCCCCTCACCCTGACCGGTCTCCCCGACGGTGCCGTCCCCGGCATCAGCGTGGTGATCGGCATGCTCCTCGCGGCCGCCGTCCAGATGGTGATCGGTGAACTCGTACCGAAGAACTGGGCGGTCTCCAAGCCGCTCCAGGTCGCCCGGTTCGTCGCCGGACCCCAGCACCGGTTCACCATGGTCTTCCGGCCCGTGATCGGGCTGCTGAACACCGTCGCCAACCGGCTGGTGCGGCTGCTGGGCGTGGAGCCGACCGACGAACTGGCCTCCGCCCGCACCCCGGGCGAGCTCGTCTCGCTGGCCAGGCACTCCGCAGAGGCCGGCACCCTCGAACAGGACACCGCGGATCTCTTCGTACGGACCCTGTCGCTCGCCGGCCTCACCGCCCAGCACGTCATGACCCCTCGGGTGAAGGTCAGCGCCCTCCAGACGTCCGCCACCGCGGCCGACGTCCTCAACCTCACCCGGGCCACCGGCCTCTCCCGCTTCCCCGTCTACCGGGAGCGCATCGACGAGGTCGTCGGCATGATCCACCTCAAGGACGCGCTCGCCGTTCCCTCCCAGGACCGGCTGCGCACCACGGCCGGCCGGATCGCGGTGCCCCCGCTGCTGGTCCCGGAGACGCTGCCCGTCGAACAGCTCCTCCAGCGGCTCCGCAAGGAGCAGCCGATCGCCGTCGTGGTCGACGAGTACGGCGGTACCGCCGGTGTCGTCACCCTGGAGGACATCATCGAGGAGCTCGTCGGGGAGGTCAGGGACGAGCACGACGCCGAAGGCGCCGACCGTCCCGAGCTTGCCCCCGCCGCCCCCGAGGACGGCAGGCCCGCCTGGGACGCGGAGGGCAGCTGCCGAGTCCTCACCCTGCGCCGGATAGGGCTCGACGTACCCGACGGCCCGTACGAGACCGTGGCCGGTCTCGTCGCCGATCTGCTGGGCCGGATCCCCGCCCCCGGAGACCGGGCCGAACTGCCCGGCTGGCGCATCTCGGTCCGCCAGGTCGGCCACTACCGGGCCGAGAAGGTCCGCTTCGTGCGGCTGGCCGGGGTCAACGAGCAGCTCACCGCGGAACCGGCGGCCCGCGGCGTCCTGGAGGCGGCGCGATGAGCCTGGTCCAACTGCTCTTCGCCGGACTCCTGGTCCTCGCGAACGGCTTCTTCGTCGGCGCCGAGTTCGCACTCGTCTCGGTACGCCGCAGCCAGATCGAACCGCTCGCGGCAACCGGGTCCAGCCGGGCCCGGCAGGTGCTGTACGGCCTGGAGAACCTGCCGCAGATGATGGCGGCCGCCCAGTTCGGCATCACCATCTGCTCGCTGACTCTCGGCGCCGTCGCGGAACCGACCGTCGCCCAGCTGCTGGAGCCGGTCTTCCACGCGGTCCACCTGCCCGAGGGCCTGATCCATCCGCTCGGCTATGTGCTGGCGCTGGTCTTCGTCGTCTTCCTCCACCTCGTCATCGGCGAGATGGTCCCGAAGAACCTGGCGATGGCCGCCCCGGAGAAGACCTCGCTGTGGCTCAGCCCCGGCCTGGTCGGCTTCGCCCGCCTCTGCCGCCCGGTCACCTCCGCGCTGGGCGCCTGCGCCCGGCTGGTGCTCCGGCTCTTCGGCGTCGAGCCGAAGGACGAGGTGGAGGCCGTCTTCACCAGCGAGCAGCTCAACCGGCTGGTCGAGGACTCCGGACAGGCCGGACTCCTGGGGCCGGACGCGCAGGAGCGGCTGGAGGACGCCCTGGAGCTGGGCAGCAGGCCCGTCACCGATGTGCTGCTGCGCCGGGCGAACCTGGTGACGGTCGACCCGTCCGTCACCCCGCACCGGATCGAGGCGCTCACGGTGCGGACCGGCTACTCGCGGTTCCCCGTCTGCGCGGAGGGCGGCGGCCCGTTCATGGGCTACCTGCACGTGAAGGACGTCCTCGACCTGGAGGACGGCGAGCGGGCGGTCCCGCAGCACGTATGGCGCCCGATGGCCACGGTACGGGCCGAACTCCCGCTGGACGACGCCCTGACGGTGATGCGCCGCGCCGCGACGCACCTGGCCCAGGTCGCGGACGCCTCGGGCCGGGTACTCGGCCTGGTCGCCATGGAGGACGTCCTGGAGATGCTGGTCGGTGAGGTGCGGGACCCGGCCCACCGGGTCTCGGAGCCGCGCCGCACCGGGGAGAGGCAGACCGGCTCGGACGAACTCACGGCCCTGGTCGGTTGAGGCTCCCGGGCCGTCGG
This sequence comes from Streptomyces sp. NBC_00341, assembly GCF_041435055.1. Taxonomy (NCBI): domain Bacteria; kingdom Bacillati; phylum Actinomycetota; class Actinomycetes; order Kitasatosporales; family Streptomycetaceae; genus Streptomyces; species Streptomyces sp. NBC_00341. The sequence goes on along the minus strand of NZ_CP108002.1, from coordinate 1,260,743 downwards.
ACGGGTCGCTGGACCCGTCCGACGGCCCGGGATCACCCGGCCGGCCGCTCCGGGGGCCGGCGCCCCGACAGCACCTCGCCGTACGCCTGCATCAGATCCGGCAGCCGCAGCGTCGCCAGATCGTCCCGCGTCGGCACCGTCGCATAGCCGGAGAGCCGCAGATCGCGGTAGGCGCAGCTCTTCTCGTACAGCGTGCGCAGGAACCGTCCGTTGCCCAGTTCGTCGAGCCAGCCCTGGTCGACGACGTGGCCGCTGATGGCCCGCAGCTCGTCCAGCGACTCCTCGTCCCACGCGTCCCCGTTCTCCTCGGCCAGGACCTCACCGATCGAGGTGAGCTCAAGGGGGCGGTAGCTGGGGAAGTCCACCCGGGTGGTGAACCGAGAGGACAGCCCGGGGTTGGTGGCGAGCAGCCGGTCCATGCCCTCCGGGTATCCCGCCAGGATGACGACGAGATGGTCCCGGTTGTCCTCCGCACGCTTGAGGAGCACCTGAAGGGCCTCGTCCCCGTACGCGTCGCCCTTGCTGTAGCCCGTGTTGGAGAGGCTGTACGCCTCGTCGACGAACAGCACCCCGCCCAGCGCGGAGTCGATCAGCTCATTGGCCTTGACCGCCGTCTGGCCCAGGAACTCACCGACCAGGTCCGCCCGCTGGGCCTCGACCAGATGGTCCCCGCCGAGCAGGCCGAGTGCGTAGAACACCCGGCCCAGAATGCGGGCCACCGTGGTCTTCCCGGTGCCGGACGGCCCGGAGAAGACGAAATGCCGTTTCGGCGGCTGCACGGGGAGCCCCTGGCCGGCCCGCAGCCGCGCCATGTTCAGCTGCGCGGACAAGGCCTTGACCTGCCGCTTCACCGGCTCCAGCCCGACCATCCGCTCCAGCTCCGCCAAGGCCTCGGCCAGCAGCACCGGATCGCTCGGGCCCGCCGGGAACAGCGACGGCGCCGACTGGCCCGGTACCGAGGTCTTCTCCCGCGCCCCACCGGGCGGAGGCGACACCCCGACCCCCGGCAGGTCCTGCGGTTCCCCGCCGCCGGGGCGCAGATCCCGGCCGTCCACCAGGTCGGTGCCCAGGACCGCGTCGCCGTCCGGCTGGGCCTCCACGAAGGCGCCGTCGCCGCCCAGGCCGGTCAGCGAGACCGCGGCCAGCCCGGAGAACTCGTCGGAGCCGTCGAGCCCGTCGTAGTCCGCGATCGCCGCCAGCCGCGCCGAGGTGTCCATGAACGCCGGATCGATCCGGTGCACGGCCCGGTACAGCGGCAGCGCGGCCGCGCTGCGGCCGGTTCCCTCGTGCGCGCGGGCCAGCCAGTAGCGCAGCTCCTTGCGCTGCGGCTGCTCGCTGCGGCAGCGCATCAGCGCGGTGGAGAGCAGCGGCTCGGCCTGTCCGTACATCTCCAGCCGGACCCGTGCCATACCGCCGAACAGCCCCGCCTCGATGCCCAGCAGCGGGTCCTCGATCAGCTGTTCCGTATGGCGTACGAGCTGCTCCCAGTCCTTGACCAGGTAGGACCGGCAGGCGTGCAGGAAGCGCACCTGCGCGTCGGCGTCCACCGGCGGCAGACCGGCCAACGCCCGGTCGAGCTCCGGCACATGGCGTCCGTCCAGCCAGTGCGAGGCGTGCGCCAGCAGCAGGTCGCGCGGGCTCTCCAGCACCGGCTGCACCCACCAGCCCAGCCAGTACCAGGAGTTCAGCGTGCGGCGGTGGCGGCCGCGCTGCTCCCCGAAGCGGTCGCGATGGCTGTACATGTGCAGCAGTGCCGATGTGGTGTCGACCCGCAGCGCGTGGAGGCCCAGCCAGGCGTCCGCCATGCCGGGATCGAGCTGTACCGCAGCTCTGAATTCCTCCTCTGCCTGCGGGTAGGCGCCCATCGTGTAGGCGTCCACGCCGCGCAGCCAGGCGAGGTCGGCCGGGGCCTGTGCGCCCTGCGTGCCGATGTCCATCTGGTCCCCCACAAACCGTGCCCCCAGGATGTCCCGCCGCACGGCTGCCCGCCGAGGCGTGCCGAACCGCTGTGCCGCGAACGGGAATTGACCGCACCGAGAGGCATCGTACCTGCGCAGGGAGTGTCCGACTAAGGGCGCCGCAGGCCGAAGAGGGGTCGTGACCCAGGGTGAGCGGCATGGGGTGAAAGGTGGCCGGGAACCGGCGTGGGGCACAGAACGAAGCCCCCGATCACGGGGGAACAACCGGGGGCTTCGCGTCTGCGGGGGCTCCGAAAAGCCGCACATTGAGAACGTAAGACCTGTACCGCGCCGGGTCAAGCAGAGCCGGGGCACTTCCGGACCGATTTCCGACTGGTCGGTATGGCGGTGCCGATTAATCACTTTGGGTGACGGAACGACTCGCTTTTGCTGTCGCGCCGGATCCCTTCAACCACTCGTACCCCACAGGCAACTGACGCACCAACGTTTCGGCCGAGGGGCGGGAGGGATCGGCCGAGAAATGAGCCGATTCAGCGACGGTCCAGTCGTCCCAGAACGCCGTCAGGGCCGGACCGTCCCGCCGTCGGCCCCGTTCCCAGGACTCGGCGGCGGGCAGATCCATCCACAACAGGTGTGCGAGGAAGGGGCGCAGTGCCCGTCGTCCGGCACCGACCCCCTCGATCAGGACCACCGGGGCGGGTTCCAGGGTGCGCGCCGGGCCGAAGCGCCGGGCGGTCCAGTCGTACGGCTCGTAGCGTGCGGGCTCCCCGTGCGACAGCGGCTCGATCACCTGGCTCCGGAGCCGGGCCGTCCAGTCGAACATCTCCTCGTGGCTGGCCAGATCGTCCAGGTGGAGTACGGGTGCGCCGTCGAGCGCTGCCGCGAGCCGGGCGGCAAAGGTGCTCTTGCCCGATCCCGCGTGGCCGTCGACGGCGATCAGCCGGACCGGCCCGCAGGACGGTGGCAGGGTGCGCAGCCGCGCGGCGTGCTGCGAGAGGTCGCTCATCCGTCCAGCCTACGAGTCCGTCCGGCCTACGAGTCCGTCCGGCCCGCGAGTGCGTCCGGTCTACGAGCCGCTGCGTAGCCGTCGCAGGTCACGCCAGTGGTCGAGACCAATATTGGTCGGGCGGCGCGAGGCGAATCGCTGGCCGAACCGGGGAAGAAGCCGCGATAGTTGGCGCACTGTCGTGCACCTGAAGCCCCATTCCGCTTACGACCGGGGGTCTCGCCCATGCCCAGTCCGACCTCACGCCGAACCGTACTCGCCGCCGCCATCGCGGCAGCGGCCGGAGCCGGAGCGGTGTCGTCCACCGCTTCCGCCGCTCCCTCCCGTGTCCCGCGTCACGCACCTTCGGCGGCAGCCTCTCCCGTGGACAACCACTCCTGGAGTACGTACACCGACTGGCGCTGCGGTTCCGGCGCCGGGACCCGCGCCGTCGCGGGGCGCCGGGCGGGCCTGGTGATCGGCCACCCGCTGGGACGTACCGACTACACCGACCCGCACACGGGTACGACGGCGGCCTGGGAGTACGCGACCTGGACCTCACCCGTCCACCGCTCCGCCGTCCCGGCCACCGAGGTGATCGCCTCCTGGAACGCGCACACGCCGGCCGGCACCTGGATCCAGATCGAGCTCCGGGGCACCTACTCGGACGGCACGGACACCCCCTGGTACGTCATGGGGCGCTGGGCGTCCGGCGACGGCGACGGCGACATCCGCCGTACGTCCGTCGACGGCCAGAGCGACGGCAAGAGCTCCATCTGGACCGACACCTTCTCGGTGGACGACGCGGCGAGCGGCCTGCGGCTCGCGTCCTACCGGCTGCGGCTGACCCTGTATCGCACCCCGGGCACCCGGCTCACCCCCACGGTGTGGCGTCTGGGCGCGATGGCCTCCGACATCCCCGACCGCTTCACCGTGCCCGCCTCCGTCCCCGGACTGGTCCGGGAGCTGCGGGTGCCGCGCTACTCGCAGAACGTGCACGCGGGCCAGTACCCCGAGTACGACAACGGCGGCGAGGCGTGGTGCAGTCCCACCTCCTCGCAGATGATCATCGAGTACTGGGGCCGCCACCCCAGCGCGGCGGACCTCGCCTGGGTCAAGCCGGGGCTGGCGGACCCACAGGTCTGCCACGCGGCGCGGTTCACCTACGACAACCAGTACGAGGGCTGCGGCAACTGGCCGTTCAACGCCGCCTACGCCGCCACGTACGAGGACATGAGCGCCGTGGTGACCCGGCTGGGCTCGCTGAAGGACCTGGAGACCCTGGTCCGGGCGGGGATTCCGGCCATAACGTCTCAGTCGTTCCTCAAGGAGGAGCTGACGGGCGCGGGCTACGGCACCTCCGGTCACCTGATGACGGTGATCGGCTTCACCGCGGACGGCGACGTGATCGCCAACGACCCGGCGTCCCCGGACGACGAGGCGGTCCGCCACGTCTACAAGCGGCACGAGTGGGAGACGATCTGGCTCCGCACCAAGCGTTACGACGCGAACGGGCAGGTCAAAAGTGGTACGGGTGGGGTCTGTTACGTCTACTGGCCGTCTGACCCAGCACCCGCTCAGCACCGCGCTCTGAGGTCGCTAGGCCTGCTGTGAGCATGTAGGGCCCCACACGGCCACCTCGACCACCTGGCGGCAGCGCTCATGGCCGTCCGGTGTGAGGTGGCCGTACTGGTCGACCGTGACCTTGATCGAGCGATGTCCGAGGACTCGCCTCGACGGCGCCGTCCGCATGGCTCCGGGTGAAGGGTTCACCGTCGTCACTGACGACGGATCCGGAGCACTCGCCTTTCAACGCGATCGTGCATGATCAGGGTCTTACGTGTGGGTTAATTCGGTTCTCTGAACTACCGGCTGGGCGACATGCGGCCTGCGGCGAGCTCTGGGCGGGGTCCTTCGCCTGCGGGCATTCGCCAAGAGCCTGCTCGCAGTCGCCAGGTGAACCATCCGTGCGCCTTTACACCTGACTCTGGCGTCGCGGTGGTCGTGATCCCCATCACGCAAGCCTTCAAGCCGAAGCCCCATCCCTCGGCTTGAAGGCTCACGTCCGTCCTGGGTTCAGGTCAGGCCGAGTTGGGCAGCGACGACGGATCCTTCCGCGTAGCAGTCGAAGCGCTTGATCTTGCCGTCGGTCAGCTCGAACACGTCGCAGCACGGGGCATCCATGCGTTTGCCGGTCGGCGGGACGGTTCCCGAGGGCAGTTCGAGCGGACCGAGGTGGGTGCCCTGCAAGCTCAGTTGCACGATGACCACGTCACCGGTCACGTAGAACCGGCCGAGCTCACGGTGCATGTCGGGGAACGCCTTCGCGTAGACCTCGACCGTCTTGCCCAGCTCTTCCGCGCCGCGGTAGGTGCGCGGGATGGATTCGTCGGTGAAGGTCCCGTCATCGGTGAAGGCCGCGATCCATCCGGCGACGTCCCTGTCCTCGGCGAGTTGGTAGGCGTTGCGGATGATCTTCTCGTTGTCGGGTGACATCTCAGTCCTCCTGATCCGTGGGGTGGCGAGCTCGTGGTCTCGGTCTAGAGCTGGGTCGCGCCGCCGTCGACGTACAGCTCCGCGCCGGTGGTGAAGGAGCTCTGGTCGCCCGCCAGGTACAGGGCGGTGGCGGCGACCTCGTCGGGGCTGCCCGCCCGGCCGAGCGGCGTCGGCGCGGCCGGCCCGGCTGCTGCGGTGATCTGTTCTTCCTGCGGGAAAGCGGCCCGCAGTCCGTCGCCGCCGGGGGTGGCGACGGGGCCGGGGGTGAGGGCGTTGACGCGGATGCCGCGCCCGGCGAGTTCGGCGGCCCAGGTGCGGGCGAGGCTGCGGATGGCGGCCTTGGTCGCGGCATAGATACCCAGGCCCGGGGCGCCGCGCAGGGCAGCGCTGGAGGAGAGCAGGACCACCGAGGCGCCGGCCGACAGCAGCGGCAGCGCCTTCTGCACGGTGAATACGGTGCCCTTGAGGTTGATGGAGGTGGCGCGCTCGTACGCTTCCTCGGTGATCGCGCCGAGCGGGCCGAAGTCACCGACGCCGGCGTTGGCCACCACGATGTCCAGACGGCCGCTGCGCTCGGCGATCTCCGCGAACAGCCGGTCGAGGTCGTCGAGTTGCGACACGTCGCTTTGGATGCCGATCGCGTGACTGCCGACCTGCTCGACGGCAGCGTCCAGCTCGGCCTTGCGGCGGCCGGTCAGGTAGACGGTCGCTCCCTCGGTGGCGAACCGGCGGGCGATGGCCAGGCCGATACCGGCGGAAGCCCCGGTCACCAGGGCGGTCTTGTCGTCCAGCTTGCCCATCAGATTCTCCATATCTTTGGCGTAACTGGTTTGGTTACGTTTTCGGGTACGGGAAGCGCCTTGCCGCGTACGAGAGCGGGCGAGTCAGAGCCGAATCGTCTGGATCGCCTGACGGGCGAGGTGAAGCTCCCCGAGAGGCAGGGTCAGGCGAATCGAGCGGCCTCTTCGATCTTGCGGAATGCGGCCTGGGCGTGCGGGGTGGCGAACAGGTCCATGGTGAGGTCGAGCATCATCGTGTCGGCGCCCGGGGTGCCGCCGCCCGTCCATGCCTTGAGGAGAGACTGGATGGCGGCGTTCGCCGGCTTCGAGCCGCCGGCGACCTGCTCGGCAATGGCCTGCGCGGTGGCGTCGACGGTGCTCGGGGGTACGACGCGGCCGGCCAGACCGATGTGGCCCGCCTCGACGCCGGTGAGAGTCTCGCTCAGCAGAACGTGCTGCGCCGCACGCCCGCGGCCGATGCGGTCGGCCAGTCGCTGTACCCCTCCGGCCAAAGGGGCCATCCCTACGGTTGCCTCCACCCAGCTGAAGGTCGCATCGTGGGCGGCCACGATCAGATCGCAGCGCAGGGCGAGTTCGTAGTGGCCGCCGATCGTCTTGCCCCTGACCGCGGCGATGGTCGGCACGCGCAGCGCTTCGATGGCGGCGTACGACTGGTTGACCTCGGCAATGAAGGTGCGGAACCAGTCAGTGCTTTTCCCCGGCCAATCGGGTACGTCCCCGCCGGTTCCGAAGTTGGGCCCCTCCGCCCGCACGACCAGAGCTTTGATGTCGCTCTCGCCGGCCTGGTGCACCGCAGTGGCAAGGTCCTCGGTGAAGCGAACGCCGATCTGCTGGTCGGGCGGGTTGGCGAGGACGATGTGACCGACCCCGTCCCTCTGTTCGAACTGTACGGTTTCCATGGTCGTTCCCTCCGTGCGGGGCTTCATTGAGTGATGCCGTGCCGGGTGCGCGATCGGAACGAGCGGCCGGCTACTGCTGGACAGGCAGCGGTGCGCGGTCGTCGGCGCTCCAGTGTTCAGCCCGCGAGTTCCACCCCGCCGGGCGGGTCCCCGGCGCCCTGGTCTGCGATCTCGTAGCGCTGGCCTTGGTGGTCCAGGATCCTGACGGTGGTCATCACGTCCCCCAGGGCCTTCTGGAAGGGTTCGGTGGCGTTGTGGCGGTCGATGGCGGCCTGGTCGGCCCAGCCCTCGGAGAGATGGAAGGTGTTGGGGTCGAGCAGGTCGGCGGCGAACACGTAGAACACGCACCCCGGCAGCTCGGCGGTGAAGCTGATATGGGGAACGACCGCGTCGATGAACTTCTGCCGGTCGTCCGGGTGCACGCGGTAGTAGGCGTTGAACACGACCTGCGTGGCGAGGTTCCTGCTGGTGGGTTCGGTCATCGTCTTCTCTCCTGACAATCGGCGTGACGCTTCGAGCGAGGTGGTTGTAGCTATATTGGTTACATTTAAGGCCTGAGGACACACCGTGCGTGTCGCACGGTGGTCAGGAGGCGGAAAGCGTGTCACGCAGGACGTCGGCCAACGTCGTCCGGGCCAGCTCGCCGCGAAGCGTCTGGTCCAGGCGGCTGTAGACGTTCGAGAGAGCGGGCTGGATGCCGGCGCCCACGACGCATTCCTGATTGGGCTCAGCACGGTGCATGTCGAACAAGGGGCCGGACTCGATCGCGTCGTACACGTCCAGCACGGTGATGTCGGCGAGTTCGCGGCTCATCAGCCACCCCGCGCCGGCGCCTCGCCGCGCGTGGACGAGCCCTGCGCTGCGGAGTTGACCGAGCAGGCGTCGGATCACCACGGGGTTGGTGTTCGCGCTCTCCGCGATCTGTTCCGAGGTGGCGACTTCATTCCCACGGCTCTGGTAGAGCCCCACCCATGCCAGCGCGTGGACGGCGACGGTCAGCTTGCTGTTGGCACTCACGGGACCTCCTCCCTCTCTGGCGTAACTGTAATTGTTACGACGAAGGCGGGCAAGCGCAGTCCCTGCCGGCCACCCCAACAGGATCGCGTAAGCCGTCGCTACGCCCGCACTCGACTGACCAGCAGCGCCCTCCAAGAGGGCAGGGCACCGTGGATGGCGAGGGCGGTCCGCCTCGGCCTTCGCCCGACGACGCCGGCCTCCCTGAAATACGGGCAGGGGGTCCTCCGCGCGGTGAGCGGAGGACCCCCTGCCGCCGGGAGAGGGGAACAGCAGCCACGCATCTCGCTCGGCCCGCTCTCCAGACATGGCGCTGTCCGGGATGCCGGAGCCCGTTCATGGCTCCTGCCCTGCGCGCCGACGGAGTACGGGCGCGGGTGTTCCCCGGCAGTGTGGACCTGGACGGTCTGCTGTCAACGGTCGACGCCATGGTGGAGGTACTGCGGGGCGGTTGCTGGCCGACGACCAACCGTGCTCTGCACGCCGTGGTTGCCGTCCTGCCCGACCTTCCTCAGGCCGACGAGGAGCTCCTGGACCACGTGCAGGAGAAGGTCAGGACGCCGCTGGCCCAGGAGGGGATGATGCTCGGCCAGTTCCATTCGCGGGGCGACCAGGGCGCCGCGCGCAACCCCCGGTTTCCGGTGTCCCGCTCCCCGGTCCCGATGCTGGCGCTGCGCTGGATGGCCCTGCACGATGTGCTCTTCCTCCACGACGCCCCCGACCGGTTCGCCGCCTACGAGGAGCGGTTCGGGACCGTCTACCGCTCCGGTCGCACCATGGACCCGCTGTTCACCCGGCTCTACCAGCAGGCACATCGCCAGGAGCGTGGGTGACGGACCCGACAGGGTCAGGGTGCCAGGCGGGTCAGGGTCTGGGCGAGGTCCCGGGCTGTGGGCCGGTCCCCGGGCCTGCTCAGCAGGGCCTGCTGCAGGACTGTTTGGAGTTCGGGCCATGGTGTCTCGGTCCGCAGGGGGATGCGGCCGGTGGCGATCTGCGCGCGGAGCTGGTCCGAGGTCAGGTCCTCCGGTGTGATGCCGGCAGCCCGGTAGTCCAGGGGCCAGGTTCCGGTGACGCAGGTCCACAGGGTGGCGGCCAGGGTGTAGACGTCGGCTGCCCTGCCCGCGTCCAGGGGCATATCGCCCGCACCGCGCAGGGCCAGTTCCGGCGGCACGAGATGGTCGATACCCACCCCCGTCACGGGTGGCGGCCGCATCCCTTCCCGCCAGCTCCAGGCCAGGTCGATCAGACGGACACCGCCGGGGGTGTGGATCCCGTGGTCCGGCTGGAGATCGGCATGGACCCAGCCCAGACCGTGCAGACCGGCGACCGTTTCACACAACTCCGCCGCCGCGCCGAGCCCCGCCCGCTGCCCGGTGCCGTTCTCCCGAAACAGGGCGAAGGCATCCCACGTGGACGGCCCCTCGAACCACCGCGCCATCAGCCACGCACTGTCCGCCCCGCGACCCGAGGCGAGCAGATGCCCGGACCATCCCAACGCCCGGAGAACCTCCGTCTCCCGTGACACGGCTGCCGCGCCGTCGCTGGTGCCGATCTTCACGGCGAACCTCCCGCCGGTACCCGCCGCCTCCCACACCACCGCGCCCGGGCGGGACGTCACCTCCCGCAACCTGAAGCCGCTTCCGCAGCGGGCCTCGACCACTGCGAGAGCCTCTGCGTGTCCGGACGGAAACTGCCCCATTCTGTGAACCTCCTGTGCGTTGGTGGCATGCGGCACTGCTCCGGGGCGGCCGGACTGCACCCAGCGGGGTGGGTGGGCCGGCATTCGCGCCGAGGTGGGTGGGGGATGCCCGGGACTCCGCTCTGTGTGGTGTTCTTCCGGTCATGGCCGGGCCAGGGGGAGGGACCATACGTAGGCGAAGGCGGCGCCTGCCTGGTGGTTGAAGGTGTCACCGGTTTCGTAGGTGGCCAGGGACCCGCTGTAGCGGGAGTTCGGGGATTGCCGGGCGATGACGGTGTGCGAGCCCTTGTACAGCTCCAGGGTGATGTCGCCGGTCACGGCGGTCTGGAGGCTGGAGACGAAGGCGTCCAGGGCGCGGCGCAGGTCGGAGAACCAGTAGCCGTAGTAGACGAGTTCGGCGTAGCGCAGGGCCATGGACTGCTTGTGGTGGAGCGTCTCGCGGTCGAGGACGATCGCTTCGAGCTCCTCGTGCGCGGTCATCAGCACGGTTGCGGCCGGTGCCTCGTAGATGCCGCGCGTCTTGAATCCGACGATGCGGTTCTCGACGATGTCGACGCGGCCCACCGCGTGGCGTGCGACGACGGCGTTGAGCCGGTGCACGAGCTCGGGTAGCTGGAGCCTCTCGCCATCGAGGGCGACGGGGGTCCCGGACTCGAATCCGATGGTGACCCGCTCCGGCCGGTCCGGGGCCGTCCTGGGGTCTGCCGTGAGCTGCCAGGCGCGAGGAGGCGGCGGCCGGCTGATGTCGTCCAGTTCGCCGCACTCGATGCTGGTTCCCCAGATGTTGGTGTCGATGCTGTAGGGGTTGTCGGGGGTGACCGGCACTTGGATGGCGTGTTCGCGGGCGTAAGCGAGCTCTGACTCCCGGGTGGTCAGGTCCCAGTCGATGACCGGTGCGAGGACTCGCAGAGCGGGGTCGAGAGCGGTGACACCGGTGAAGAAGCGCACCTGGTCGTTGCCCTTGCCCGTCGCCCCGTGGGCGACCGCGTCAGCGTTCTCCGCATGGGCGATCTCGACCATGCGCTGGGCAATCAGCGGACGTGAGAGCGGTGCGGCCACCAGGTACTTGTTCTCGTAGCGGGCGTGTGCCCGCAGCGCGGGCAGCGCGAAGTCCTTCAGGAAACGGTCGGTGAGCGGCTCGACGTACACCTTCGAGGCGCCGGTGCGCAGCGCCCGTTCCTCGATCGTGTCCAGCGACTCGATCTGCCCGATGTCCGCGCAGAACGCGATGATCTCGGCGTCATACCGCTTCTTGAGCCAGTGCAGGGCCACGGAGGTGTCCAGACCTCCTGAATAGGCGAGCACGATCTTCATGAGCCCTCCAGAGATGATGCCGGGCGAGAGATGGTGCCGGTGGCATCACCGCCAGCACCGTCCAGGGGGCTCTCCCGCGGTCTGCCCCGTCCCTGAGTCTGTCCATCCCGCCTGCACCACACCCCCCGGGGGGGCTCACAGCCTCACGCGAGCCGCCACCCCGCTGCGGCACCCGGACCCGCCACTCTCCTGGCAGCGCAGGACGCTTGCTCAGCCCCGGGCAGGAATCCCGGGGCGCCACTTCTCCTCGTTCAGGTCTTGGACCCCGGCCGGTGCACCCGGAGGCGAGATCAGCACCCTGTCCTGGTCAGCACCGCCGTACTGCCCCGTGAGCAGCACAGCGCCGTCCGCGGTGAGGAACCGCTAGTCCGCCACGTTCTCGATGGCGACCCGGTCAGCGGCGCCGGCCGGGGTGACGGCGAGGACACCGGCCCCGATCGATACGGCCGTTACCACTGCCGCCGCAGTACAGGAGTGCTTCAGGTTGGCCATCGATCGTGCCTCTCGGAGAAGGAGTTCCACCGGGGCCGCCCCACCGACCAGGTGGAACCGCCGGATTCAGAGAACCCGGTACTGCGAAGCCCTCACCGCAATCACCCGATCGTGGGCGGGGGCCCGATCCGGACACCACCGTCCTCGTACCAGGCGGTGGCCTCGGCGCCGATGCGAAACCGTCACGCCGGACTCCTGATACTCCGCCCCCGCCATACGAATTCGTGCTGCGGGCGTTTGGGGCTACCGATGGTATTCACTCGGGTATCTGATGATTCGTCAGGTGTGGTGTGGTGTGGTCCGGGCTCGGCGGGGCGGGTGGCCGGCGGCGACCTGTGCCACCTCGATGCGCGCATATGGTGCGGGCGAGCGAGACCGCCGTCAGCTTCGTGCCGGGGGTGAGGTAGCGGTTCAGCTGCCCGCTGCCTGCCAGATGCGCGCCGACGAACCCGCCGAGTGTCTGGGCGGCCGGATTCATGGGCCGCACCGGTACGGACCAGCCCAGATCAGAGGATGCCGCACGGCTTAGCGTTGGATTCTCGGCGAAAACGACTGGACCCCGTGCAGCTGACGTGGAACAACCGCCCGATCAACGTCTTCAACCGCGGAAGGGCGTCGCACGATATGCGGCGCCCTTCCATCTGGAGGCGACCTGGCTCCGCACCAAGCGCTACAACGCGAGTGGCAGTGTGGTCTCCGGCACAGGCGGCGTCTGCTACCTGCACTTCCCCGCGCACCCGACCCCCGCCCAACGCCGGGCTCTGGCGGCTGTCGGCATCCTTTGACGCGCTCCGGCGCCCCCGGGGGAGTGACGCAGCTCTCTACCGCGGGGGCCGGTCCGGCTGGCACTGTGGTCGGGTCCTCGGGGGACACCGACTGCCGGCCGACCGAACGAGATGCCATGACCGCGACTGCCGCCGCAACCACCACCACTACCGCCCGCCGCCGTACGCGGACCGGCGGGCCCGGGGACCGCGCCAAGCTGCTGGAGAACCTCCTGGGCTGGACGCTCGTCGTCGTCATCGCCATGTTCGTCACGCAGATCGGTCTGATGTAAGAAGCCGGCGGACATGACGGTGGGCGGGGAGCCCGCCCGGCTCCCCGCCCACCGTCATGCCTGCCGCACCGAGGTCAGTTGATCGCCTTGATCAACTCGCCGTCGGTGGTGTCACCGCTGAGCTCCCAGAAGAACGTGCCGCCGAGGCCCTGCTCGTTCTTGTAGTCCATCTTGGTGCCGATGGTGGCCGGGGTGTCGTAGCTCCACCAGTTGGTGCCGCAGAGCGCGTAGGCCGTGCCGCCGACGGTGTCGGTGGCGGGGCAGCTGTTCTTGAGGACCTTGTAGTCCTCGATGCCCGCCTCGTACGTACCCGGGGCGGCGCCGGTCGCCGTGCCGCCCGGCTCGGCCTGTGTGACGCCGGTCCAGCCGCGGCCGTAGAAGCCGATGCCGAGCAGCAGCTTCGAGGCGGGGACGCCCTCGGCCTTCAGCTTGGCGATGGTCGCCTCGCTGTTGAAGCCGTCCTTGGGGATGCCCGAGTAGGAGTTCAGCGGGGAGTGCGGGGCTGTCGGGCCCTTGGCGTCCCATGCGCCGAAGTAGTCGTACGTCATCGGGTTGTACCAGTCGACGTACTGTGCGGCGCCGCCGTAGTCGACGGAGTCGAGCTTGCCGCCGTCGGAGGCGTCCGCGCTGATCGCCGAGGTGACCAGGTTGTCGCTGCCGAACTTGGAGCGCAGGGCGGACAGCAGGTTGCCGTACGCGTCAGGGCCGCTGGTGTCGCACGTCAGACCGCAGTCGTTGGGGTACTCCCAGTCGATGTCGATGCCGTCGAAGACATCGGCCCAGCGCGGGTCCTCCACCAGGCTGTAGCAGGAGTCCGCGAACGCCGCCGGGTTCTTCGCGGCCTCACCGAAGCCGCCGGACCAGGTCCAGCCGCCGAACGACCAGAGGATCTTGAGGTCCGGGTGCAGCTTCTTCAGCTTGCGCAGCTGGTTGAAGCTGCCGGCCAGATCCTGGTCCCAGGTGTCCGCGACACCGTCGACCGACTGGTCGGCGGTGTAGGTCTTCTCGTAGTCGGCGTAGGAGTCACCGACCGTGCACTTGCCGCCCTGGACGTTGCCGAAGGCGTAGTTGATGTGCGTGAGCTTGTCGGCCGAGCCCGACGTCTCGATGTTCTTGACGTGGTAATTGCGGTCGTAGACGCCCCAGTCGGTGAAGTAGCCGACCACCTTGCTGCCGGCCGCTGTGGGGGCGGCGGGCGCTGCCGCCGGGGCGGCGGCCTTCAGGTCGGCGGGGGCCGCGCCGGCGGACCCGGTGCCCGCGACGCCCAGCAGGGCGGCGCCCAGGGCGGCGGTACAGGCGGCAGCGGCGAGCGCCCGGAGGCGGGCTCCCGGGCGATGCAGTCCGATCATCGTTGCTCCTCGTGGGGGAGGGGACTTGCCGGTGGACGACCGGCTCTCTGCGCTTGCCCGAAATTGGCATGAACGCGGAAAGCCGATTCGCGGTGAACCGTAGATGGACTAGACCAGTTGGGTCAATGGTTCGGACCAATTCCGCCGACCGTTCGCCAGGACGGCCCGCCGTCGCACCCGGACGTCCGCCGTGGCCGAAGTGCCCTGTCACCCAGTGACGGATACCGTCCTATCGGGCATACTCAAGCCGCCACAGCCGCTGACCGGCACCTCTCGCAATCCGGGAGGGCAACATCGGCTGGACCGCAGTCTTTTCGGGCTCCGCCCGGAGATCCCCCGGCGGCGCCGCACACACCCCGCGCGCGCGACCGCCGCAACGCCCGACAGGGAGGAGAGCGCCGTCATGCCCGACCGTGCCCCGCAGTCAGTGGAACGCCGTCTGCCCACAGAGGAATCCAGGCAGCTCATCGCGCTCGTCCGCGACATCGCCCAGCGGGAGATCGCGCCCCGGGCGGCCGAGGAGGAGGACGCCGGCCGGTTCCCGCGCGAGGTCTTCACGCTGCTCTCCGGCTCCGGCCTGCTCGGCCTGCCGTACGACTCCGCCCACGGCGGCGGCGACCAGCCGTACGAGGTGTACCTCCAGGTCCTCGAAGAGCTCAGCTCCGCCCGCCTCACCGTCGGGCTCGGCGTGAGCGTCCACTCCCTCGCCTGCCACGCGGTCGCCGGATACGGCACCAAGGAGCAGCAGGCCGAACACCTCCCGGGCATGCTCGCGGGCGGCCTGCTGGGCGCCTACTGCCTCTCGGAGCCCGCCTCGGGCTCGGACGCCGCCTCGCTGCGGACGAAGGCCGTGCGGGACGGGGACAGCTGGGTCATCACCGGCACCAAGGCGTGGATCACCCATGGCGGCGTCGCGGACTTCTACACCGTGCTGGCCCGTACCGGCGCCGAGGGCGCCCGCGGAATCACCGCCTTCCTCGTTCCCGGCGACGCCGACGGGCTGAGCGCGGCCGTCCCCGAGAAGAAGATGGGCATGAAGGGCTCGCCCACCGCCCAAATCCACTTCGACGGCGTCCGGGTCCCGGACGCGCGCCGGATCGGTGAGGAGGGGCAGGGCTTCGCGATCGCGCTGTCCGCACTCGATTCAGGGCGGCTCGGCATCGCCGCGTGCGCCATCGGTGTGGCCCAGGCGGCGTTGGACGAGGCCGTCGCCTACGCCACCGGGCGCAAGCAGTTCGGCCGCCCCATCGCGGACTTCCAGGGGCTGCGGTTCATGCTCGCGGACATGGCCACCCAGATCGAGGCGGGCCGGGCGCTCTACCTGGAGGCGGCCAGGCTGCGCGACGCGGGCAGCCCGTTCTCGCGGCAGGCGGCCATGGCCAAGCTGTTCTGCACCGACGCCGCGATGCGGGTCACCATCGACGCCGTCCAGGTCCTCGGCGGGTACGGCTACACGCTGGACTTCCCCGTCGAGCGGCTCATGCGCGAGGCCAAGGTGCTGCAGATCGTCGAGGGCACCAACCAGATCCAGCGCATGGTCATCGCCCGCCACCTCGCGGGTCCTGAGACGCACTGACCCGTAGCGGCCGGTCCGACCACACGGGCATCGTCATGATCCGGTTCCACTCCTGGTCATGGCGGCCCGGCATGGTCCTCCCGGTGCCCTCCCAGTACCGGAGCATCGCCCGGTAGATGGGGGGATCGGTCGAGTGGGGCACCTGGCGCGGCGGCTCGGACTGGGACGCCGTGGGGGATCCGGGCTGCGGAACCGATTCTTCGGAGGCCGGAACGGCGAGACGGCGGCGACCGGGGCCGGCCGTGGAATGCAGCAGGGTCATGCCAGGCCAACGCCGGCGGGCCGGGCCGGGTCACTGTCCGGCCGATTCGGGCGCCCGTTCGCCAGGTCTCCGGGCGGCTCCGGCGCCGGAGCGGTCCCGTTCGCCGTCCGCACCACGCCGGCCGGGCCGTCGTGGTGCGGCGCGGTTCTGTCGCGTCAGGCGGTTCGTGGTCCTGCGAGGCGGCAGCCGGGGTCAGGCGGCCTCGCGCCGGACCTGGTGCGGCATCCGGAACGGGCGGGAGGCGCTGCCCCCGGCGTGCGAGAACGGCTGCATTCTCCAGTCGAGCCCCTGAGGGAGCGTCAACAGCAGGGCCGTCTCCTGCTCCTGGACCTCGGGCGACTCGTCGGCGGGCCGCGCCTTCGACGCCGCACGGCCGGTACCGGCGCACACCGTGAGGACGAACGGGTTCCACGGAGTCGGGCACAGCGCGTGCTCCGGCAGCACGGTCTCGTCCGCCAGGAGGGCGATCGGCTGGGCACAGTCCGGGCAGGTGACCCGGTACATCTCAAGCGTGTCGTACGCGTCGGGAGCGGTGTCCTCGAACGGATCAACGGGCTCCGGTTCGGTACGTCCGGTGACCTTCAGGTTCTGCATGGGAAATTCCCCCCTCGGTGGGCCGACAAGGCGCCGTGGCCTCGGCCAAAGCAAGCACTTCCCGTCGTGGATCGGCCGTAACCGCGAGGTGCTCTGCTACCGACCCGTAAACCTGTGGCATTCATCACATGACCGCCACGGGGTGCCCTTCGGCGGCTCCCGCGGCTGTGCCTGGAGGGGCCCGGGGCCATAGATTGATCCATATGGAGGAGCTGGACCGTCAAATCGTGGAGTTGCTCGTCAAGGACGGGCGGATGAGCTACACCGACCTGGGCAAGGCCACCGGCCTGTCCACCTCGGCCGTTCATCAGCGGGTCCGCAGGCTGGAGCAGCGCGGGGTGATCCGGGGTTATGCCGCGGTCGTCGACCCCGAGGCCGTCGGCCTGCCGCTGACCGCGTTCATCTCGGTCAAGCCCTTCGACCCGAGCGCCCCGGACGACATCGCGGAGCGGCTCGCGGGAGTCCCGGAGCTGGAGGCGTGCCACAGCGTCGCGGGTGACGAGAACTACATCCTGAAGGTGCGTGTCGCGACCCCGCTGGAGCTTGAACACCTGCTGACCCGCATCCGCTCGCTCGCCGGTGTCTCCACCCGCACCACGGTCGTCCTCTCCACGCCGTACGAGGCACGGCCGCCGCAGATCTGAGGGGCCGGGCACGGGGCGGGACCCGGCAGGCGGGAGACTGGTCACCATGACCGAGAGCACCGCCCCCCAGAGCGAACACCGCACCGTGCTGCTGCGCGGTGGAGACGTCCACAGTCCCGCCGATCCCTTCGCCACCGCCATGGTGGTCGAACGGGGCCATGTCGCCTGGGTGGGCTCGGAGGGGGCCGCCGACGCCTTCGCGGGCGGCGTCGACGAGGTGATCGACCTCGACGGGGCGCTCGTCACCCCCGCGTTCACCGATGCCCACGTCCACACCACGTCGACCGGCCTGGCCCTGACCGGCCTGGACCTCTCCGGCGCCCGCACCCTGGACGAGGCCCTCGCCCTCGTACGGACGTACGTGGCGGCGCACCCCGCGGAGCGGGTGGTCCTCGGACACGGTTGGGACGCCACGCGCTGGCCCGAGGGGCGCCCGCCCTCGCGCGCGGAGCTGGACGCGGCGGCCGGCGGCCGGGCGGTCTACCTGCCCCGGGTCGACGTGCACTCGGCGGTCGCCAGCACCGCGCTGCTGGACCTGGTCCCCGCGCTCGCCTCGATGGCCGGCTACCACCCGCAGGAGCCGCTGACCGCCGCCGCCCACCACGCGGTGCGCGCGGCCGCCCACGGTGCCGTCTCGCCGCTCCAGCGGGCCGATGCCCAGCGTGCCGCGCTGGACCGTGCGGCGTCGCTGGGCATCGGAACGGTCCACGAGTGCGGCGGCCCCGACATCTCCGACGAGGAGGACTTCACCGCGCTGCTGAAGCTCGCCGCCGGACCGCGCGGACCGCGGGTCTTCGGCTACTGGGCCGAGCGGGTCGCCGACGAGAAGGACGCCCGGCGCATCCGGGAGCTGGGCGCGGTGGGCGCCGCCGGGGACCTCTTCGTCGACGGCTCGCTCGGCTCGCACACCGCCTGCCTGCACGAGCCGTACGCCGACGCCCCGCTGACCGGCACCGCCCACCTGGACGCCGCGCAGATCGCGGCCCACGTCGCGGCCTGCACGGAGGCCGGGTTGCAGGCGGGCTTCCACGCCATCGGGGACGCCGCGCTCAGCGCGGTCGTCGAGGGCGTCAGGGCAGCCGCGGAGAAGGTGGGGCTGAGCCGGGTGCGGGGCGCCAGGCACCGGATCGAGCACGCCGAGATGCTCACCCCGGAGACCGTCGCCGCTTTCGCGGAGCTGGGGCTCACCGCCTCGGTCCAGCCCGCGTTCGATGCCGCCTGGGGCGGTGAGGAGGGCATGTACGCCCAGCGGCTGGGTGCCGGGCGGGCGAGGACCCTCAACCCGTACGCGGCCCTCCTGCGGGCCGGTGTGCCCCTCGCGTTCGGTTCCGACAGCCCGGTGACCCCGCTCGACCCGTGGGGGACGGTGCGGGCCGCCGCGTTCCACCGGACGCTCGAGCACCGGATCTCCGTACGGGCCGGCTTCACCGCCCACACCAGGGGCGGCTGGCGGGCCGTCGGCCGCGACGACGCGGGCACCCTGGTGCCGGGCGCCCCGGCCGACTACGCGGTCTGGCGCACCGAGGAGCTGGTGGTCCAGGCACCGGACGACCGGGTCGCACGCTGGTCGACCGATCCCAGGTCCGGGACGCCCGGACTGCCGGACCTCAGCCCGGGGGCCGCACTCCCGGTCTGCCTGCGCACGGTCGTGTTCGGACAAACTGTCTACGTACGGCCGAACGAGTGATGTGCGGACATTTCGTACCGCCGATCGAAGGTGCCCCGGTTCTCCCGCGACCTGGGGATCTCCGGTACTGACCAGGCAAGTTCGGTAAAGGGCGCAGGTCAGGCAACTATTGACAGAATGCGCCCACCGGCCGGTAGGTTCGGCCGAGTCCACCACAGGACGTCCGACCGGTTAAACCTCCACGCAGTCGTCGAACGCCGCTGGGTCGTGGGGTGGTGTGCCGCACCGGCGCACCACCACTCACAGCCAGGTTCAGCGCCCGCGCCTCGGGGGCGAGGGAAGGTTTCAGCCGGACGGAGGGTGCGACCCGGGTGGGGCCCGGACGTTCAGTAGACAACGGCTCTAGGTCGACCCGCAGCCGGCGGGTCCCAGGTCGGCCCGAAGGACGCCGGGCCCCGATCCGCAGTTCTGTCCGTACTTCCGCTCTTCTGTCCGCCGCCACCGCCGAACCGCCCCGACCGGGTCGGTCTGCGGCTCCGCCACGCTGGATATGGTGTGCATCTGCGTACGGACTTAAGGGGCAGTTAGTGAACGACGGCGGTCAGAGGCGATACGGCCCGCTCGGCAGAACCTTGGTGATCATTCCGACCTACAACGAGGCCGAGAACATCAAGCCGATCGTCAGCCGGGTGCGCGCCGCCGTACCGGAGGCGGACATCCTGGTCGCCGACGACAACAGCCCCGACGGCACCGGCAAGCTGGCCGACGAGCTGGCCGCCGCCGACGGCCAGGTCCATGTGCTGCACCGCAAGGGCAAGGAAGGACTCGGCGCGGCCTATCTCGCCGGCTTCCACTGGGGGATGGAGCACGACTACGGCGTGCTCGTGGAGATGGACGCGGACGGCTCCCACCAGCCCGAGGAACTGCCCCGGCTGCTCACCGCCCTCAAGAGCGCCGACCTGGTGCTGGGCTCGCGCTGGGTCCCGGGCGGGCGCGTGGTCAACTGGCCCAAGTCCCGCGAGATGATCTCCCGCGGCGGCAGCACCTACTCGCGGCTGATGCTCGGGCTCCGGACCAGGGACGTCACGGGCGGATACCGGGCCTTCCGCACGGAGACCCTGAAGGGGATCGGCCTCGACGAGGTCGCCTCGCAGGGCTACTGCTTCCAGGTCGACCTGGCACGCCGCTCGATCGAGGCCGGTTACCACGTCGTCGAGGTCCCGATCACCTTCGTGGACCGGGAGGTCGGTGACTCCAAGATGAGCCGGGACATCCTCGTCGAGGCCCTCTGGCGGGTGACCGCCTGGGGCGTCACCACCCGCACGAACCGGGTGCTCGGACGCCGGACGCCCTGACGCGCCGGTCCGGATGATCTCCACCCCCTTACCGCGCCCGGACGCGCGGCCAGGCACACTGGGGGTATGACGACCGGCACACCGCCCCCGACCGCCCGTCGGCGCTCACGCGCCCGGACCTTCGTACCTCTCGCCATCGCCGCCTGGGCGGTGCTGGAGATCTGGCTGCTCGTTGTGGTGGCGGACGTGGCGGGCGGGTTCACCGTCCTGCTGCTCCTGGCCGCGGGTGTCGTGCTCGGAGCCGTGGTGATGAAGGCGGCCGGCCGTCGCGCCTTCCGCAATCTCACCGAGACGCTCCAGCAGATGCCGGGCCAGCCGGGTGCGAGTGGCTCCTCGCCCGCTCCGTCGAGCAGCAGGGGCAACGGCTTCCTCATGCTCGGCGGACTGCTGATCATGATTCCGGGGATGATCTCGGACGTCGCCGGACTGCTGCTCCTGGTGCCGCCGGTCCGCTCCGCACTCAGCAAGTACGCGGAGCGCTCGCTGGAGCGCCGGATGCGCGCGGCGGCCCCCGGCGGCCTCTCGGACGCCTTCCAGCAGGCCCGGATGCACCGGCCGGACGGAAAGGTCGTCCAGGGCGAGGTGATCCGCGAGGATCCCTCCCAGCCCGACGAGAACCCCCGCCCGCCCCTGGCGCCGTAAATCCCTGAGCCGTAAACCTCTGGCGCCTTGAGGCCCGTCAAGGCGTGGAGACAGAGCTGCGGGCCGTGACACACAAGGTGTCACGGCCCGCAGCTCTGTCTCAGTGCTGTGCTACGCGGTCAAGCAGACTTCCTGCTGTCCCGCGGATGCACGGCGATATTCATGGCTCCGGAGCGCAGAACCGCCAGCCTCTCGGCCAGCACCTCCTCCAGCTCCTCGCGTGTGCGCCGCTCCATGAGCATGTCCCAGTGCGTACGCGCAGGCTTGCCCTTCTTCTCCTCGGGGCCATCCCCGTCCACCAGGAGTGCCTGGGCGCCACACGCCTTGCACTCCCACTCCGGCGGAATTTCCGCCTCTACCGAGAAGGGCATCTCAAATCGATGTCCGTTCTGGCATGCGTACTCCACCGCCTGGCGCGGGGCCAGATCGATGCCGCGGTCCGTCTCGTAGCTGGTAACCACAAGTCGCGTGCCGCGGAGAGCTCGCTCACTCATGAATCGTGCCTCCCGGGCTTGTCGCCCACAGGACAGGTGTCGCTGTCGTCGTCATCCGGCTCAACGTCCGGTCGGCGGCAAAGATTCCCGTTGCCGGTCATGCGTCGCCCGTCGTGCCGCTGAGTATTCAGGTTTGCCAGGGTTCAAGTACCCGCCAATGCCCGGTTTGTCACATCTGGCAGAAGTTGTCACCCAACGGTTTGGATTCTTCCACTGGCAGTAACGGTCCTCCGGGCAGGCCAAAGGCGTACACTACCGGCCTTTTACTTCAACGTCTAAATCCGTTCGGGTACGGGATTCCCCGCCGCCGCCACGGCCCGCCGGACCGGCACCCTCGCGAGCAGTACGGAACCGGCCACGAAGAAGATCACCAACGAGATGATCGCGTCCCGGTAACTGCCGGTCAGCTGGTACGCGAGACCGAACACCAGCGGCCCCAGCCAGCTCAGTCCGCGGTCGCTCATCTCGTACGCCGAGAAGTACTCGGCCTCCTTGCCGCGCGGCACCAGATGCGAGTAGAGCGAACGCGACAGGGCCTGGCTGCCGCCGAGGACCAGACCGATCGCCGCGGCCAGCGCGTAGAAGAACACCGGCGCGTCGGCCGGCAGGAAGTATCCGGCGATCAGGATCAGCGTCCAGACGACCAGGGACGCGAGGATCGTGCGCTTCGCGCCGTACACCCGGGCCATCCGCCCCATGCCCAGCGCTCCGGCCACCGCGAGTATCTGGACCAGCAGGACGGCGGTGATCAGCGTCGTCTGGTCGAGGCCCAGCTCCTCGGAGCCGTACACCGAGGCCTGGGAGATCACCGTCTGCACGCCGTCGTTGTAGACGAGGTAGGCCAGCAGGAAGGAGAGGGTGAGCGGATGGCGGCGCATGTCGCGCAGGGTCGCCATCAGCTGCCCCCAACCGGACCCGACCGCCCCGTGCCCCGGCGCCACCTGCCGGTCGCGCAGCCGGCGCAGCGGTACGACGGTGAAGGCGCCCCACCAGACACCGGCCGACGCCAGGCAGATCCGGACGGCGTCCGACTCGGAGAGGCCGAAGGAGTCGTGGCCCGTGTAGAGGATCAGGTTGAGGACCAGGACCAGCGCACCGGAGGTGTAGCCGAAGGCCCAGCCGCGCGAGGAGACCGCGTCGCGTTCGTCGGGTTCCGAGATCTGCGGCAGATAGGCGTTGTAGAGGACCATCGACACGGATATCGCGGCATTCGCCACGATGAGCAGGAACGCGCCGAGCAGATAGCGGGTGCCGTCCAGGAAGAACATCGCGGCGGTGGCGGTGGCGCCCACGTAGGCGGCCGCCGCCAGCAGCGGCTTCTTGCGGCCGGTGCGGTCGGCGGCCGCGCCCACGATCGGCATCAGGATCACCGCGACGACGAGGGACGCCGAGATCGTGTACGCGAACAGCGACCCGGCACGGATCGGGATGCCGAGTGGCCGGACATAGCCGTCGGCGTCGGCGGCGGCCTTGGCGACCGAGGTCAGATACGGGCCCAGGAACACGGTGACGACGCTCGTCGAGTAGACGGAACAGGCGAAGTCGTAGAAGTACCAGCCGCGCTGCTCGCGCCGGCGTTCACCGGAGTCGGCCGCCCCGGGTGCGCCCCGGGTCGGTTCGGCGGCATCCGTCGTCTCGGCGCTCATCGCGCACCCCTCGTCTCTCCCCGTGGAGACGTCACCGGGCCGGCGTCAGGCCCAGGCCCCCCGCTCGCTCAGCACCGTGCGCAGCGTCTCGATGTGATCGGTCATGATGCCATCCACGCCGAGGTCCAGGAGCGCTGCCATCCGCTCCGGTTCGTTCACCGTCCAGACGTGCACCTGGAGCCCCCGCGCGTGCGCCTCCCGCACGAAGCGCCGGTCCACGACCCGGATGCCGCCCTGGCTCTCCGGCACCTGGGCGCACACCGCGCCGACGCGCAGCGCCGCCGGAATCCCGTACGAGCGCAGCCGCAGGCCCAGTACCCCGCGGACTCCGTAGGAGGTGGCCAGCCGGGGCCCCGCCAGGCGGTGCGCCCTGGCGACCCTGGCCTCGGAGAACGAGCCGACGCACACGCGGTCCCAGGCGTCCGCCCGCCGGATCAGGTCCACCAGCGGCTCAAGGGCGGGTGCGGCCTTGATGTCCACGTTCCAGTGCGCCTGCGGGAACGCCTCCAGCAACTCCTCGAACAGCGGCAGCGGTTCCCGGCCCGCCACCCGGGCCCGCTGTATCTCGCTCCACGGCAGCTCCGAAATCCGGCCTCCGGCATCCGTCACCCGGTCCAGGGTGGCGTCGTGGAAGGCCACCAGGCGGCCGTCCGCCGAGGCGTGCACATCGGTCTCGAAGTAGCGGTACCCGGCCTCCGCGGCCCGGCGGAATGCCGCAGCGGTGTTCTCGATCCCGTCCGCCGAACCGCCCCGGTGGGCGAACGCGAGCGGGGCGGGGTGGTCCAGATAGGGATGGCGTACGGAAGTCACTGCGGCAGTATCGCCTGCCCGGACGGCGGGGTGGTGGCCGCGGGGCGGCCATTGTCCGGGATCGCGAAGAAGCGCAGGAAGAACTGGGCCAGCGGGCCGATCGCCAGGGCGTAGAGGACCGTTCCGATACCGAGGGAACCGCCGAGCAGGAACCCGGTCACCACGACCGCGGCCTCGATCGCCGTGCGGACGAGCCGGATGGAGCGGCCGGTATGCCGGTGCAGGCCGGTCATGAGTCCGTCACGCGGCCCGGGACCGAACCGGGCGGCGATGTACAGCCCCGTCGCGACACCGTTCAGGACGATGCCCGCCACCATCACCCCGGCCCGCGCGGCGAGCCCGTGCACGTCGGGGACGAGGGCCAGCGTGCCGTCCATCGCGATCCCGACGGCGAAGACGTTCGAGACGGTGCCCAGTCCCGGCCGCTGCCGGAGCGGGATCCACAGCAGCAGCACGATCGCGCCGATGATGATCGAGACGACCCCGATGGTGATCCCGGTGCGCTCGGCGAGCCCCTGGTGCAGCACGCCCCACGGCTCCAGACCGAGACCGGCGACGACCAGCAGCGCCGAACTCGCCCCGTACAGCGCCAGACCCGCGTACAGCTGGATCAGCCGGCGGGTGAGGTGCGTTGGCTGCCGGACGGCGGTGGTAGACAAGTGGGCCCCCTGGTGTGGTGGTAGTGGACTGCTGCGTGTCACTCTGTGGCAGGGGATTGGCCGCCAACCATGGCCAATCCGAGGAAGGTGGACTGATTCTCATGGCCCAGTGGACATCGGCGGTCGGCGCCGCGCAGCTCGCCCGCCAGCTGCACGCCCAGCAGCCGAGGCCGACGGGCCCCGGCAACCGCAGGCCGCCGGCCTACCGCGCGCTCGCCGACGGCATCCGGCTGCTCGTCCTGGAGGGGCGGGTCCCGGTCGCCGCCCGGCTGCCTGCCGAACGGGAACTGGCGCTCGCCCTGGCCGTCAGCCGGACGACGGTCGCCGCGGCCTACGAGGCGCTGCGGGCAGAAGGGTTCCTGGAGTCGCGGCGCGGGGCCGGCAGCTGGACGACGGTGCCTGCCGGGAACCCGCTGCCCGCCCGGGGCCTGGAGCCGCTGCCCCCCGAGGCGCTCGGCTCGATGATCGACCTGGGCTGCGCCTCGCTGCCCGCCCCCGAACCGTGGCTGACCCGGGCCGTCCAGGGCGCCCTGGAGGAGCTGGCCCCGTACGCGCACACGCACGGCGACTACCCGGCCGGGCTGCCCGCGCTGCGGCAGATGATCGCCGACCGGTACACCGCGGACGGCATCCCCACGATGCCCGAGCAGATCATGGTCACCACCGGTGCGATGGGCGCGATCGACGCCATCTGCCACCTCTTCGCGGGCCGCGGGGAACGGATCGCGGTGGAGTCCCCGAGCTACGCCAACATCCTCCAGCTGATGCGGGAGGCGGGCGCCCGGCTGGTGCCGGTGGCCATGGAGGAGGGGCTCGGCGGCTGGGACATGAACCGGTGGCGCCAGGTGCTGCGGGACGCGGCGCCCCGGCTCGCGTACGTCGTCGCGGACTTCCACAACCCCACCGGGGCGCTGGCCGACGAGGACCGGCGGCGCGCGCTGGTGGACGCCGCCCGCTCGGCCGGAACGGTCCTGGTCGTCGACGAGACGATGAACGAGCTGCACCTGGACGAGGACGTGCGGATGCCGCGCCGCGTCTGCGCCTTCGACCCGGCGGGCAGCACCGTGCTCACCGTCGGTTCGGCCAGCAAGGCGTTCTGGGCGGGCATGCGGATCGGCTGGGTACGCGCCGCGCCGGACGTCATCCGCAGCCTGGTGGCGGCCCGCGCCTACGCCGACATGGGCACCCCGGTCCTGGAGCAGCTGGCCGTCAACTGGCTGATGCGCACCGGAGGCTGGGAAGAGGCCGTGCAGATCCGCCGGGAGCAGGCACGGGGCAACCGGGACGCACTGGTCACGGCCGTGCGGCGGGAGCTGCCCGACTGGGAGTTCGTCGTACCGCGCGGCGGCCTGACGCTCTGGGTGCGCACCGGCGGCCTCTCCGGATCGCGGCTCGCGGTGGCCGGGGAACGGGTCGGGGTGCGGGTGCCGTCCGGGCCCCGGTTCGGGGTCGACGGCGCCTTCGAGGGATACGTCCGGCTGCCGTTCACGGTCGGCGGACCGGTGGCGGACGAGGCGGCCCTGCGGCTCGCGGCCGCCGCCCAGCTGGTCGGCTCCGGTGCGGGAGCGGGCGCGGAGGCGCCCCGTACGTTCGTCGCCTGATCCGTCGGGTGAGACGTACGGGAGGGCCCGCGGATCACCTGATCCGCGGGCCCTCCCGTACGTCTCACCCGGGGGAACCTCAGTCGCTGATGGCCACGGACTCCATGGCGACGGGAACCGCCGTGGTCTGCGCCGGTTCCGGCTCGTGAACGGCTGTGGTCTGTGCCGGTTCCGGGTCGGGTGCGCTCGCCTCGATCGCGGTCCGACGTTCGGGCAGCAGGCCCAGCACCGTCTGCCGCTGCGCCTCGCCGGTCGCGTCGTCGTACGGATCGGGCGTGGCCGGCACCTGGACGCGCAGCACCGGGCCGGATCCGAGCCGGGCGTACCCCCGGCCGGGCGGGACGTCCGGGGTCGGGGTGGTGTGCGGCTCGAGTCCCAGGACGGATTCGATCTGGGCGGGGGAGCAGTGGCCGAGGACCACCCTGGCCCGGGTGTGGTTCCGCACGGTGTCGCTCAGGCCGTCCAGGCTGTCGAACTGCTCGGCCATCACCACGGTGACGTTGGCGGCCCTGCCGTGCCGCAGCGGGACCTGGAGCAGTTCCTGCGGGTCGGGCCCGCCGCCGGCGGTGGCCAGGTGACCGAGCACGCTGGGCCGGTCCAGCAGGATCCAGAGCGGGCGCCTGGTGTCCTCGGGGACGGCGTCGCCGGACTGCCGGGCCCGGTTGGCCTCGAACAGCCGGCGCTCGGTCTCCTGCGCCGCCCATTCCAGGGTGGCCAGCGCCCCGGCCGCCCCGCACTCCACGGCCAGCACGCCCTCGCGGCCGTTGAAGCAGGCGTACTCGCCGATGCCGCTGCCCTCGATGATCAGGATGTCGCCCTGCTGGAGTGCCTGGAGGGCGATGGAGCGCATCAGCGTGGTGGTGCCGCTGCCGGGCTGGCCGACGGCCAGCAGATGCGGCTCCGTGGTGCGTGCGCCGGTCCGCCAGACGACGCCCGGCGCGTCCCGGGTCTCCTCCCCGTCGCTCACCGGGACGGTGCGCTGCACCGCGTCCTCGTCCGTGAAGCCGAGGACGGTCTCGCCGGGGGCGATGACGAAGCGCTGGGCGGTGATCGAGGTGGGCAGGGCGTCGAGCACGCTCATGACGAGCCGGTTGCCCTCCTCGTCCCAGCTGAAGCGGTACTCGCGGCCCCGGCCCGACTTGGCGTGCAGCAACTGCTCGATCCGGGCGCGGGACGCGGCCTCGCTGTCGGTGAAGTACGCCGGGTAGGCCACCCTGAGCCGGGAGATCCGGCCGTCGGCGTCGAACGCGTAGTCGCTGAAGACCTGGTCCCAGTCGCCGCCGTGGGCGAACAGCGGACTGGGGTCCTCTGCTGCGGAGAAGTACGGTACGAGCGCCTCGTACAGGGACTGCAGGCGCCCGGTCTCCGCCTCGTCCGGGCCGGTTCTGACGGGAGTGCGCTGACGTCCCTTCCACGCGGCGGCGCCCATCACCGTGACCAGGGCCATGACGGACCCGTAGGGGACGAGCGCGACCACGAGTACGCAGGCCGCGACGAGGAACAGCGTGGGACCACGCCGGTCCTTGGGCGTCGCGGCCCACTTCTGCCGTCCTGCACCCGCCAGCAGCCGCAGACCACGAGTGATCATGATCAGCGGATGGAGGACATCGGTGGCGCTGTCGGCGGCCGTGCGCGCGAACTCGCGACTGCGAGTGATCGAAGCGCTGCCGCTGCTCAGAATGCGGGGGAGTGGTCGCCGGGCCACGTCTGTCTCCTGAAGGGGGTGGGAGCGGGAGCGGAACGTCAGAACTTGATCCCGCCCAGGAGTCCGGCGAGGCTCGCGCCGCCCGCGGTGATGCTCGGTGCGATGGCGGTGCCGGCCAGGTAGAAGCCGAACAGGGCGGTGACGAGGGCGTGCGAGGCCTTGAGACCGTCCTTCCTGAAGAACAGGAAGACGATGATGCCGAGGATGACGACGCCTGACATGGAAAGGATCATGAGTGGTTCTCCTGGTTGGGGGGACAGTCACCATGAGTCCTTCCAGGCTCACCGGAAGTATCTATAGGATAAAAGGTGCAAGTGGGTGAAAAGCGGGGTTTTTCACTGGACTGGCGCACAGTGAGGTACAGGCCGGGGCGGTTTTCGGTGCCGCGCATCGCTCCGCCGTCACTCGACGTGATCTTCTGCCATGGGTGACCCGGGCCGGGTGCGCGTCCGGGCAGTACCCTGTCGATTCACTCGTACGGCCTCAAGACGCATCCCCCCGCAGGCCGGCGGCGGAGCGAACGGTTAAAGGAAGGGCGGCCCCCCGATGAGCGAAACCCCTGATCCCGAGGTGGTTGAGCTGGCGACCAAGGTCTTCGACCTGGCGCGCCACGGCGACACCGACGCGCTCGCGGCCTACGTCGACGCCGGAGTTCCGGTGAACCTCACCAACGACCGGGGCGACTCGCTGCTGATGCTCGCCGCCTATCACGGGCACGCCCCCGCGGTCACGGCACTGACGGGACGCGGCGCGGATCCGGACCGGGCCAACGACCGGGGGCAGACGCCGCTCGCCGGAGCCGTTTTCAAGGGCGAGGACGCGGTGATCGCGGCACTGCTCGCCGCGGGGGCCGATCCGGCGGCCGGAACACCCTCCGCCCTGGACACCGCACGCATGTTCGGCAAGGCCGACCTGCTGGAACTCTTCGGTTCCCGCTGACCGGGTCCGCCGTAAATGTGGTCGCGGTGGCGAAATGGGTGGGTCATCATGACGTCGCGGGCCCGATTCGGGCCACCGACGAGAGGCGGGAAGATGGTCTGCACCAGGCAGAAGACGGCGGTCGGCCGATCATGTTGCTGCGCGATGTAGTGCCCACCCCGGCACGGCACCTGCACATGGAACTGCACAGTCCCCGGTTGCGTCGACAGCTTGATGTGAGGCTTTCCCCATGTTTGATCCGTTCATAGCGCCGAGCGGCACCCTGCTCGGCCTGTTGCAGAGGGGCCGCGGCGACGGCACGCTCCACGCGCTCGCCGCACCGCGCCCCGAGGCCCTGGCGGCTCTCAACCACTGCGTCCTGAGCGATCCGCGTCACGACTGGCAGGTGGAGAACCGCTCCCTCTACTACGCCCGTCTCTATCTCGACCTCGACGGCGGCATCGAGGAGATCGAGCGGCACCTCGGTGATCCCGACGACCACCTGGACACCGAGGAGTCACGGACCGGCCTCGCCCTCGCCGTACTCGGCCACCTCGCCTCCTACGGACGCGACGACGCCCTCGCCCTGCTGCGGCGCTACGCCGCGACCGGCTCCAACTGGGCCTGGGCCCTGGACGAGCTGGCCCTGCGCGACGACGACGCCGGTCTGCGGTCCCTCGCCGTGCCGGTGCTCGCCCGCTTCGGCACCGACGCGGAGGGCTCCGCCGAGCTGGCCACCGCCGTCCGCGACGCCTTCGAACCCCGGCCCTGGCGGCTCTGGGCCGACGATCCGCGCGAAGCGGTCGGCGCCCGGGTCAGGGCCGCCTCCGAGCAGGGCTCGTTCGACCGCTGGCAGCGGCAGATGCGGCCCGGAGGGCCCCGCCCCGGCTGGAGCGTCCAGGCCGTCTTCGACTGGGCCCAACAGGGGCTCGACCGAGGCAGCGAACTCCACGTACCGGCCGCCCGCTGCCTCTCCGCCGTCGCGGGACCGGAGGACCGGCCCGAGATCGTCGAGGCCGCCCGCAGCGGTCCGGAAGGCGCCCGGTGCGCCGCCCTGCACTATCTGGCCGAGGCGCAGGACCCGGTCGTGCTCGACCTGATCGAGGCCGCGGCGGTCAGCTCCTCGCGCACGGTCGCCGACGCGGCCGTCGCCGCCTTCGAGCGGATGTGCGGCGACGCGGCCGTCGACCGCGCCCGCTGTTGGGCCCGCAGGCCGGACGCGCTCGGTGCCTCGGCAGCCGGGGTACTGGCCGGCCGGGGCGGCGCACAGGACGCCTCACTGGTCCTCGGCGCCCTGCGCGAAGCCGTACGCGGCGACGGGCCGGACGCGCTGCGGCTGTGGACCCTGGTCGACGGCACCGGACGGCTGGGCATCGCCTGCGCCGCCCCTGTCCTGCGCCACGTCTACCGGGAGACGTCCTCCTCCCACCTGCGGGGCAGGGCCGCCCGCGCACTGGCCGCCACCGACCCCTCCTTCGCCACCGGCTTCGCCGTCGAGTGCCTGTGGGACTGCGAGGAGACGACCCGGGAGGTCGCCGCACGCCACGCGGAGACCGGCGACATCAGGGTGGCCGAGCGGCTGCGCCGGCTGGCCGCCGATCCGGCGGAGGAGGCCGAGGTGCAGACCGCGGTACGCAGCAGGATCGGTCCGGACGCCTCCGCCGTCTGACCGGGTACGAACAGCTGGGCGTTGCGCGTCGGGGGCGCGCGGCGCGACACCGCCCGGGTCCCGTGGAGTCATCCGGGGCTTGTGGAGCCGTCAGGGGCTTGTGACCCCGTCCGAGTCCTGTGAGCCGTCCGGGCCCTGTGACTCGTCCGGGTCCTGTGAGCCGTCCGGCAGGGCGTGACCGACTCCGGGGCAACCAGACGCTTCTGCGCCGTTTCGACCGTTGTCAGTCCGAGGACCTAATCTGTGCAGCGTGACTTCGCCTGCCGATACGGAAAACGCTGCGCCGCAGCTCAGCGCGGGGCCCCGGCCCGCACCGGGCCCGGCCGCCGACGAGGGGCTCTCCCGGCGGCTGCGCGCCCTCGCCTGCACGGCGCCGCTGCACGACCTCGACGTGCGCAAGGCGAACCTGGCCGGTGAGTACACGGTGTACGCGATGGCCGAGGTCGCCCTCGCCGCGATCGACCACGTCACGCTCAACATGGACTTCGACACCGGCGCGGACCACGACCAGATAGTGGCCAGACTCCTCCCGCGCGTCGCCGCGCAGGCCCCGCGCCGCCCGACCGCCGAGCACGAACGCGTCGCGCGCTGGGTCCTGGAGAACCTGATCAACGTCGGCAGCGTGGACCGGGGCTTCCGGGCCGTCTACGGCACCTTCGGGCCGGACGGCACATACGTCCGCCGGGACTACGACTTCAAACTGATCGAGGAGGTCCCCGGCTACGGCGGCAGCGTCTATCTGCGGGCCACCGACGAGGCCGTCAACGTCCTGGTCGGCGCCCTCGACACGGACGTCACCAGCGCGCAGATCGCCGCGGAGGTGAAGCTGGAGGTCCTGATCAGCCGGGGCCGCCTCGCCGACGCGCAACTCGCAGCCGAGCAGGCCCGCTACCGGACCGTGCAGTACGCGGAGACCCTCCGCAGGACACTCGACGCGACCCGGCGCAACGTCCGCGCGGTCGACTGGCTCAACGCCGTACCCGACATGATCGCGGAGGCGCTGGACCACGTGGCCGACCGCTACCGCCACGAGAACGCCATCCTCACCAACATCCGCAAGGCCCGTGACGAGGCGGAGGAGCCCGAGCACAAGCGCCGTGCCGCCGAGCTCGTCGACATCGTCAAGGACTGCATCCGCCGCCACACCCAGCTGCAGTCCCGGCTGCTGGAGGCCGGACCGCTGTTCCGCGCCGAGCAGGACCGGCAGGCGTTCGCCGCACCGGCCGCCCGCACCGGCCTCGACCTCTACGGACAGCTGCTGGCGCCCCTGCTGCCGCTCCCCGTCGAGCAGTCGATCCGTGCCACCGACGCGTTCTTCGCCCATGGCACGGGACTGCGCACCCCCACCTCTGTACGGGTGGGCGACCTGGTCGACATGCTGCTCGCCCCGCCCCTTGAGCGCGAACACCTGGGCGCCGAGATGCCCGAGCCCGACCTGATCGCCACCCCGGCCGACAGCCGGTTCAGTGAGGAACAGCTGGCGAGCGCCATGGAGTTGCTGGACCTGGAGCCGGACGCGCCGCGCCGCCTCTCCGGGCTGCTGGCCGAAGCCAGACGGCGCGACGCGGAGCTGCCCTACCTGGTCGCCCTGCTCGCGGTGCACGCGGCGAGCCCGCCGGTCGGCACCGCCTACCGGCAGGGTGAGCGCCGCCTGCTCTTCTCCGTCGACGACGGGACCCAGCTGGAGGACCCCGAATTCGGCGGGGCCGACCTGATCGTCGGCATGGCCCTGCTGGACGCGGCGGGTACGGCGGCGGACCGCACGGAGGCGGCGTGAGGGCGCCCGTTCCCGCCCACCCCGTACCCAGGACTGTCCACCCGGTGCCCGAGCCCGTCCATCCCGTACCGAATCCCGTCCACCCAGAACCGAAGTCCGTCCGGAGCAAGGAGCGCCCGTCGTGAGCGACCACCGCGCAGAGCACGCCGACGCGTGGAGCGAGCAGAGCGCCGCGTACCCCGCAGACCGGACCGCGTCCGCGCCGCAGTCCGCCCCCGCCGCGGTCACCCCGGCCGATGCCGCCGACGCGGCCCGGCTCGTGGCGTTCGGGCTCCAGCCCAAGCTGCTGCCCGCCCGCGACGCCGAGTACGCCGAACTGCTGCGCCGCTACCGGGAGGAGCCCGCCTTCGGCCGTCTCGCGGACGCCGTCGCCACCGGACTCGGCCTCATCGTGCTGGAGGTCTCCACCCGGGCGGGCATGGCCGTCACGGCGGGCGAGGACTCGGTCTTCGCCGTGCGCATGGGCGACTACGCCCGCCGGGCCTCGCCGGACTCCGCCGACCGCTTCCTGCACGGCCTCGCCCACCTGGCCGTCGCCGCGATGGCCTTCCCGCGCCCCGAGGACCTCGCCGACGACGCCTACATCGGCCGGATCACCGTCAACGGCGTCGACGCCTTCGTACGCCAGGCGTGCCACCGCCTGGAGGAGCGCGCCGACGAGCACGGTGACAACACCGACCCGGCCAGTGACGCCCCCGGCCTGGAGGCCGGCTGGCGGATCTACGCCCGGCGCAGCTCCACCGGAGCGACCAAGGACGCCCGGCGGCTGGCCGGATCCACCACCGGCATCGTCGGCAAGGCCGTCGCCTTCCTCACCGACTCCGGCTTCCTCCAGCGCACCGGGGACGACGCCGGAGGCGCCTTCCGCACCACCGCCCGCTACCAGCTCCAGGTCCGCGACATGGCGGGCGGCGCCGCCATGGCCGAACTGCTGGAACTGGGAGTGGTACCGGTCACCGACGGATCGGCGACGCTGCTGCCGCCACCCGACCCGGACGACCTGGAGCTGGCGGCCGACGCCGGACTGCCCTTCCACGGCTGACCGCTTCCACCGCCGACGCCGGACTGCCCTTCCACGGCTGACCGCTTCCACACTGCCCTTCCACGGCTGACCGCCTCCACCGCCGACGCCGGCCACCGCACGGCCGGCCCCGCCACCGACGTCCCCTTCCCGCCGCCTGAACGACGAGAGTCCGCCGCCATGTACGAGCTGTCCCGGGTCCGCCTCTACTCCATCGGGCCTGCCGGTGCGCGCTACGCCGACACCGTGCTTGACCTGCGCGGGGTCGGCGAACCCGTGCCCCACCCCGCGCCGGCTCAGGCGGAGTTCTTCGAGGAGGAACCGGTCGGCCCGCCGCGCCGCCCCGCCCCCGCCGGAGTGCTCTTCCTGGAGAACGGCGGCGGCAAGTCCGTCCTGCTGAAGCTGATCTTCTCGGTGATGCTGCCCGGTCACCGCAACACCCTCGGCGGCGCCAGCTCCGGCGTACTGCGCAAGTTCCTGCTCGCCGAGGACTGCGGGCACGTCGCGCTGGAGTGGCAGCACACCCTGACCGGCGAATGCGTCGTCGTCGGCAAGGTCAGTGAGTGGCGCGGGCGACAGGTCTCCAACGACCCCAGGAAGTTCGCCGAGGCCTGGTACTCCTTCCGGCCCGGCCCCGGACTCAGCCTCGACTCACTGCCGGTGGCCGAGGCGACCTCGGTGGGCCGCCCCGCCGAAGGCGTCTCCGGTGCCCGCGGCAGGCGCCGCACCATGAAGGGCTTCCGCGACGCGCTCACCGAGGCGGGCAAGTTCTACCAGCACCTCGACGTGCACTGGGAGGAGATCCACGACCGCTGGAACGAGCACCTCGGTGACCTCGGCCTGGACCCCGAACTCTTCCGCTACCAGCGCGAGATGAACGCCGACGAAGGAGAGGCCGCCGGACTCTTCGCCGTCAAGAAGGACTCCGACTTCACCGACCTCCTGCTGCGCGCCGTCACCGACACCCGCGACACCGACGGTCTGGCCGACCTGGTCAGCGGCTTCGGCAACAAGCTGGGCCGCCGCGCCGAACTCACCGCGGAGCGGGACTTCACCGCGGGCTCGGTCGAACTGCTCGGCCGCATCGTGGAAGCCGCCGGAACGCGCTCGCGGACCCGGGACATCCACGCGGGCGCCGAGCGCCGCACCCGCACCCTGGCCCGCAGGCTCTCCGCCCGCGCCGGCCTGGAGCGCGGCCGGACCGCCGAGCTCGCCCAGCAGGTCACCGGCGCCGCCCACACCGTCACCGGCGCTGAGGAGACCCGCGGCCGGGCCGCCCTGATCGCCGCGGAACTCGCCTACCGCCACGCCTCCCTGGCGCTCACCGCCGCCGAGAAGAGCGCCGCGGCCCAGCGCCGGGAGCTGGGCGACGCCCGCACCCTGCACTCCGCCTGGCAGGCGGCAGAGGCCGTACTGCGCCACCGCGCCGCCGCCGACCGGGCCGCACGCGTGGCCGTCGCGATCCGCGAGGCCGAGCGCGATGCCGCCCCGGCCCTGGCCGCACGCGCCACCGCCGCGGCCGATCTCGTACGGGCCCTGCACACCGCCGCGGAGGCGGGCGAGAGCGTGGCCAACGAGGAGGAGGAGCGCTCCGAGACCCTCCAGACCACGGGCGAGGCCGCGCACCGGGACGCCACCACGGCCGCCACAGAGGCCCAGCGTGCCCGCAGCGAGGCCGGCCACCTCCGCCAGCGCCTCGCGGAGGTCGAGCAGGAGACCGCCGAAGCGGTACGGGCGGGCTGGCTCGACGACACCGCGCCGAACGCGGACCCCGCCCGCGCGGCCCTCGCGGCGAACGACGCGGAGAAGTCCGCCGTCGCCGCCTGGGACGCCGCCCGCGAGGCCGCCGGCTCTGCGGCGGACCGCTCCCGGCAGGCGGCGGCCACCGAGAGCCGCGCCGAACTCGCCGCGGCGCGGGCCGCCGACGGCGCACGGGCCGCGGAGCAGGCCTACGAGGCCGAGCTCAGGGCCGCCGAGTCGATCGCCGCCGAGCACCGCCTCGCGGACCTGCTCGGCCTGCCCGCGGCGCAGGGCAGCGGCGTCCCCCGGCCCCGGCGGGGCGCGGACGGACCCGAAGCCGGCGCGGAGACCGGTGCCGGGGACCGTAGCGCGCAGCAGGAAGCCCCGGACGTCGAGGGGACCGCCGCCCCCGGCGCCGACGGAACAGAACCGGCGGCGCACGGCGCCCACACCGTCACCGCCGGACGGCCCCGCGCGGCGGAACAGCCGCTCACCGCAGCGGAGTTCGACCGCAACGCCGAAGAGCTGCGCGAGCTCCTCGACCAGGCCGTCGGCTCCGCGGAACGGCGCCTCTTCGAGCTGCGCACCGCGGCGGCAGACGACTCCCGCATCCTGGGCGCCCTCGGTGACGGCGGACTGCTGCCGCCCGGCCCCGACGTCCTCGCCACCGTCGAGTACCTCGGAGAGCACGGCATCCCCGCCCTGCCCGGCTGGCGCTACCTCGCCCAGGCCGTGGACCCCGCCGACCACGCGGCCGTGCTCGCGGCCCGGCCCGAACTCGTCGACGGCGTCGTGATCACCGATCCGGACGCGCACGCCCGCGCCCGTGAGGTGCTCGGCGCCGCCGCCCTGCTGCCGCGCTCGGCCGTGGCCGTCGGCACCGCCGCCGCGCTGCTCGCCCCCGTCCCGGAGCCCGGCACCGGCTCCGGAGCGAACGGCGGCGCGGCTTCCGGGGTGTTCCTCGTCCCGCCGAACCCGGCCATGCACGACGAGCACGCCGCCGACGAGGAGCGGCACGCGCTCAGGAGCCGTGCCGCCGCCCGCGACGAGGACATCCGCACCCTCGCCGCCCGGCTCACCGCGGACCGCTCGCTCGCCGCCCGGATCGGCTCCTGGCGGGTGGACTGCCCGCCCGGCACCCTCGCCGAGCTCGCGGAGACCGCCGGCACCGCCCGTACCGCCGCCGAGACGGCCGAGGCCGCCCTCGCCGAGGCCCGCACCG
The DNA here is from genome assembly GCF_041435055.1 of Streptomyces sp. NBC_00341. Lineage (NCBI taxonomy): Bacteria > Bacillati > Actinomycetota > Actinomycetes > Kitasatosporales > Streptomycetaceae > Streptomyces > Streptomyces sp. NBC_00341. The sequence goes on along the minus strand of NZ_CP108002.1, from coordinate 1,224,757 downwards.
TACGCGCGGAGGCCGACGAGGCCGCCGCGGACACCGCCCGCGTCCGCGACGAGCGGCAGGAGGCCGCCCAGCGCGCCCGCCGGGCCGCCGACGCACTCGCCGGACTCGCCTTCCGCCTCCGTGAACGGGCGGGCTGGCAGGCCAAGCTGCGCGAACTGGCCGACGAGGCGACGGAGTCCGAGGCCCGCGCGACCGTCTGCCTGGACCGCGCCAGAGCCGCCGACGAGGACCGCAGGGCCGCCCAGCGCGCCGCCGACGACGCCCGCCGCACCGCCCGCGCCCTGCGCGCCGAACGGGCCGAGATCGCCGGTGCGCCCGAGCACCTCCCGGAGCCCGGAGCGGACGCCCCGCGCCGCGCGCTGCCCGCCCTGCGCGAGGCGTACCGGGCGGCGTCCCAGCTCTACGAGAAGGTGGGGGTCGGCGCGGACCTGCGCGCCGAACAGGCCCGCGCGGAGAGCGACGAGAGTGCCGCGCTGGCCGAGCTGGACCGGCTCACCAACAAGGTCCGCACCCGGGCCGCCCAGCTCCTGGAGGGAACGGACGGCGCCGACGGCCCGTCCCGGCAGGCGGCCGCCGCCCGCGCCGAGTCCCTGGTCCAGCTCCTGGAGACCCGCGCCTCCGCCGCCAGTGAGCAACTCGGCAGGCTGCGCGGCGAGGCCGAGCGCCTCGCCCCCGCCGACGGCGAGACCCTCCACACCGAACTCCCCGAAGCGCAGGTCCCCGCCGACGCGGAGCAGGCCCAGACCCTCCTGCGCACCGCCACGGCCGAACTCGCCTCCGCCACCGTTTCCCTGGACACCGCCAAGGCCGCCCACGCCGAGCTGCTGCACGCCCACCGCACCGCGGAGGACTCGGCAGGCGGCTTCGACGAGACCGCCGCCCTGCTGAGCGACCTCCTCAGGGACCACGGCGAAGAGGAGCCCGAGACCCCCGAGCCGTATCCCGGCAGCCTCGAAGAGGCCCGGCAGACCGCGTCGGAGGCCCGCCGCTCACTGCGGGGCTGCGCCGCCGACCTGTCCACCGCGGAAGCGGCCGTCCGGGAGGCGAGCGACGTACTGGTCCGGCACGCCAACTCCACCCGCTACGAACAGGTCCGCACCCCGGCCCGCCAGCAGATCCGTGAACTCCCCGCCGCAGCGCTGCCCGAGCACGCGGAGAAGTGGGCCATCGCCTTCGCCCCCAGGCTGCGGGTCCTCACCGACGAACTGACCCAGCTGGAACGAAACCGGGACTCCATCGTCGACCGGCTGCGCGGACTGGTGGACTCCGCGCTCACCACCCTCCGCTCCGCCCAGCGCCTCTCCCGGCTGCCCGAGGGACTGGGGGAGTGGTCCGGCCAGGAGTTCCTCCGGATCCGGTTCGAGGAGCCCGACCAGGCCACCCTGACCGAACGGCTCGGCGAGGTCATCGACGAGGCCACCAAGGCGGCCCTGAAGAAGAACTCCGACCTGCGCAGGGACGGCATGTCCCTGCTGCTGCGCGGTGTGCAGGCGGCGCTGGAACCGAAGGGCATCGCGGTGGAGATCCTCAAGCCGGACGCGGTGCTGCGCGCCGAGCGCGTACCCGTCGGGCAGATGGGCGACGTCTTCTCCGGCGGCCAGCTGCTGACCGCCGCCATCGCGCTGTACTGCACGATGGCCGCACTGCGCAGCAACGACCGGGGCCGCGACCGGCACCAGCACCACCACGCGGGCACGCTCTTCCTCGACAACCCCATCGGTCGCGCCAACGCCACCTATCTGCTGGAGCTCCAGCGAGCGGTTTCGGACGCGCTCGGTGTCCAACTGCTGTACACCACGGGCCTGTTCGACACGACGGCACTCGCCGAGTTCCCGCTCGTGATCAGGTTGCGCAACGACGCGGACCTGCGGGCCGGGCTGAAGTACATCAGCGTCGAGGAGCATCTGCGCCCCGGACTGCCGCAGCAGGATCCCGGTGCGGAGACGGTGCACGGAGAGATCACCGCCACCCGCATGTTCAAGCGCACCGCGGCGGCGCCGGAGGCGCTCCCGGCCCGGACCGGGGCGGAAGACGGCGAGGACACCGACTGAGCCGGCCGGTGCGGACCACCGGGACGGCGGCCCGGCACTGGCACCCGCCCGTGCGCCCGCCGGGGCGGGCGCACGGACGGGCTCACGCCCGGGACAGCCCGCGGTCGGCCGAGCGGCGGCCTATCCGCGCACCCTCCCGCTGCCCGGTCCGGGCGGCCCGCCTCGCCCTGCGCCGCTCGCGGCGCAGCCGCCGGGCGGAACTGCTCGGCATCGAAACCACACCGTTGCGCTGGTTCCACACCTGACGGGTGATCCACACATCCAGCACCGACCAGGTAGCGGCCACCGTGCTGGCCACGCTGCTCAGCACCATCGGGAAGGCCAGCCAGGACCCTGTCAGCGTCGACAGGAAGGCCACCATCGCCTGGATGATCGTCAGCGACAGAATCAGAACGGCCCGTACGGCAGCCGTGCGTACCGGGTCGGGCATCCGCCGCCGCAGCGCCGGCTCCTCGACCCAGAGCTGCTGCCGCGGAATCACCGGCCGGCCCCGCGCCGACTCCGTCACGCCACGACGCTCTTGCGTGTCCAAGGACCTTCAACTCCCCACCACTGTCCGACTTCAGGGTTGCTGCCCGGCATGGGTGGTTTCTACGCGGACGGGCCGCCCTCACCTGCCGAATACGTCCCTGCAGTCCCCCTACCCCCGTACAGACAGACGAGTACCCGGCTGTGAAGATTCCCCCGAACCGTCACGGAACGAAGAATTCCAGCCAACTGACAGGGGGAGGAATGTGGGGCTCTGGCTGGTCTCTTCTGCCGCTTTCACGAATTCCATCTCCTGGAATACCGGGACAACTCATGGTCAACTCCCAGTAAGGCGGCCGAAAATCGCCCGGACATGCCTTCGAGTTGTCTGGGCGTCGGTAGTAGGCTCGCGCCGTTTGTTGACGGAACACCATCACCGCCCTGCGGGGACGAGCTGGGGGAGGACATGCGCTTTCGCGGGAAGTCCATCCGCAGGAAGATCGTGGCCTTGCTGCTGGTGCCGCTCGTCTCCCTCACCGCGCTATGGGGCTTCGCCACCTATCTGACCGGTCGCGAGGCCGGCCAGCTGATGAGCGCGAGCACCGTGGTGGAGAAGATCGGCCACCCCCTTGAGGACACCGTCAGGGCCGTCCAGAACGAGCGCCGGCAGACCCTCGTCTACCTCGCGGACCCGCGCGCCTCCGACGCCCTGCCGGTCCTGCGCCGCCAGCGCGCCGCCACCGACCGGGTCGTGGACCAGGTCACCAGCAGCGCGCGCCAGAAGGACATCCGCGACGCACTGCGCCCCGACGCGGAGACCCAGCTCAGCTCGATCCTGGGCGCCGTCGAGGGGCTGCGGTCGCTCCGCGACTCCGTCGACAGGCGCACCATCAGCCGGGCCAAGGCGATGGAGTACTACAACGGCCTCATCGACCCCTGCTACCGCTTCCTGACCGGTCTCCACGTCATGGAGAACGTGTCGATGGACAAGCAGGTACGCGCCCTGGCCGGAATCTCCCGGGCCCGGGAAATGCTCTCCCAGGAAGACGCGCTCGCGGCCTCCGGGCTCCTCGCCGGACGGCTGACGGCCCCCGAACTCCGTCAGATCTCCGACCTCATCGCCAAGCGCGGCCTGCTGTACGAGGTCAACCTCGACGCTCTCCCCGCCTCCGAGCGCCGCCGCGTCGAGCAGTACTGGGCGAGCCCCGACAGCGAGCCCCTGCGCTCCGCGGAGGACAAGCTCATCGCCCAGGGGCCCACCCACGATCCCCGTGAGATGGACGCCGCCCGCTGGCAGGAGGTGGCCCCGCCGGTCCTGGACCGGCTGGCCAACGACTCGACCGAGATGAACAACCGCTTCCAGGACCGCGGCAGGCCGGAGGGCTACGGGGTCCTGATCAAGGCGGGCATCGCCGGCGTCCTGGGATTCCTGGCCCTGCTCGTCTCGGTCTTCGTCTCCGTGCGCATCGGCCGCGAACTCGTCCGCGACCTCTCCCGTCTGCGCAAGGACGCCCACGAGGTCTCCGGAGTGCGGCTGCCCAGTGTGATGCGCCGTCTCGCCGCGGGCGAGCACATCGACGTCGAGACCGAGTCCCCGCACCTGAACTACGAACGTGACGAGATCGGCCAGGTCGGCCAGGCACTCAACATTCTTCAGCGTGCCGCCGTCGAGGCCGCCGTCCGGCAGGCGGACATGCGCCGCGGCGTGTCCGAGGTGTTCGTCAACCTCGCCCGCCGCAACCAGGTGCTGCTGCACCGTCAGCTGACGCTCCTGGACACGATGGAGCGCCGCACCGAGAACACCGAGGAACTCGCGGACCTGTTCCGCCTCGACCACCTCACCACGCGCATGCGGCGCCACGCAGAGGGCCTGGTGATCCTCTCGGGAGCCGCACCCTCACGGCAGTGGCGCAAGCCCATCCAGCTGATGGACGTGGTGCGCGCCGCGGTCGCGGAGGTGGAGGACTACGAACGGATCGAGGTCCGCAGGCTGCCGAGGATCGGAGTGGGCGGACCGGCCGTCGCCGACCTCACCCACCTGATCGCCGAGCTCCTGGAGAACGCCACGGTGTTCTCGCCCCCGCACACGGCGGTCCAGGTGCACGGCGAGCGCGTCGCCAACGGCTTCACCCTCGAAATCCACGACCGGGGGCTCGGCATGCCCCCCGAGCTCCTCCTGGACGCCAACCTCCGGCTCGCGGAGACACCCGAGTTCGAGCTGTCTGACACCGACCGGCTCGGCCTCTTCGTGGTCAGCAGGCTGGCCCAGCGGCAGAACGTCCGCGTCTCGCTCCAGACCTCCCCCTACGGCGGTACCACCGCGGTGGTCTTCATCCCGGCCGCGCTGCTCACCGACGCACCGGAGGCGCACGGCACCGGATTCCGCCTCGACCGCAGGTCCGAGAAGGCCATCTCCAGCAGCAGGCCGGGCGGCCACGCGGCAGGAGGCGGCACGGGCGCCGGCGAGAACGGCGGCGACGCGTTCGACCGCCCCGACGGCGACCGTCCCAGGGGCGGCAGGACCGGCGGCCTCGCACCGGTGCCCACCGGACCGGCGGACCGGGCACCGTTGGACGGACCGGTCGAGCTCGAAGGCCCGCTCGGCCCGATCGACTTCAGCCGCGACCCGGTGCTCGAAGCCGTCGCGGGACCCGGCCTCGACCCGCTGCTCGACGGGGTGTCCGACCTGGAGGACACCGAGAGCGAGCGAGGCGGCATCTTCCGGGCCCGCGAGCTCCGGCGTGACGGCGACCGCGACCAGCACCAGCAGGCCGCCGACCCGTTTCCGGACCCCGACGGGGTACGGGAACTGCGCCCGGACGGCGTCAGGCCGCTGCCCCGCCGCAAACCGCCGACCCTGGTCGCCGACCGGGGCCGCCGGATCGACGAGGCGGGCCGGGCCCACCCCACGGCCACCGATCCGGAGGCCACCACGCGCCCGGCGTCCGGCCCCGTCCGGTCCGCCGAGACCCGGCTGAACAACGGCTTCCGCCCCCGCACCGAGCGCGCCACGCCTCCGGCAGCCGAGCCGCCGGTGCCGGCGCCCCGCTCAGCGTCCCCCGCCCGGACCGCCGCGCCCGGTGCCGGGACGGTCGGCGGGCTGCCCCGCAGGGTCCGCCAGGCCAGTCTCGCCCCGCAGCTCCGTGAGGGGTCCACGGGGCGCGCGGCGGAGCCGGACCCGGTGGAGAGCGTGGAGGACATCGAGCGCGACGCGGATGAGGTACGCAGCCGCATGGCGTCGCTCCAGCGCGGCTGGCAGCGCGGACGCCGGCAGAACGCCGAGGACGTGACCGGCCCCGGCGACACAGCACAAGGAACCACTCCGGGAGGGGACGGTCCATGACCGCACCGAACGCCGCAGCACTCAACTCAGTACCCCAGGGGTCCGGCGAACTCAACTGGCTCCTCGACGAACTCGTCGAACGGGTCGCCAGCATCCGCAAGGCGCTGGTGCTCTCCAGCGACGGACTTCCCACCGGCGCGTCCAAGGACCTGACCAGGGAGGACGGTGAACACCTGGCGGCCGTGGCCTCCGGGTTCCACAGCCTCGCCAAGGGAGTCGGGCGGCACTTCGACGCCGGCCGGGTCCGCCAGACCGTCGTCGAACTCGACGAGGCGTTCCTGTTCGTCACGGCGGCCGGTGACGGCAGCTGTCTGGCCGTGCTCGCGGACTCCGACTCGGACGTCGGGCAGGTGGCGTACGAGATGACGCTGATGGTCAAGCGGGTCGGCGCCCACCTGGCCAACTCCCCCAGGACGACCGGTCTGACCTCTGGAGGGTGAGTGGATGGCATGAGCGCGGACCCCTCCCGTTCCCCGGCCGCCCCCGGCGGTCCGCAGTCCTCGCGTTGGTACGACGCAGAGGCGGGGCCGGTCGTCCGTCCGTACGCGATGACGCGGGGACGTACCAGCAGTGCGTCCCGTCACCGTCTCGACCTGATCGCGATCGTCGTCCCCGAACCCGCGGCCGACGATCCCGGCCGGGACCAGATGCTCTCCCCGGAACACGTGGAGATCGTCGAACTGTGCAGCGACATGCCCCAGTCGATCGCCGAGCTCGCGGCCGGTCTGGACCTCCCCGTCGGGGTGGTCCGGGTACTGGTCGGTGATCTCGTCGAGGACGAGCTGGTGCATGTGACCCGTCCCGTTCCGCCGGCCGAGCTGCCGGACGTGAACATTCTTCGCGAGGTGATCAATGGCCTTCGGGCGCTCTAGCCGCAGCAGGCGGCCCGTGGAGCCCGTTACCCTGAAAATCCTGGTGGCGGGCGGCTTCGGAGTGGGCAAGACGACCATGGTGGGAGCGGTCAGCGAGATCAGGCCGCTGCGTACGGAGGAGAGACTGACCGAGGCGGGACGCCCGGTGGACGACCTGTCGGGGGTCGAGGCGAAGACCACCACGACGGTGGCGATGGACTTCGGGCGGATCACGCTCCGCGAGGACCTGGTGCTGTACCTCTTCGGCACCCCGGGACAGGACCGCTTCTGGTTCCTCTGGGACGAACTCGCCCAGGGCGCGCTGGGCGCGGTCGTCCTCGCGGACACCCGGCGCCTGGAGGACTCCTTCGCGGCGGTCGACTACTTCGAGCGCCGGGAGATCCCCTTCGCCGTCGCCGTCAACCGCTTCGAGGGAGCGGACCGGTTCCCCGCGGAGACGGTGCGGGCGGCGCTCGACCTGAATCCGGAGGTACCGCTGCTCCAGTGCGACGCGCGGGACCGCTCGTCCGTCCGGGACGTGCTGGTGGCCGTCGTCGAACACGCGCTGGCCCGTGCCGACGCGCCACGCGAACCGGCCACGACGTAACGGACTCCCGCAGACAGCGGAACGCGGCACGTACCCCCGCCGACAGGGGCTACGTGCCGCGCGCCGTGCGTCCGGCCCGTCAGCGGACCGCGACGACCGCGGAGCCGTGGCCGAACAGCCCCTGGTTCGCGGTGATCCCGGCACGTGCCCCCGGGATCTGGCGGTCTCCCGCCGTACCGCGCAACTGCCAGGTCAGCTCGCAGACCTGGGCGATCGCCTGCGCGGGAACGGCCTCCCCGAAGGACGCCAGACCACCGCTCGGGTTCACCGGGACACGCCCGCCGAGCGCCGTCGCCCCCGTACGCAGGAGCGCCGCGCCCTCACCCGGCGGGCACAGCCCGAGGTCCTCGTACCACTCCAGCTCCAGCGCCGTCGACAGGTCGTACACCTCGGCCAGGGAGAGGTCGCGGGGCCCGATCCCCGCCTCCTCGTACGCCGCACGCGCGATCGAGGCACGGAAGCCCTGCGCCGCGGGCTCCACGGCGACCGCCGAATCCGTGGCGATGTCCGGCAGATCGAGCACCGCCTTCGGATACGTCGGCGTCACGGTCGAAACGGCACGGATACGGACCGGATCCGCGGCCCCGTGCCGCCGGGCGAACTCCATGCTGGACAGCACGAGCGCCGCCGCCCCGTCGGACGTGGCGCAGATGTCGAGCAGCCGCAGCGGATCGGCGACCAGCCCGGACGCAGCGACCTGCTCGGCGGTCACGGGCGCCCGGTACCGGGCGTTGCGGTTCAGCGCGCCGGCCGCCGCGTTCTTCACCTTGACCTGCGCGAAGTCCTCCGGGGTGTCCCCGTGCACCGCCATCCGGCGCCGGGCGTACAGGGCGAAGTACGCGGGGTTCGTGGCACCGAGCACCCGGAACCGCAGCCAGTCGGGATCGTCCGGCCGCTCGCCGCCCGCCGGGGCGAAGAACCCCTTGGGCGCCGCGTCCGCCCCCACCACCAGCACCACATCGGCCATCCCGGCCAGGATCTGCGCCCTGGCGGTGTTCACCGCCTGCGCGCCCGACGCGCAGGCCGCGTACACACTGGTGACCCGGGCGCCCTGCCAGCCCAGCGCCTGCGCGAACGTCGCCCCGGCCACGTACCCCGGATAGCCGCCGCGCACGGTGTCCGCGCCGACCACGGACTGCACGTCCGGCCAGTCGACACCCGCGTCCGCGAGAGCCGCGCGGGCGGCCACCCTGCCGTATTCGACGAAGCTGCGCCCCCACTTGCCCCAGGGATGCATCCCGGCCCCGAGGACGGCCACGTCCCCGCTCATCGCACACCGCCCCCGGAGCCCGTGTCCACCGGCCGCCAGTGCCAGGTCGTCCACACCGTCCCGTCGTCGTCCCCGTCGGCCCCGGAATCCGGACCCAGCGTCCCCGGCACGACCTCGACCGTCATCCCGACCGCGAGATCCTCGACACCGACCCCCGGGGCGGCCTGCCCGAGCACCACCATCCGCTCGGCGGCGAGCTCCACGGCCACCAGCGTGTACGGCTCCCAGGGCACGTCCGGGTCGGAGAGGTAGGGCGGCGGGGGCCGGTAGCGGCCGTCGGTGTACGACCAGACCGTGCCGCGCGGGGACAGCGGGACCTCGACCGGCTCGCCGCCCGTACAGCCCGGATTGCGGCAGAAGCCGTCCTGGCGGGGGAAGAAGACCGACGCGCAGAGCGGGCAGCGGGTGCCCAGCAGCCGGAATTCCTCCTCTGCGCCGTCCTCGGTGAACCACCCGGCCACCACGGGTATGCGTTTGCGCGGCAAAGGCCCTCCCCAGCACTGGATCTGACGGAACGTCAGAAGTGTGCCACGGTCAGCTGTCGTCGGCGAGCCACTTGGCGGCGGTCTCCGCGAGCTCCCGGTCCCGGCCGGCCAGCATCATCCGGATCATCTGCACGTCGCCGCGCAACGACCAGGCAGGATGCCCGAAGGAGGCCGGGTTGTTCCCCTCGATCAGGAAATGGGCGGGCCAGGCGGTCCCGTACCCGATCAGCGGCAGCGCCGCCGCGTACCGCTTGCGGCCGCGCGCCAGACCGTAGGCGGTGATCGCGAGGCCGGTCAGGGTGCCGGTCAGATGGACCCAGCGGGTCGCGGCCCTGGAGTGCATCGCGACGTAATAGGGCCAGAATTCCTCGTACGAATCGAACGTCTGCTGTGACATAGGGGCACGGTAGTGGCTGGAACGGCAACCGGATAAGGCCGGTTCGCGTCCGAGAAGAAGAACGGGCGGCTGGAACCCACGGGGGTGGTCCCAGTCGCCCGCTCGTTCCTGCCGGTCTCAGTGGCCGGCGACGGACCGCCGGGCCACCGGGAAGTCGAAGTAGGTGTCCGGGAACAGCTCGGGCGTGAAGGTGTAGTGCCACCATTCCTCGGCCAGATTGACGAATCCGGCGTCGGTGAGCGTCTTCTTCAGGAACTGCCGGTTGGCGCGCTGCACTCCCTGGATCCGCGGGTCGTCCGTGTGCGAGAGCGTGTCGAAACAGTCGAATCCGGTGCCCATGTCGATCGAGTTGTCCGGGAAGCGCTCGGACCGCGGCGCGTAACAGGGCACCAGCCGCTGGCCCGGCCGGTACGGCGCGGTGGGCCGGGCCGGCAGCCTCACCAGGGTCAGGTCCACGGTGCTGCCGCGGCTGTGACCGGACTTCTCCGCGATGTAACCGTCGGCGAACAGCCGGGTCTTGTCGACCCGCGGGTAGAACTCACCCTTCATGGTCTCGTCGTCCAGATCCTTCGCCCACCGTACGAAGTGGTCGACGGCCCGCTGGGGCCGGTAGCAGTCGTACACCTTCAGCGAGTAGCCCTGGCGCAGCAGCCGGAGCTGGGCCCGGTGCAGTGCCTGGGCGGCGGGCCGGGTCAGGATGCAGAGGGGATCGCGGTAACCGTCGACCGGCTCGCCCATGAAGTCGTGCCCCGTGGGGTAACGCATCTCCTGGATGATCGTGGGATCGACCGCGCGCAGCGACACGAACTCCGCGGGAGCCTTCGGCTCGGGCTTCGCCTGCGCCGCCGGGGCGGCGGCGGTGACGGCGAGCAGGGTGGCGGCAGTGGCTGCCAGGACACGGAAAGCGGAAGCAAGACCTGTCATGAGCACATCGTCCAACAGTCCGGCCGCGCCGGTCAGGAGATCGGATACAGTCCGCGCGTGTCCGCGACGACGAGAAATCCCGAAAAGCCCGTGAAGCCCGTGAAGGACTCCCACTGCGGCAGCTGCGGAGCCCCGTACACCGCCCTCGCGTCCCCGGACGCCTGGCCCCGCACCTGCGTGGTCTGCGGCGCCACCGCCTACCGCAACCCGCTGCCGGTCGCCGTCGCCCTGCTCCCCGTCGCCGACGCGGACGGCACCGGACTGGTCGTCATCACCCGCACCATCGAACCCGCCCTCGGCGGACGCGCCCTGCCCGGCGGCTTCATCGACCACGCGGAGGACTGGAAAGGCGCGGTCGTCCGCGAACTCCGCGAGGAGACCGGCATCGAGGCCCACCGCGACGACGTCCGCCTCGCCGACGCACTCAGCTCACCGGACGGCCACCTGCTCCTGTTCGGCCTGCTCCCGACGCGGCCGGCCGCCACCCTTCCCGTATCCGCACCCACCGACGAGACCTCCGGATACGACATCCTGCGCGCCCCGGAAGAGCTCGCCTTCCCCCTCCATACGGAGGCCGTCCGCTCCTGGTTCGCCGGCCGGTACCGCTGAGCCCGCTCACAGCCCCCGCACCCGCACCGGGCAGTCCACCAGCCCCTCCGCACCCTCCCGTTCCACCACGACCCGCCCACCCACCAGCCGGCTCGTGTACCGCTCGACCACCGCCTCCTCCCAGCCGTCACCCGGATCACGGACCACACAGCCGCCACCGCCGCGCCCCTCCACCGGAGCCCACACCTCCAGTTCAAGACCGCCGTCCGCACCCCGCACCGGAATCACCGAGCCGGCCCGCGCCAGCACCGGCACCCGCGACAACGGCGCCCCGACCACCACCTGCCCCGGCCCCTCGTGCACCGCACCGCTCACCGTGTCGTACCAGCGCCCCGGCGGCAGCCGCACCGCCCGCTCACCTATCCCCGGCCCCAGCACCGGTGCCACCAGCAGCGCGTCCCCCAGCAGGAACGCGTCCTCGCACTCCCGCAGCGCCCGGTCGCCGGGCGAACCCCACCACAACGGACGCACATACGGCGCACCCGTCAGCCGGGCCAGCCGCGCCAGCGTCACCCAGTACGGACGCAGCCGCTCCCGCTCCACCATCACCTCCCGCGCCGCTTCGAGCACCCTCGGCCCGAACTCCCACGGCTCCCTGCGCCCCGCACCGATCGCCGCATGCGTACGGAACAACGGCAGATACGCGCCCAGCTGGAACCACCGCAGATACAGCTCCGGCGACGGCGACCCGTCGAAACCGCCGACATCCGGGCCCGAGTACGGCACCCCGCACAGCCCGAGGCCCAGCACCAGCGACAGCGAGGCCCGCAGCCCCGGCCAGCCCGTCGACACATCACCGGACCAGGTGCCCCCGTACCGCTGCATCCCCGCCCAGCCGGAACGCGAGAACAGGAACGGCCGCTCGTCCGGACGCAGCCGGGCCAGGCCCTCGTACCCGGCACGCGCCATCGCCAGGCCGTACACGTTGTGCGCCTCACGGTGATCACCGCCGCGCCCCTCCAGCACGTGCCGCGCCGAACGGGGCAGCGTCGGGTCACCGAACGCCGCGAACGACACCGGCTCGTTCATGTCGTGCCAGACACCGGAGAACCCCTGCGCCAGCCGCTCCGCGTACAGACCGCCCCACCACTCGCGCACCCGAGGATCGGTGAAGTCCGGATACACGCACTCACCCGGCCACACCTCACCCCGCACGATCCGCCCACCGGCGTCCCGCACGAACGCGCCCGAGTCACCCACCGCCCGGCCCGCGTCGAACACCGCGTCACCCGGCGCGGCGGGCACCGCCGGGTCCACGATCGACACCAGCCGCACCCCGTCCGCGCGCAGCTCCCGCGCCAGCCCCGGCAGATCGGGAAACCGCTCCTGGTCCACCGTGAACACCCGGTGCCCGTCGTAGTGGTCGATGTCCAGATGCAGCACGGACAGCGGCAGCCCCCGCTCCCGGTACCCCGACACGATCCGCCGCACCTCCCGCCCGCTCCCGAAACCCCAGCGGGCGTGCTGCGGACCCAGCGCCCAGGACGGCGGCAGCGCCGGCGCGCCCGTCAGGGCCGTCCAGCCCTGCAGCACCCGGGCCGGGGTGCCCGCCACCACCCAGCAGCGCAGCGGCCCGCCCTCCATCCGCACCTCCGACATGCCGGGAAGGTCATGACCGGAACCGGCACCCTCCGCCCCCTCGCGCAGCGTCACCCGCCCCACCCAGGAGTTGTCGTGGAACGCCAGATGCGTCCCCGCGTCCGAGACCACCAGCTGAACCGGCATCGTCACGTACAGCGGATCGTCGCCGGGCCCGAACCGGCCGCCCGGATCGGTGTTCCACAGCCCGTACTCGCCGTCCCTCAGCCGCGGACCGCCCGCCCGCCCGCCGAGCCCGAAGAACCGCGCGTCCGCCGGGACCTCGGACCGCTGCACCCACCGCGCGGACCCGCCCGCCACCGGCTCCCACCACCGCGGCGGCAGCTCACGACGGAGCACCACGCCACCGGGGGTCCGCAGCTCCACCGCCCCGTGCCGGGACACCGCGACGGTCAGCCGCTCCGACACCACCTGCCACCCGCCGTCCTTGTCCGGCTCCAGAACGGCCCGCGGATCGGCGTCCGGGGCGGGCCCCGGCAGCGCGTACGACGGCAGCGGCTCCGCCCCGTCCCACCCCCAGAAGACCGCACCCCCCACCGCGACCCGGACACACAACTCCGACCGCGCGAACCGCACCACGCCCCCGCCGGGCCCCGGCTCCGCCCCCACCACGAGCCCCGGCACCCGCGCCCGCTCCGGCCCGCGCGACGGCAGCGCCCGCGCGTCCAGCCGTGAGCGCCGCCACGCCGAGCGCACCGCACGCAGCCCCTGCTTCGAACCCACCGACTTCACCGAGCGCACCAGGTCACGACCGTTCATGCGGCACACCCTGCCATCCGGTGCGACGGCAGCGGGTTCTGTTCAACTTCCGTTCACTCACGGGCCGGTGCACGGCCCGACACGGCGAAGCGTGCCACGACCACATATCCGGACACGCGATCATGTGCGGACGGCCCTGGTGCGAAGGACGATCACATGGCATCGTCCGTGAAAGCCGCCTCACGCGCACACCCCAGCACGTGCGCGCGACCCACGCCGACCCGCGCACCCGCACAGCCAGGAGCCGACCCATGACCTCAGCAGCCGACGAAGCCCCCCTCTGGCAGCCCGGCCCGGACCGCATCGCGACCGCCGCCGTCACCCGCTTCCAGAACTGGGCGGCCGAGCGCCACGGAGCACCGGCCGGCGGCGGATACCCAGCGCTGCACCGCTGGTCGGTCGACGAGCTGGACACCTTCTGGCAGGCCGTCGCCGAATGGTTCGACGTACGGTTCTCCACCCCGTACGAGACCGTCATCGGCGACCGCGCCATGCCCGGCGCCCAGTGGTTCCCCGGCGCCACCCTCAACTACGCCGAACACGCGCTGCGCGCCGCCGAGGACCCCCTGCGCGCCGAAGCGCCCGCGCTGCTCCACGTGGACGAGACCCACACCCAGACCCCCACCTCCTGGTCCGAGCTCCGCCGCCGGGTCGGCTCGCTCGCCGCCGAACTCCGCGCGCTCGGCGTCAACCGGGGCGACCGCGTCAGCGGCTACCTCCCCAACATCCCGGAGGCGGTCGTCGCCTTCCTCGCCACCGCGGCCGTCGGAGCCGTCTGGACCTCCTGCGCCCCCGACTTCGGCGCCCGCAGCGTCCTCGACCGCTTCCAGCAGGTCGAACCCGTCGTCCTGTTCACCGTCGACGGCTACCGCTACGGCGGCAAGGAACACCACCGCGCAGACACCGTCGCGGAGCTGCGCCGCGAACTCCCCACCCTGCGCGCCGTCGTCCACATCCCGCTGCTGGGCACCGAAGCGCCGGACGGCGCCCTCGAATGGTCTGCCC